>JBJELO010000272.1:0-27089 GCA_051879195.1 Lachnospiraceae bacterium
ACGTGTCAAACATAGGATGTCATATAGTACTACTGATTGGGAAAGTTCTAGTTAAAACCCAATCCAATTTTGCTTAATGAAGAAAGTGCAAATTGTCTACGCTTTTTTAGACTGGAAGAATTGTCATGTAAACGGGGGGAAGACATCTTTCAGAAATTGGAAACAGTTTATCATGCTTGTATGTTATTGGGCTGTAATCTTGTTATTATGGTAGATGTAGAAAATCCTGGTGAACCTGCAAAAATTTATACAGGTGTTAGAAAGGGAGAAAATAAAGGCTCTGGAAATCAGTTAAGTATTTCGTTTGAAGCACTTAAAAACGGAATAAGCAGTAACTTCCCCGGAACTAAATTTCATGAGATGTCTCCAGATGAAGAAATGAAGCAACTTATTGAAAGCATATTTTGTGAAATGACAGCTTACGTTTCATCTGTTTCCTGTGTAGCCTCCGCCAGAGACAAATCAAAAACAGAAAATAAAACGTTTATTCAGGGACTGGAACGTTTTATTGATGCAATGCACGGCAATACATATACCGCAATTTTTATAGCGGAGCCGGTTTCTTCTTCTGAGCAGACTGAGATCAGGAACGGTTATGAAAATCTTTACACTGTGCTTTCCTCTTTTCAGAAAAGTATCTGGTCGTATAATGAAAATGAGAGCAAATCTGTAATGGATAGTCTCAGCAAAGGGATTTCCAAAGCTGTTACGGAGGGAATCAGCCATACACAGTCGCATACGAAGAATGTTGGAATCAACGTAGGATTGAATTCATCACGGGAAAACAGCAGTTCAGTATCTCATACGGAAGGGAAAGGAACTTCCAGCCCTACAGCTGCAGCGAGAGCCGGGCAGGTAATTTCAGGAGTGTCCGGTGTTGCTGGTACTGTGATAGGGCTTCTGGGAAAGGCAGTTACTATAAGTAACCCGGCTCTTCTCGGAGCATTTTTGGTGGCAAATGCTGTTGCAGGAGCTGCCATGCAGGGAAGTTCCACTTCCAGTTCAATGTCGGAAGCTATCACGGATACAATTGGAAAAAGTATGGGGCTGAACGGCGGTCTGAATGCAGGTTACGCACGAACAAAGGCGGATACATCGGTGCATACGGATACAGATACAACCAGTGAGACGAAAACGGAAGGCAGGACAGATACAACGGCTTCAGGAAGGACTTTGCAAATCGAGAATGTGAATAAGTCAATCGTAGAGATGATGAACCGGATTGAAGAGCAGTTAAAACGTGTCCGGGAAGGAGAAGACTATGGATCATATAGCTGCGGGGCATATTTCCTTTCCGGTAAACAGGAGAGCTGTCTTTTAGCTGCCAATACTTATCGTGCCCTTATGGTCGGTGAAAATTCATCGGTTGAAAGCGGTGCAATTAATTTCTGGAGCGGTGATGAAGAATCTGAGAAAGTGGATTGTATTAAATCATATCTCAGCCATTTTGTACACCCCGTTTTTGCCATGCCTGTTTCGGAAGAAGTAAACAATATGGACGATCTTGCCCTTTATACGCCGGGGGTTATGGTGAGCGGTCTGGAATTGCCTCTGCACATGGGCCTTCCTACGAGATCGGTATATGGTCTTCCTGTTCTGGAGCATGCGGAGTTCGGAAGAAATGTTGTTGACAGAAGCCTGTCAAAAGAGAAGCAGGACGATGTGGTTCCAATTGGAAAAGTTTATCATATGGGACAGGTTGAAAGCAGGTCATCTGTTGAACTAAATATGGCAGGTCTGGCAGCTCATACATTTATTACCGGTTCTACGGGTTCCGGTAAATCCAATACGATTTATCAGATGCTGGACAGACTGCTGGAAAAGGATGTGCATTTTCTTGTAATTGAACCGGCGAAAGGGGAATACAAAGATGTGTTTGGGCACAGAGATGATGTAACGGTGTATGGAACCAATTACAGATATACGCAGATGCTTCGGATTAATCCCTTCAGCTTTCCTGAACACATCCATGTCCTGGAACATCTTGACAGGTTGATAGAGATTTTCAATGTCTGCTGGCCCATGTATGCTGCGATGCCTGCAATATTAAAAGATTCCATTGAGAGGGCATATGAGGCCGCCGGATGGGATCTGGTAACATCAGAAAACAGATATGACAATCACATTTTCCCCACATTTTCGGATGTATTTAAACAGATCAGACAGGTGTTGAACGAAAGTGATTATTCTCAGGACAATAAAGGGGATTATACCGGTTCACTGGTGACACGGCTGAAATCGCTGACCAATGGAATCAATGGGTTGATTTTTACGTCTGATGAGATATCAGGTCAGGAGCTGTTCGACACCAATGTGATTGTGGATTTGAGCCGTGTCGGTTCCACGGAAACAAAATCACTGATTATGGGATTGCTGGTGCTGAAGCTTCAGGAATATCGTATGAATGGGACTGGAGCAAATCGGAAACTGAATCACGTAACTGTTTTGGAAGAGGCACATAATCTTCTTAGACGTACTTCTGTGGAGCAGACCAGTGAAGGCAGCAATCTGCTGGGTAAATCTGTTGAAATGCTGGCAAATGCGATTGCTGAAATGAGAACATACGGTGAAGGTTTTGTGATTGCAGATCAGTCTCCCGGACTTCTTGATATGTCAGTCATCAGGAATACCAATACCAAAATTATTCTGCGGCTGCCGGATTTTTCAGACCGGGAACTTGTAGGAAAAGCAGCAGGGCTGACAGATGATCAGATTATTGAACTTGCAAAGCTTGAAAAAGGTGTTGCGGCTGTTTATCAGAGTGATTGGCTGGAGCCGGTTCTTTGCAAAATTGATCAGCACATCGGAACCGGTCAGTTATTTATATCCCCGGTTTCCGGAAATGTATCACAGCAGAACATAAATCATATTCTGGCATCGAAATCCCTTCTGGATTGTATTATGAACAGGGAAATATACAGGAAAGGTGATCGGGTTGACATCCAGAAGCTAAAGTCGATGGTTTTGAAATCGCATCTGGATACAGCAGTTAAATGTGATTTTATTGATTACATTACCGTTGAAAAAGAGGAGGCTGTCAAAGCACTGCGAACCTTGGTATATGATTTCCTGAAAGCAGGAGAAGCAATTCGGGGATCGGAGAACTGCAGTGATATAACGGATTGGGTTCATTCTGTGGCTGAAAAATTATCTCCTTCTGTTTGCAGGTACTCACAGAGACAGATTGATCTGGTTATGGCGCTTATTATTTATGAGCAATCTGTACGGGATGCATCTTATAATGATATTTTATGCAGATTTACAGAAGTGTACCAAACAAGGGGAGGTGTGTATTGATGAATGAAATTTCTGCTGATCGGGAAATAGTAGATATCAAAAGTTCGGAAGTGGAACACTATAAGGAAATACAGCCTGAAAAAGGTTTGTCGCCGGATGAAGCAAGAGATTTCTGGGATAACAGGTTAAATGAAGAAATGGATTGTAACGACGGCGGAGAGCAGGAGAATCCTCATCAGAAAATTATCGAAGGAAAAAAATGCTATTTTGACGATAACGGAGAACTTTATCGTGTAGATAATGATCTTCTTCCGAATAGTAGCTATGAGATTAATGGCTATCATTATGAAACAGATGAATATGGCAGAATCGTTTCGGTAAAAGGAGCACTCCATATGAAAGAGCGGGATAACCGACTTTCCATAAAAGATTCCATTGAGGATATCGGGAAAGGGGATCAGAAGGAAGGCGATGATCGGGGGCATCTGATTGGTGATCAGTTTGATGGTTCCAATGGTCTGGAGAATATGATCCCGCAGGATGCAGAGGTCAACAGAAACGGTTTCAGGAATCTGGAAAACGAACTTGCCAGAGAGGTAAAAGACGGCAAGGAAGTCAAAGTGGAAATAAATCTGGAATATAAAGGGGAATCAAGACGTCCTGAAGCCCTTATTGTTACATATAGTATTGACGGTGAAAAGAGCGTTAGAGTGTTTCCGAACGGACAGGAGGAATAATCAATGAATGAAAATATTTTTCAGAATGTATGGGATAAATTGCAAGATGTACTTCCAGAAGAATGGAAAAAAGTGGTTTTTTATGCAGGGTATATGACAGGAAGTTACAGCATGAAATTCTATACATATTTTAGTGACGGTTCTTATAAAGACTGCTTTAGCCTTCCCGGAGTGAAACAGACGCAGTTAATCAGACTGTTTATGGACATTGATAAAATTTTATCTGAGGAAAGAAAACAGATGGGAGATGGGAAATGGACTGTGTTCACAATGGTTGTAGATAAGCAGGGAAATATGAAAACAGATTTTGATTATACCGATATATCTGAAAACGCCATTGCATATGAAAGGGAATGGAAAAAGAAGTATTTATAGATTACAAAAACATTTTGACTGCCTGTACAAATGAGGAGAGTTATCTTGATTTCAGGATATAAGTACAGGCAGTCAAAATACAGGTGTGGCCTCCATATGCAGTTCAGAATTTCATCCGCTGGGGAAAGGAGAAAAACCTGGTGTGGAATCACAGTGATATCCTGCAAAGGAGGCCGTTGAAAATGCCGGCACTTAATGAGCAGGCTTTCGGAAAGGATGCCTGCTCATTAAGTACCATAGGGAGACTGATTAATATAATTAATATATTAATTGATACAGTTGATATATTAGTGCGTTTCGGTATAATTGAATAAAGTACGAACCACAGTTCCTGTCTTTTTCACCATTTTCATAATAGTAAAACTGTTGCCGTCTATATCAAAGCCGCGATCATAAAGCAGAAGTCTGCTGCCGGCTGTGTTCAGTGCACCACAGAGTTCTCCTTTACTGCTGTAAATTGATTTTTTCTCAGATCCGTCAAGTTTCATTCTTCTGATTTTAAATTTGTAGTCGGTGTTGACGGGTTCTTCATAGTAGATGTATGTATTATCCATATTTACCATTGCAGGATTTTCGTCTGTGCCTGATCCTCCGATTGGAACTTCTGCCAGTTTTTTGCTGCCGGTTCCGTCAAGCGCTGCTTTGGAAAGCAATCTGTTTTCCAGGGACATCGTTCCGCTTACATCCTGAGGTTCCGTTGCATAATACAGATACTTTCCTTTTACACCGAACAGGGTACCTGAAAGGATTTCTTTGCATCCTTTGCCGGTAAGGCTCATGCGGTATACCCTTCCGGCAGGAAAACCATATGGATTCGGATAGCTTTCTGCATTGACATAGATATACTCTCCATCGCAGTAGATACCATCGTTATAATAATAGACCGTATTGTCAAAAGTTTTAAGGCGTGTAGCTGTGGAGGAATCTGTTTTCCGTCTGTAAACCTGGAAGCTGCTGCCGTTTTCGGGGATGTAATAAATATATCCTTCGGTGATGCAGTATGAATATGCTTTACAGATTTTTTTCACTCCGGTTCCGTCTTTTTTCATCCGGTACAGATCAGATTTATTTTTAAGAAAATAAATATAATCTCCATAGATACTGATATCCTGTACAGAACTGCTTTTTGCTTTATAGAGCTGCTTTTTACCGCTTCCGTCGTCAGCCTTTACTCTGTAGATTCTTCCGTAATTATCACTTGCGTGATTTTCAGCTATATAGGTATAGGAGCCGTCTGTTGCGGCAAAATAGCCTCCCATGAGCACATTGCCTGCTGTATTGCCGGTTTTTGCTGTTTTGACGGTAACTTTTGTTTTCAGGGTATAGGTTTTGCTGCCCCGTTTTACCTTTGCGGTAACTGTGCAGCTTCCGTTTTTCTTTCCGGTGATCTTACCGCTGCTGCTTCCCACAGATGCAATTTTTGTATTGGAAGATTTAAATGTTACCTTATCGCCCGGGATCAGGTTGGAAACAGACAATGTCACAGTCCTGTCCACATATACATTTTTAGAAGAGGCCGCTTTCGGCGCAAGAATTTTCTTCCACTGAGCATACAGTGTCACTGTCTTTTTATTGACAGATGAAAGATTTTTGACTTTTGCTTTATCAGCATAAGCGGTACCTTTTCCGTCTGCCCTGGTGTTCCATCCGGCGAAATAATAGCCTGTTTTTGCTTTGTAGGCATTTGCCGGCAGGGTATAGGTTTTGCCGTATTTGCGGGAATTTAAGGTAGACATCTTTCCGCCGGCAGCGCCGTTGCCGTTGAATTTTATGTTGTAGGTATTGGCAGTCCATTTTGCATAAAATTTGCGATCTCCCGTACTTCCTTTTTTGATGCCGGTAACTTTCTTCGTATATTTACTGTCGGAATACCATCCGTCGAAAGTATAACCGGTTTTTTTGGGGGATTTCAGGGTAAATTCATCATCGACAGTATAGGTTTCAGGATTGGCCTTATTGTTTGTTCCGCCATCCAGATAATAGGTCAGCTTGTAGCGGACTGTCTGGCTTTCTGCAGAATCTGTCCCTGTTGCCAGGGCATTTACTGAGAGAACTGCAAAAAACATGAAAAGGAACATACACAGACCGGGAAAAATTTTTCTTTTTCTAATCATTTTCATTCTCCTTCCTTTTTATTTACAGGTGAATAATTACGATTTCATCATAGCATATCTCTTTTTTATTCGGACTATTTTTATCTCGTATTTGCTTCGAATTTTTTTTCGAACCTGTCTACTTGAAATCAACTATAGTATTCGCTATTCTATGTTAATGATATTTTAATGTGTATGATACAGGGATTTCGGGAGTATGAAACGCGGAGAAATCCGTTTGTATCACGGTGTCAAATCCATTTGACGCCTTCACCATGTGTATTTAAAGAGGGTATCTGATAAATGATAAAAGAATCTAAAATATCTCTTATTAAAATACAAACCGCTTTTTATTCGGATAATATCTGTCCTGCCATTTTTCCCAATATACCAACAGCTCCTGTGTACTCAAAACATCCGGGTCCTACTCAAAATGTGTTCTGCTCCAGTCTTTTTCCTGAAAAAATTACCAATAATCCGGATCCGGAGCTGAATACCAGCTCTATCTGGAATCATATGGGCTCTTTATCTGTGCTGATGCGGGGTGATATGATTGATTACCGTACGAATACCTTTCGCAATGGTTTTAAACAGTTTTTTACGCGAACAAGAAAACTGTTCGAAAATACAAAAGTAATCGACAGTCTGATTCAGCAGTGCAATGTTTTCCTTGCATTCGGATGTTATGATCATGCGCGTTTCTGCAACTTTTTCAATGCGCAGGTAAAAAATGACCCGGCTTATTTTCAGCCGGAACATACTGAACTTTATCGGTTGATTGAAGAAAATCCTTCTGCCGCTCTGGCATTTTTTCTGATTTTCTGCCTGCTGGATTCGGATGCTGTACCAATTATCGAACACTATCTGAGCATCTGCGAAGTTCCGGAAATGAACAGACAGAAATTTCCACACTGCCATATTCAGAAAACAGCACTTTACAGCAGTATGAATTTTGAAGATCAGCCCCGGATGGCCTATTCCGATATTTTTGAAACTACATTTATTCTTCCTCCCAGCATCAGTAACTTCTGCGGCAGAGAAGCATACATCAATGCTATTCATAATTTTCTGCATTTATCAAATGAGAATCCGCATTTGTTTCTTTACGGAATGAGTGGAATAGGCAAGACGGAACTGGCCAAAAAATATGCTTCCAGCTATAAAAGCTATTATGACGTAATCCTTTTTCTGAATTATCGCGGAAGCCTGAGGCAGCTGGTCTGTAATGATATTCATCTGAACAGCTGCAGGAGAATGTATACGGATGGGGGACCTGAAAGTGATGGAGAATATTTCAAAAGAAAGCTGGAAATGCTCTGGGGAATTGCCAGCGAGCGGATTTTATTTATTATAGATAATTTCAATACGGCTGAAGAACCGGATCTGAAAGAGTTTCTGAAAGGAAATTACACAGTGCTGTTCACCACTCAGCTTGATATGTCGGAAAACGGGTATCGAATTCTTCCTGTAACGGCATTTGAGAATTTTGGAAGCGCCGATCATACAGGTATTTATTATAATGATGATGTTGTCGTTCACTCCGAGAATTTGTCAGAACCGGGTATGACACTTAAATGTTTTATCCGGAACTGCAGAAGAAATCTCACAGAAGAAGAGCTTCCTGCTGCACAGCAGCTGCTTGCCAGATATGAAGGGCATCTGTTTATTCTGGAATTGATAGCCAAACAGATGCAGGTAAGCCGCATGACTGCCACGGAGATGCTTGATTTCCTGAAAAATGAAGGCCTTTATTCCACACAAAAACTGAATCGGATCAGACATCATTCCAGCACCATGCCCGGGTCTGTTTATGAATTCGTAAAACATATTGTTGATCCGCAGTACCTGACTCCGGAAGAACAGTATGTTCTGAAAAATCTGGCGCTGCTTCCGGTCAGCGGTATCATTGACCGGGAACTGAAATCCAGATGCAGACTGAAAAATTACGAAACGATTGAACAGCTGATTTTCAAAAGTCTGATTCAATGTGACAGAAATACCGGACATCTCTTTCTACATCCGTTGATCCGTGAACTGATTCTGATCAATCTGGCAACAAAAAAGCTGTGAAGGTTTCTTTGAATTGCGGATATAAAGTACAGGCAGTAAAACTATATGTGCCATCCCCACATATACTGTTCAGGACCTCATCTACTAAAGTTAAAGCGAAGTCTCTGGCGGCCAAATT
Source organism: Lachnospiraceae bacterium (assembly GCA_051879195.1). Classification (GTDB taxonomy): domain Bacteria; phylum Bacillota; class Clostridia; order Lachnospirales; family Lachnospiraceae; genus TWA4. Next base: position 8,631 of record JBJELO010000272.1, read on the forward strand.
GCAGTGGTGTCCTGCAATTTGGCCTCAATACCCTTTTCATTATAGAAAGTTCTGAACTGTATAACCAGAACCCTACAGCTTCACCACCATATCTCCCTTCACCACTTTCCCGCCTTTTACTACCCGGCAGAACCTGCCTTCATAGGGCAGCAGCGAGATCCCGAAGGTGCGTGTGACGACGCTTGGATGGTCCGGTTTGCCGATCTGGGTGACTTCAAGGATGACGTCTTCTCCAAGTCGGAACCGGTCGCCGGGCTGGAGATCCAGCTGGTCCATGCCGTCGATCAGTACATTTTCTGCAAAATCTCCGGGTCCCATATTCAGTTGATGTTCTTCATTGCTTTTTACCAGGCTCTGGTAATTCAGGCAGGTGACCTGTCTGCCCCAGTCCCCCTGGTGTCCGTCGCCGGAGATTCCTTTATTCTCGATAAATTCCGCGCAGGGAATTTCCTGCTTCAGTTTTCCGCGTTCTTCGTTAATGCAGATGGAATAAACAGTCGCTTTCATAAATATTACCTCACATGATTTGTATCTGTTCAGAGCCGCATAGCCGACTTTGAATTGTTACGTTTATTATACCTGTTTCATAAACAGGCTGCAACCCGAAGCATATATTATAGAAAAGGTAAACTATAAGGATATGCAGTGTTATGGAAAATTATGCAGTATTTTCAATTGAAACACATCTTTTTTTCTCAAGAATCATGAAGGAACATTCTTTGTTTCTGGAGGCTGGTTTTCCCTGTGAGAACAGGGAATGGATTGCCCGGGCGGACTTTTTCAGGCGCGGGTTTGAGGAGATTCTGGAGCAGGCGGTCAGGCTGGGTGACGGGATCGTCAGCGGGGCGGTTCTGGATTCTCAGGAGCTGGTGACACGTTTTACGATTCCTGCAGAGCAGAAAACCAGCTGGCTGACGGGTATTGCCATTGACAGCCGGATTTCCGAGATGGAGAAAAATCTGAGATCGGGCCGGGGAACGGGCTGCAGCAGAACGGTTGTGCGCATGGTAAACCGGATGAACGAGCGGGCGCTGGGACTGGTGAACGGGCTGATCCAGTTTAAGGAAAATATTCTGAAGGAAGTGGGCAGGTGTCGGCTGTTTACAACCAATTATCCGCTGCTGATTCAGCATATTCTCAGGGAGGCGAAGCTGTACCGGGCTGTTTTACTGGGATTGAGAAGAAACAGGAAGATTGCCTGGAAAGAACTGTATGGAAAAGAGGATTTCTGGAATCAGATCATGATGGAGCATGCTCTGTTTATCAGAGGCCTTCTCGACCCTGCGGAAGAGAAACTGATTCAAACATCCAGTCAGTTTGCCGGAGAATACCGGAAACTTCTGGAAATGGCGGAACCGGAGAATACGGATGGCAGCAGACAGGAAAGTGCAGGGTGCAGCTGCCGTCAGGAAAAAGCGGATTCCTGCAGCAGGCAGGAAAGCACAGAGTGCGGCTGTCGTCAGGAAAAATCAGACTCCGGCAATCGGGAAAATGCTGATTGCGGCTGCCGTGAAAATCGGGAGTCTGTTTCCCGGGAGCGTCTGTGCAGGAAGTCTCTGGAAGAGACACTGAAATACCGGGAATTCAAGACTGCGGGGGCTGAAGGAATTCTGAACTGCAGCATTACTTCCGTCATCCTGCCGCTGCTTGCGGATCATGTACTGCGGGAAGCCAATCATTATATCCGGATTCTGAAAATGAACTGCGGACAGGAGGGATAATGTATGGAGCTATGTAAATATCCTGTTTCGGAGACGGAGCGCTGCTATGAAATAGAAGCGATTCAGATTCCCATTGTTTACAATCGTTTCGGAGACTATGATCCCGATGGACTTCTGTATGTTCTGAAAAAGGATGCTGAACGGATCCGGAGCGAGGCGCTGCGCAATTTTCAGAAAGAGGTTCCTCAGCCCTGTGAAGACGTAAAACCGCTGGTGATACGCGCCAATCTGGGCGATAAAGTTGTGATTCATTTTTCTCATTCTCTGAAAAGAGATCTTTCCATCCATGTACAGGGGCTGGCTTACGATGTCCAGACATCGGATGGAGCGGATGTGGGTTACAACAGAAATACTACCACAAAACGGCAGATTACCTATACCTGGTATGCGCAGAGGGAAGGGGTGTATCTGTTTCACGATATGGCGGATCCCCGCAGCAGCGAGGAAGGAACCAACGTACACGGGCTGTTCGGAGCCATTATTGTGGAGGCTCCCCAGTCCCGGTGGCTGGATCCGGAAACGGGAAAAGAACTGGAAAGCGGGCTGTTTGCGGATATCTACCATCCGCACCGACCGTCATTCCGTGAGTATGCGGTTTTCTTCCATGATGAACTGGAGATTAAAGATAAAAACGGAGATCCGCCCAGAGATCCTCACACGGGACTGATCTCTGCCACAACGGCTATCAGTTACCGCGCTGAGCCCATGCGTAACCGGATGCCGCTGACGGAAGATCACGCCGATACAGGAGAGGATATCTCCATGAGCTCCTGGGTTTACGGCGATCCGGCGCCGCCCATCTTAAAGGCGTATGTGGGAGATCCGTCGAAAATCCGTCTGATTCACGGCGGAATCAAGGAAACCCATGTATTTCACCTGCATAATCACCAGTGGAAGCTGGAGGGGGAAAATCCCGACTCGGTCATCATCGATTCGATTTCTCTGAGTCCCGGCGAATGCTATACACTTGATATCCTTCACGGCGCGGGAAGCCTGAACGGAATGATCGGCGATGCCATTTTCCACTGTCATCTGTATCCTCATTTTCATGAAGGAATGTGGACATTATGGCGGATTTACGACCGGCTGCAGGATGGCACCGGGAAGCTTCCCGACGGGACGATAATTCCTCCTCTTATGCCGTTGAAGGATCGGAAACCGCCCCGTAAAAAGGATGAAAAACATCCGGGATATCCAAACTATATCAACGGTGAGTACGGAGAGCGGCCCCTTCAGCCGCCTCTGGGAGTGTTGAATCCCGATGGAACGAACAAAATTGAACCCACCGCATTGGAGCGGGCCAATTTTGTCAGAGATTTTCAGCCGGGCGCACTGTATACGGATACGTGTCCCTGCCATACGGACGGAGGATGTGAAAAACCGTGCAAAGAGCATGGCGAAGAACCCTGTAAAGAGTCCTGCAATCATGTGAAAGTCTTTGAAATCGCGCTGGTTCAGGCGAAGGTGACCTATAACCGGTATGACTGGCACGATCCCCAGGGCAGATTTTTCGTTCTGAAGGAGGAACTGGAGCGCCATGGCGGTCTGGAATCGTATATTAAGAAAGTAGAATCGCAGAAAATCAGGGTGGAGCCGCTGGTGATTCGTGTCAATGCGGGGGATTGTGTGGAAATCCGGCTGACCAATCTGCTTCCGGAGTTTCTGGAAGAGAGTCCTTTCCAGATGAGGACTTTGACGGATATAGCCGGGTACCATATCCATCTGGTAAAATTTGATACTATCGTATCGGATGGTGCGGCCAACGGATGGAATAATATAGCCGGAGCACGCCGCTATGAAACGCTGATCGGGCGCTTTTTTGCCAACACGGAACTGCGGACCGTATTCTTCCATGATCACCTGTTTGCCAATTCCCATCAGCAGCATGGTGTGTTCGGTGCAATGATCGTGGAGGAGGCAGGAGCCACATTTCATAACATCCGCACCGGCAGGAAGCTCCGCTCCGGTACGCAGGCGGTGATCCGGAGGAGGGATGGCACTTCATTCCGGGAATTTGTCCTGTTTGTGCATGATTTTGCGCTTCTGTTCGATAAAGACGGGAAACCGCTCAATCCGCCGGAGGTACCCGGTTCCCATGATGATCCCGGTGTGATGGGGATCAATTATCGTTCGGAGCCCATGCGGGAACGGCTGAAGGATGGCAGTGATCCGTCCTGTGTATTCAGCTCTCTGAAGCATGGAGATCCTGCTACGCCGGTTCTTGAGACCTATCCCGGGGATGAGATGGTGATCCGTCTGCTGGACGGTGCCCATGAAGAGCAGCATTCCTTCAATCTGACCGGTCTGCAGTGGAAGAAAGAAATTGAAAATATTTTCTCAAATGATGTGGCTTCCCAGACCCTCGGGATTTCGGAGGCATTTAACATCCGTATTACGCAGAAATACGGTGCAGGGGATTATCTTTATTATTTCGGCGGAATTGATGATGCCTGGCTCGGTCTCTGGGGAATCATCCGGGCTTATCCCTGCCCGAGAAAATGCCTGAAACCTCTCTGCAAAAAGGAAGATCAGCTCCTGCCGCTGCCGCCCTGTCCGGGGAAGGATGCGATGATCCGGAGATACGAAATTGCGGCGATTCAGAAAGACATCTGCTACAATTGCCATGGCGATCATGACCCGGACGGACTGATGTTTGTTCCGCTGGAGGAAATGGAAGCGGTGACAAGCGGGAGAAAATGTGCGAAGCCGCTGATTCTGCGGGCAAATGCGGGAGACTGGATCGAAATCACGCTGCACAATCTGTTTGATCCGGAAAAACCGGTTCGCTGGTTTGATTATCCGAAGGTTCCGCTTGACATGAAACACCGGCCTTCCATGCGGGTTTCCCTCAACCCTCAGTTTCTTCATTATGATCCGGTCCGCGATTCCGGAATCAATGTGGGATACAATTGTCAGGAGCAGACGGTGGGACCCGGAGAAAGCCGGAAATATCTGTGGTATGCAGACAAAGAATACGGTTCCTGCCTGATCCAGTCCTTCGGTGATCTGAGAAACCATCGGTATCACGGCCTGTTCGGTGCGGTGATTATCGAACCGGCGGGTGCAAAATGGTACCGAAATCTTTCACTGTCCAGAGGAATTTATGATGAACAGGCAGTTATTACAGCACCGGGGACGGAGACCTTCCGTGAATTTGTAGTACTGATTCAGAATGGAATCCGTATGCTGGATGCACAGGGACATCTGGTAAAGACAGCAGAAGATGGGAATGATGAGGAAGATGTCGGAGAAGGAAATATCGGAGAAGGAAATATCAGAGAAGGAAATATCAGAGAACATGAAAATACCGGGGAACATGAAAATGAACATGGTGCAGATGCAGCGGAAAATGAATCGGTGGATGCGGAGGACACCGGGGAAAAGGGTTATAATTACCGTTCGGAACGGTTTGCAAACCGTCTGAAAAACGACCGCAGAATCTCGAAAATATTCTGCAGCCGGGTTCACGGAGATCCTGCCACGCCTGTTTTCAGGGCCTATCCGGGAGACCGGGTTGTGTTCCGTACCATGATGCCTGCGGATAAACCGAGAAATGTGGGGTTTGGCATACACGGCCATGAATGGAAGGATCAGCCGCAGGATCCGCATTCCAGAGTGATTTCCATGCGGGGAGCAGTCAGCATCGGGAATACGTTCAACATGGAACCGGAAGGCGGAGCTTCCTGTCCCGGTGATTATCTCTATCGTTCGGGCAGTCTGAAATGGGATGTGGAAGCCGGTATGTGGGGGATTTTCCGGGTGATGAAACAGGGTATCGGCCATAGATGCAAAAATATCTGTCGGAGAGCGCTGGAATGTATTTACCGGAAGTAAGCAGAACGATATAATTGTTCAAACTAAACCATAATTATAAAGGAAATATTCGAAAACTGTCGCTGTTTTTACTGTAGCGGCAGTTTTTTTCTGAAAATTGTGAGAATAGTACAAAATTATCATTTTTGAGTATGGTTTTTCATGCGCTGATATGATATCATGATAATATAAAAAATAAGGTTTATCCGGAAAGGGGGATGTTTATGTTATTTCAGGTTGTACAAAATGATATTACAAAAATGGAAACTGACGCTATTGTGAATGCCGCCAATTCAGGTTTGCAGATGAGCGGGAGTGTCTGCGGAGCCATTTTTCGTGCAGCAGGTGAGACGCAGATGCAGGAAGCATGCAATCGTTATGGTTTCTGCTCAGCGGGTGAAGCTGTGATCACGCCGGGATTCAATCTGCCGGCAAAGTATGTGATTCATACGGTAGGACCGAGATGGTACGGTGGTAATCACGGAGAAGAACAGCAGCTTTACAGTGCATATGGAAATTCCCTGAGGCTGGCTGAAAAGCACGGGATTAAATCGATTGCTTTTCCTCTGATTTCGGCTGGTAATTTCGGCTTTCCCAGACGCAAGGCGATGGGCGTGGCGGCATTTACCATAAGAGAATATCTGAGGAAACACAACTCTGATATGGAGGTGTATCTCGTTTTATATGACTGGGATGCCATCCAGATCGGAAAGGAAGTATTTCCTGACATGAAAGTGCTGACCGGTATCAGATAAATCAGTACAGATCGGCCTGTGCTGAAAGAAACATCCAGCGCAGAAAAGGTCAGCTGAAGGATACCGGGCGGCAGCGCCGGACGAAAGACATGCCGGAGAGAGCGGGAGAACAGTAAACAGTTGGAGGGGGAATAATTACATGAGGCTTGACTGGATCCAACAGAATGAGGACATTATTATTGAAACAAGTAAAAAGATATGGGGTTATGCGGAACTGGGCCGTCAGGAGTACAAGTCCAGTGCATGTCTGCAGGAACTGATGCGGCAGAATGGCTTTCAGGTGACAACCGGCCTGGGAGGTCTGGAGACATCAATTAAAGCAGTCTGGGGAAGCGGCAAACCGGTGATCGGTTTTCTGGGCGAGTTTGACGCTCTGCCGGAATTGAGCCAGAAGACGGTTGCCCACCGGTCGCCTCTGGTGGAGGGGACACCGGGGCACGGCTGCGGTCATAATCTTCTGGGAACTTCCGCGGCGGCTGCAGCCATTGCGCTTCGATATGAGATGGAAGAACAGAAACTGCCCGGGACCGTTATTTTCTGGGGATGTCCCGATGAAGAGGGTACCATGGGGAAGATCTACATGGCAAAGGAAGGCGTATTTTCCAACCTTGATGTGGCCATCACGACTCACCCGGGGATTGCCAATTATGCCAATGAAGGTATACAGTCTTCTCTGTACACACTGGATTTTCAGTTCTACGGCAAGGCTTCCCATGCGGCAGCGGCACCCCATGAGGGCAGAAGTGCGCTGGATGCGCTGGAACTGATGAATGTTGCCATCAACTACCTGCGCGAGCATGTAAGCAAAAATGTTTCCATGCATTACATCATTACCAACGGCGGTCAGAAGCCCAATGTGGTGCCGGCATTTGCGTCTTCCAGACTGTCCATCCGCGGAGCTACGATCCAGCAGGTTCAGGAGGTGTACGAAAGAATTCTGAACTGTGCCAGGGGGGCGGCTCTGATGACGGATACGGAGTTTGAGCATCAGATCGTGTGGGCATGCTACAGCTTCAATATTAATGAAACGCTCTGCAAAACAGCTTATGAAGCGCTGGAGGAATGCGGCCCTGTTCAGTGGACCGACAAGGAGCTGGCTTTTGCCGCCAAGATGCAGGGACGTTATGATACAGACACCATCAATGATTCTATTCTCAATTATGTGTCCTATGAAGGGATGCCTTATCTGCAGAATGAGATTCTTCATACGGGAATTGTTCCCTATGTGGGAAGATCTTTTTATACCAGAGGGTCTTCTGATGTATCCGATGTAAGCTGGATCGTTCCCACGGTAGAGATCGTAACCGCCTGCCGTCCTGTGGGTGTGGCGGCTCATACCTGGGAGCAGACATCCTGTGCCGGTATGAGCATCGGTCAGAAAGGCATGCTTCTGGCAGCAAGGAGCATGTACAAAACCGGCCTGCGGCTGATAAAAGACGAGCAGCTGCTGGAACAGGTGAAAGAGGAATTCGAAGAGAGCATCGATGGATTCGAATACCGTCCGGTTATATCGGAGAAGAAAAAACGGCAGTAGAAACAGGGAAAAGATAACTGTTCCGACTTCAGCCGGGAACAGGTAATTGAAAATGACAGAAAACTTACATGGATTTTAAATAAATCTGCACATTCTTTTTACAGATTCCTTTTATGATTCTTCCGGAAGGATACGGAGGACACATGTTGTGAATATAACGGAAAGACAAGTGACCGGGAGTATATCTTTCGAAAATCAGGTTATGATGATGTACTGAAAAGTACAGGTAAGGAGAATGACATGAAAGGGAATTGGAAAAAGCAGCTGTTTGCGGGAACTCTGGCGGTTTCACTTCTTATTACGGGTGGTTTTACTGCTTTGGCGGGAGATTATACAGCTGCACCGGATGGAAAAACAGACGCCGCGGATATGGCGGCAGTAATGGGAACCACTTCTGAGTGGGAAAGCTGGGTGGAGGAATGGAATACGGTAAAGACAGACTGGACACAGGTTTCTCTCACACCGGGCAGTGATGCCACACAGTTGAATTTTGCGTGGTATACTCCGAAGGATATGAAAGCAGCTTCTTCCGGCAGTATTGCAAAAAAAGCTGCAAAAACATGTCCGAAGCTGGCAAAAAGCAATAAACCCAAACTGATTATCGGTGAGGGTAAGAACATGCGCAATGCCAGAGTTTATGAAGCGGTTCAGACTTCTGTGGAAGGCGAAAAAGATAATGATGGCAATGAATACAACTCCAATAAAGTAACGGTAAAAGGTTTAAAGAAAAATACAACTTACTATTACAGCTATGACAATGGAGACGGCTATACAAAACCGGCCGCCTATACAACGAAATCTACGGATCAATTCAGTTTTATTTTCGTAGGCGATCCTCAGATCGGTTCTTCAAATGCGCTGAAAGGTAAGGACACGGAAGAATTTTATAATGCGCAGTCCGACGCAGTCCGCAGCGATGCCTTCAACTGGGAAGCCACACTGGAAGCTGCTATGGCAAAGACGGGATATAAAGCCAGCTTTGTGGTATCGGCGGGTGATCAGATTCAGACCACAAAGGCAAAATCTCCCAATAAAGATGCCTCCAAGAGTGAAATAGAGTATGCAGGCTATCTGAGCCCTGATATTTTGAAATCACTGCCGGTGGCAACGACTGTAGGCAACCACGATGCGGATAATGCCAATTATACGTATCATTTTAACACGCCCAACAGCAGCGAACTGGGTTCCAACGGTATCGTGGGCGGAGATTACTGGTTTGTATACGGGGATGTACTGTTTATGATGCTGAATACACAGGATACCAACGTGGCAGAACATAAGCAGTTTATGGAGCAGGCAGTCAGTGCTAATAAAGACTGCAAATGGAGAATCGTTACACTGCATCAGGATATTTATGGTTCCGCAGAGCATTCCAACGAACCGGAGATTACGAACCTGAGATATCAGCTGGCGCCTTATTTTGAAGAATATGATGTGGATGCGGTTCTGACCGGACATGATCACGCATATTCCCGTTCCAGACTGCTTCTGGGCGGAACAGCCACCAGCGATTATACAGATGATGAATTTGATGAGATGCTGGAAAGGGATATGGATACAAAGGGCGATAAGGAGACACAGCTCTTTACAGCTCCGGGCAATATTCAGGATGATACGGAAGATCCCGACGAACAGGCTTATCTGGAGTATCTGTACAGTGTTATGGATGCGGATGCGGTGGAAGAACTGAAGGATGATGCTGTGGCTTATAATCCGGAAGGAATTCTGTACATGACCGCAAACTCTTCATCAGGCAGCAAATATTATGACCTGGTTCCCAGAATGCAGACCTATATTGCAAACAGATGGCAGGAAGATATCCCCACCTATTCTGTTATTGATGTAACGGACCACACGCTGACCATCAATACCTACCGTACAGACAATGGCGAAAAGATTGATGATACCTTCACCATCGTAAAAGCAGATGCTGTGCCGGATAAGGTTACTGCAGCTGCAAAGGCAACCGGCAAAAAGAAGATAACGGTTTCTATTACAGCGGATGAAAAGGTAAGCGGATATGAAATCCAGTATGCGGATAACAGCTGCTTCAGAAAAGCTGTAACAAAGAAAACAACAAAAACCACATATACTTTCAATGTTCCGAAAAAAGGCACATGCTATATCAGGGCACGCGCGTATAAAAAGGTTACCGGAAAGACTGTATACGGTGCGTACAGTGACACCATAAAGGTCACTGTAAAGTAAAAGGATTATAGTGAATAAAAAGTTTATTCAGGGAGGAGTCGCGGCAGCAGCCGGTCTCCTCCTGATTCTGTGTTTTCTGTTTTTCCGGGATACAGAAAAGACAGAATTGATGGAAACAGAAGGACGAAATTTTGAAAAGGCAGAGGTTGTGTCCGTACTGCAGGATAATAAAACAGAAAACGGCAATATTGTGGGAAATCAGGTGGTTGAACTGGAACTGCTGTCCGGCAGCCACAAAGGGGAACGAGTGGAAGCTGTCAGCTCCTCCGGTTACCTGTTTGGTGCACATTGTGAGGCGGGCATGGAGGTCATTGCCATTGTCAGCGAATCAGCCGGAGAACTGGTGGCTTCTGTCTACAGCGTAAACCGCGGTCCCATGATCTGGCTGATGGCTGCCATATTTATCGGAATCGTGGTACTGGTAGGCGGAAAAAAAGGACTGGCCTCCATTGGAGGGCTTGTATTTACCATGTGCTGCATCGTCTTTATTTTTCTGCCCATGATCTACAGAGGAATATCTCCTGTCCTGGCAGCAGTTTTCGTGGTCGCGGTCACTACTGTTGTTACCATGTGTTTCATAGACGGTATTTCCAGAAAATCGGTGGCTGCCATGACCGGCACGGTTACAGGCGTTGTAATCGCCGGCATTTTTGCATGGATATTCGGGAAAATCACGGGAATCAGCGGCTATAATGTATCCGATATAGAAAATCTGGTTTACGTAAGTGAAATGACCGATATCAGAATCGGTGAGCTGCTGTTTGCCGGGATTTTGATCGCAGCCCTGGGAGCTGTCATGGATGTGGGCATGTCCATTGCCTCCACATTGAACGAACTGAAAGAAACCGATGATAATCTGACCGCCGGGGAACTGTTTCGCTCGGGAATGAATGTGGGGAGAGACATGATGGGAACCATGTCCAATACGCTGATACTGGCATTTACGGGTGGCTCCATCAATACACTGGTATTTATTTATGCGTACAATTACCAGTATCAGCAGATCATCAATATGTATTCCATCGGAATTGAAATCATGCAGGGCCTGTCCGCCAGTATGGGCGTCATCCTCACCGTACCGGCCACTTCCCTTGTCGGAGCGTGGCTTCTGACAGCGCGGCGGCAGTAACTTCTGTAGAAATTTCCTTGACTGTGAAGCGGCTTTATGGTTTATGATGGGAATAAAAAGAAGTCCGATACGTTTCGGGGAAGGGGGATTTGCATGAATATTAAAGAGATTGAGGAGCGGTCCGGTCTTGTGCGGGCCAATATCCGTTATTATGAGAAGGAAGGGCTATTGCATCCTGTGCGCAGGGAGAATGGATACCGGGATTATTCGGAGGAAGATCTGGAACTGCTGAAGCGGATCCACCTGCTGCGGGAACTGGGAATTTCCCTGGAGCAGATCCGGGAACTGATCGGGAATCCGGAGGCGCTGGAGGAAATCATGGAGCAGAGGGTCCGCAGCATAGAAGGTGAAGTTCTGGAGCTGAATGATGCTGCTGCGGTGTGCTCGGAGATCCGGTATGACGGCGTGACATTTGACGGGATGGATGCGGACCGGTATCTGAACCGTCTGGAAGCGCTGGCGAAGGAACGGGATAGGGATGGATCAGGTCTGCCGGCGGAGACGGCGGCGGAAATGGACCGGGTGCCGTTTGCCCCTCATCCGTGGCGCCGCTTTCTGGCCCGGATGCTGGATTTTCAGCTGTATGGCTGGCTGGTAACCCTTGTGTGGAACGGTCTTCTGAATCAGCCTTCTACCACAGGTTTACTGCCTGATCTTCTTCAGGCTGCCGCCGCCATGGGGATTATGCTTTTCGCGGAACCACTGTTTCTGTCTGTTTTTGGCACCACACCGGGCAAATGGATTTTTGGACTTTCCGTCTGCAATCAGGATGGTAAGAAACTGACTTTTTCCCAGGGGATGCGAAGAACCGGAAAAGTGCTCATATGGGGCATGGGTCTGCAGGTTCCGTTTGTGGACATTTACCGTAAATACCGCAGCTACAGAACCTATGTGGATGGACAGGAACTGATCTGGGACAGAGACCGGGATGACATGGACCGGGACGAACCGTTTGAAGTTTCCTGTGGGGAACAGGCAGTCTGGAAAACGGTGTTCGTGTACATCATGCTTGTGGGAACCATTCTCGGAAGCAGTGAACTTCTTTCCATGCGTCAGCAGCTGCCGCCCAACCGGGGCGAGCTGACAGTGAAGGAATTTTCCGAAAACTATAATTATTATGTAGAGATGATATACAGGATGGCGAATGAACTTCCGGCGGAAAGCAGCCTTCTTGATGAAAACGGGCAGTACCGGCAGGAGGCGGAAAATACGGTGATAGTCAGCATTCCGTATTATGAGATGCCTCAGTGGGAATACCGGACGGAAAACGGCATTCTTAAGGAAGCTTCTTTTGAAATCCGGATGCGCACGGAGGAGCCGGTCAGCAATTACAGCGAATCTATGACGTATGGAATACTGGCACTGGGCGGGGCGTGGAAGGAGGCGTCCGTATGGAATCCGATCATGAATCAACTGATGGAGCGGGCTGATGAAATCGGATATGGAGATTGCCGTTTTACTGATTACGGGATCCGTGTAACCTGTCAGATGGAGTACGACGGGGAGAAAATACCGGAATATGAAAAGGATGCAGTATGGCTCTGGAATGATGACGGAAAACCCCACGATTTCCACATTCGTTTTGTAATGGAAACCGTGGAATAAACGAGAGTGTGGGTGAATGAAACCGCAGAATAAATGAACATGCGGAACAAATGAAGCTGCGGCAGTTATTCAATGACTCCATACAGATAGGCATTCAGAATATTCTGAGGGGCATCATAGTAAAAGCTGCTGTTAAAGTCCTGAATCTTGTCGCTGACAAACGAGTTATATGCTTCAAACAGGGCATCGATAATGTTCAGGTTTTTTTCGCCTGCAATACCGAGGATCAGCCTTTTGTATACTTTGCCGATATCCCAGTGACTGGGAAGTGCATAACGGGTGGCTGTTACATTGTCAAAATTGCCTTCTTTAATCCCTGCGGAAGCGATAAAATCGTCACTGACACGGTCAATGTTATCGCTGTGATAGACATCAGCCAGATTATAAATCTGGGAAATGGAGGCTTGGCCAAGTGTATTTACTACGTCAGACCTCCTGTTTTTTGTCTTTCTGGCAATATATTCAATCAGACTGCATGTAAAAAAAAGATCATTTTCTTTCCTGTCTTCACGTCCGTTCATCGAATCACCTCCTCACTTGATACAAATTCGAGGCATTTGAGGGCTGCAGCGGAACAGAAATTAATTTTTTTGTCATAACGTCTGGCCCAGCGTTCAGCCTGCTCACGGATTATGGTGCAGTAGAAACCGGGACCAAAATCTTTGGTGTTTCTTCCTTTTATAATTCCGGGATTTCTTACTGTGGTATAACTGCCGTGGTATACAGTCATTTTTCCCATTGATGCATTCTCCTTCCTGTAATATTCCGGGGTAACTGTGTTGCTTTTGTACAACAGAAAATTGCAGTTTCAGAATTTATACTATGCTGTTTCTCTTATTTTTTACCGAATCTGTTTTTTTGTCAAGAGGCTGTGCAGATCATTCGTATAAATGCTTCACCTGCCGCTGAGCGGGGTGCATTGGTGCATACGAGGCAGATGGAGCGGGGTGGTATCTCTTCTTTCAGCTTCAATGCCACAGCTCTGTTCTGCGCCAGTGCTTCCCGGGCAAAATATTCCGGTGTAAAGCCGATGCCGAAGTTCTGGGTTACCATGGGCATGATCAGGTCGGAGGTGGCCAGCTCGATATCCGGGATCCAGTCGATCTGTTCTGTCGCCAGAATATTGTCCAGAAAAGTACGGGTGCAGGTGCCTTTTTCCAGACAGATGAGCGGATGGCCGGTCAGCTGCGGCAGAGTGACCGGTTTGTCGGCCAGAAAGGCATAATCGCTTCCCGCCACAAAAATATCGCAGAAATCTTCCAGCCGGGTGATGCAAAAATCGTTTTCATAGTTTATATCGGGATCTTTGCTGTTCATGTCCATGACCAGAATGGCAAAATCGAGAATTCCCTGCTTCAGGGCCCGCAGAGTGGCGGGGGTGCTGCTGTTGGCGATTTTCAGTCTGATGCCCGGGTGAAGGGCGCGGTACTGCTTCAGCCAGGGAATCAGGTGAAAATGGAGAACCGTTTCTGTGGCGCCGATGGTGAGGGATCCCTCGGAAAGCTGCAGCGCGGCCTGAAGCTTTTCTTCTCCTTTCAGAATCTGCTCGCAGGCAATAGAAATATGAGAATACAGCTGTCTGGCTTCCGGTGTCATAAGGACACCTTTTTTTGTGCGCAGAAAAAGTGTGCACCCCAGCTCCTTTTCCAGATTGCGGATGGCATGGCTGATGGTGGGCTGGGTCAGAAACAGGGCGTTGGCTGCTGCCGTAATACTCCCCGTTTTTCCTACATAATAAAAAATACGGTAATAATCAAAGCTGGCTGACATGGTATACTCCTTTAAAATGTGCGTTTTCTGCAGATGAGTGTTTTGCAGTTGTGTGTTTTCTGAAAATGCCTCTTCTCTCCCTCTTGTCCGGCTATAAACGGCAATACATGCATAAAATCTATGGATATTCCGAAAAAGATTCATTATATTTATAACATATTTTGTGATATACTACCAGCGTTGTGTCGAAAACTATCAGCCGGCGGATCTTTTGACTGCCTGCAGCACAACAGAAATGGTTTGATAAGAGAGGAAAGTAATATGAATAAGGATTTGACGGTGGGAAATCCGTCGGAGGTTCTCTGGAAGTTTTCCATTCCGCTGTTTGGAAGTGTTATTTTTCAGCAGATGTACAATATCGCGGACAGTCTGATCGCCGGTAAATTTGTAGGTGAAAAGGCTCTGGCGGCGGTGGGGAATTCCTATGAGATTACGTTGATTTACCTGGCATTTGCCTTCGGGTGCAATATCGGTACTTCCGTTATCGTGTCGCAGCTGTTTGGGGCCAGACGCTTAAAGGATGTGAAAACGGCAGTCAGTACATCCATGATTGCCACCGGCGTTCTGTGTCTGGCGCTGATGGTTCTGGGGTTCTGTCTGACGCCTCAGCTGCTGCATCTGATCCATACGCCTGATGATGTATTTGCGGATTGTCTGCTGTACATGAATATCTATACGGGCGGCCTTCTGTTTCTGTTCTTTTACAATGTAAGTACCGGTATTTTTTCGGCGCTGGGCGATTCGGTGACGCCGTTTCGTTTCCTGGCGGTGTCATCTGTGGCAAATATCATCGTGGATTATGTGTTTGTTACAGCATTTCATATGGGAGTTGCGGGGGTTGCCTGGGCGACCTTTATCTGTCAGGGTGTCAGCTGTGTTGCTGCCGTGATCACGGTGATGCGGCGGATGTCAGCACTGGAAAAGGGCGTAAAAGCACCGCTGTTTTCCATGCATATTCTTAAAAAAATCATGGTTGTGGCCATTCCCAGTATTCTGCAGCAAAGTTTCATTTCAGTGGGCAACATTATGATTCAGAGTGTGATCAATCATTTCGGCACCGGGGTTATGGCCGGATATTCGGCAGCAATCAAGCTGAACAATCTGGTGATTACTTCATTTACCACTCTGGGAAATGGCATGTCCAATTATATTTCACAGAATCTGGGGGCAGGATGTCACGAGAGGATTGTTCCGGGGTACCGGGCGGGGCTGCGTATGGTTTATGTGATCTGTGTGCCGGTGATTGTGCTGTACTGGCTGGCCGGCCCGGCGCTGACCGGAATTTTCATGGATCATGGAACGGCGGAGGCGATTCAGGCGGGTACACAGTTTTTGCGTATTGTTTCTCCGTTTTATCCGGTAGTGTCCACCAAGCTGATTGCAGACGGTGTTCTCAGGGGTGCTCAGGCCATGCGGCAGTTTATGACGGCTACATTTACCGATTTGATCCTCCGTGTGGCGCTGGTCTATGTGTTCTCAGGCATTTACGGTGTGATCGGCATCTGGTGCGCATGGCCGGTGGGATGGTGCATCGGAACCATGGTTTCCGTCTGGTTTTACCGCAGAATTACAGCTTCGTTTGGTAATTCTCAGGAAGTTTCATATAGTAATTCTCAGGAAAAAGTGCTATAGTGGGGGATGTTTGCAAATAAATGTGAAATTGAGGTTACTGTTCAGAGCCAACCTCGAAAACACTGCCTGGCTCTGAACAGTAACAAATTGAGAAGAGTGGAGGAAGGCGTAATGATTCAGTTTCTGGTAAAACGGTTTGTGCCGGATTATGAGAATGTGACGGACCCGGGGGTGCGTTCCCGTTATGGTACACTGGGCGGTATGGTCGGTATTGTGTGCAATGTATTTTTGTTTCTTGTGAAATTTGTTGCCGGTATGGCGGCAGGTTCTGTTTCCGTGATGGCGGATGCCTTCAACAATCTGTCGGATGCAGGATCGTCTGTTGTAACGCTGATCGGTTTTCATATGGCGGGAAAACCTGCGGATCCGGATCATCCGTTCGGACACGGGAGAATCGAGTATCTGTCGGGGCTTTTTGTATCCGTGGTGATCCTGCTGATGGGTGTGGAACTGCTGAAAAGCTCGGTTGAAAAGATCCTTCACCCCGAAACAATTGAAGTAACGCTGTTTTCCGTATGTGTGCTGCTTCTTGCTATTTTGCTGAAATTCTGGATGGCACATTTCAACAGGACGCTTGGAGACAGGATTTCTTCCGATGCCATGAAAGCGACGGCAGCGGACAGTATGAGTGACTGCGTGGCAACAACAGCTGTTCTGCTGGGAATGATTTTCTGTTATTTTACAAATTGGAATATCGACGGCTATGTGGGTGTGCTGGTATCTGCTTTTGTTTTGAAAGCCGGATATGAATCGGCAAAAGATACGGTACAGCCTCTGCTTGGGACGGCGCCGGATCCGGAACTGGTATCGGCCATGGAAGAATATGTTATGGAAAGCAATATGGTACTGGGCATTCATGATATGGTGGTACATGATTACGGTCCCGGCCGTCTGATGGTTTCTCTGCATGCGGAGGTGGACAGTACCAACGATCTGCTGGATATCCATGAAGAGATTGACCGTATTGAAAGCGGCATGAACAGGAAATTCATGTGTGAAACGACCATACATATGGACCCTGTTGTGGTACATGATGAGATGGTCAACACGGCAAAAGCAGAAGTGAAGTGGATCATCGAATCCATGAATCCCGAATGGAAATTTCACGATTTCCGTATGGTGAAGGGACAGAAAAATTCGAACCTGATTTTCGATCTGGTGATTCCTGCGGATCAGATGACACAGTCCGGAGAAATCGGCAGACAGGTGGCAGAAAAAATCCACCAGGAGCATCCGGAGTATACTGCTGTAATCAAAGTGGAGCAGAGTTTCGTATAAAGAGCGTATATAAAATTGGTTGGAAGGCTTGCGGTTCGTCTTTCTTTGTCCTGAATCCGTGAAACTCATATTTTTTATAACTAGCCTGCGAAAGCAGACTGGTGTTGTTTGAAACTCATGAAGTTCCTATGGGTTTTCACAGAATATATGATTGTTTTCAACACGTTTTTTCTAAAAATGGGTGCAGAAAATAAAGCTGTATGACAGTCTTGTTTTTCTATTCTGTTACAGCAGTAAACCTATGGAATATATCTGCAAAAATATGTCGCCATACGTTGCTTTTTCCAAGTCCCATGATGACCTGACGTGCATGTGTAGTGACATGGCTGGCCATCATGATCAGATTGCTGATCACGGTACGGAGTCTGCGGCGTTTGACATCCCGTTTCTGACGGGGAGTGCGTCCTCCGATCGTTTCCTGTCCGATCATCCGAAGGATATTGTAGGCAATCATGGCGAGTTCCAGTATCAGGGAATTTGTGTCGAATTTTCCTGATGGCAGCCGTTCCAGATCCATATCGGTTTTGATCTCGCTGTGGAACTGTTCACATTCACCATGGGCGTGGTACAGATCAATGATCTCCTGGTCTCCCAGGCCAAGATTGGTCCACCATGTATTTACCTCGACATCGGGCATTAACAGGAACTGTCCGTGTTTATCAATGGTACGCTCCATGATTTCATACCCGGCACGCAGGGTAAACTCTTTCTGGAATTCTTTGCTGGTGACTGTTTTCCAGTCGCTTCCGATATACACGGTTTTTCCATCTCTGGGGGTGGTAATATTCAGGCAGCATTCTTTTGCCATTTTAAGCCAGTTTTCTTTGCCTTCGCGGCGAAGATTCCGCTTGATGATAAAATAGCATCCCTCTTCTATGAGAACCGCAACATTATCGATGGAATCATTCCCGGAGTCCAGGCGGATCAGAAGAGGCTCGTCGGTCAGCTGTTTGCAGAGTCGGACAGTTTCCCTGATAAACTCAACCGTTCCGTTTTGACAGTGCTGTTTACCGG
>JBJELO010000273.1:0-2598 GCA_051879195.1 Lachnospiraceae bacterium
CAGCCTCCACAGCCTGAATAGCCACCTCGATCATATCGTCATCCGGCTCTTTTGTTGTCATATTCTGCAGCGCAAGACCCGGCTTGCTGATCAGATTGACCAGAAAGTTATCACTGCTTCCCGCAAGGCGCAGGATCTCATAGGAAATACCGGCTACTACCGGTATCAGCAGAACACGGCTGAGCACGCGCATCCACATGGTTTCCGTATGGATGAACATGAACAGCACAATACTGATCAGCATAACGAACAGCATAAAACTGGTTCCGCAGCGTTTGTGCTGTTTGGAACTGCCGCGGACATTCTCCACATTCAGTTCCAGCCCGTGTTCAATGCAGTTGATGCACTTATGTTCCGCACCATGATACATGAAAACACGCCGGATATCCTCCATACGGGAAATCAGCGCCACATACAGAATAAACAGAAGCAGTCTTACCACACCTTCCAGGGCGGACAGAGCAAACTGAGAATGAATCACTTTGCCGAGAAGCCCTGCCAGAAATGCCGGCAGCGCCATAAAAATGCCAACTGCAAGACAGATGGAAAGTGCCACGGTAAATCCCATCAGCAGCTTTTCCGCCGTCTCCCGCGAAAAATGCCGCTCCACAAACCCGGGTTTTGCCTCTTCACCATCTTCCTCGTCATCAAAAAAGCTGGCTGACCAGGTCAGAGTCTTTATCCCCAGCACCATGGAATCTATAAAATTAAACACACCTCTGATAAACGGCAGGGCCAGAAATCTGTTCGCCCCTGTCATGAGTTTATATTCATCTTTTAAAACTTCTATCGAATGATCTTCTTTTCTCACGGCCACAGCATAATCGTCACCATTCTTCATCATGATGCCCTCAATAACAGCCTGGCCTCCAATACCTGATGATTTCATCCAGATCCTTTCTTTCCTTTTGTTTTCCAGGCAGGTAACCAAAAAAGTTGAGACCTGCAACAGGCCTCAACTTATCATCTCTGCCGATGTATAAACGCAGATTATTTTGTACCGTATTTACGATTGAATTTATCAATACGACCACGAGCTGCGATTGCTTTCTGCTGTCCTGTATAGAAAGGATGGCACTTGGAGCAGATTTCTACGTGGATATTCTCCTTTGTAGATCCTGTTACAAATTCGTTACCGCAGTTGCAGACAACTTTTGCCTGATAATACTTAGGATGGATTCCTTCTTTCATGTCGACACCTAAACCTTTCCTGATGGTTCCAACCATCACATAATAAATTATAATTATAATCTCAAATCGACCGGACTGAAATAAGCCAGACCGGACCATCTCGCATTATAGCATACTCCAATCGTAAATGCAAGCGTATTTTGATGTATAATCGGGTTTACATTACTGTTCTCCGGAATCTGTCACATTGGGAATCGATTTAAACCTGCAGATGAGATCAACCATGCCGGCATTGCTGCTTGTTTTCTGGATCATCTTGATAACCCGTTCGGTTGTCTCTTCCTGTCTGGTCGTATTCAGGGTTTTTCTGACGATCTGCATTGCTTCCTGCTCTTCCGCTGTCAGAAGCAGATCATCCCGGCGGGTGCCGGATTTCATCAGATCAATAGCAGGGAATACCCGGCGTTCCGACAGTTTGCGGTCGAGTACGATCTCCATGTTGCCGGTTCCCTTGAATTCTTCAAATACCACGTCATCCATACGGCTTCCCGTGTCCACAAGGGCGGTTGCCAGAATGGTCAGACTGCCTCCGTTGCGCATATTGCGGGCCGCACCAAAGAATTTCTTGGGAAGATGCAGTGCCGCCGGATCAAGGCCGCCGGACAGAGTACGCCCGCTGGCTGTCACTGTCAGGTTATATGCTCTGGTAAGACGGGTAATGCTGTCAAGCAGGATCATCACATCATTGCCGTGCTCGACCAGACGCTTTGCACGTTCCAGTACCATCTCGGATACATGCTTGTGATGCTCGGGCAGTTCATCAAAAGTGGAATAAATTACTTCAACGTTGGGTCCTTCGATATACTCCTTGATATCGGTAACTTCCTCAGGCCGCTCATCAATCAGCAGAATGATGATGTGTACCTCAGGATGATTGATCTTTACTGCATTGGCAATCTGCTTCAGCAGTGTGGTCTTGCCGGCTTTGGGCGGTGACACGATCATGCCTCGCTGCCCCTTGCCGATGGGAGAAAACAGATTCATAATCCGCATGGCATTATTGCAGCCGGGAGTCTCCAGCGTCAGTCTGCTGTCGGGAAAAACAGGGGTCAGGCTTTCAAAAGCAGGACGTTTTACCGCATTCTCCGGATTCTCTCCGTTAATCTTCGTAATATACAGAAGTGCCGGATATTTTTCATTGTACTGTGAAATACGGATCGCACCCTCAATCATATCTCCTGTTTTCAGATTGAACCGGCGGATCTGGGAAGGTGATACATACACATCATTATCACCGGTCAGATAATTCTCACTGCGGATAAATCCGTATTCATTACTGATCTCCAGAATACCATTCGCCACCTGTCCACTGTCAAGGCTTTCCAGTTCCTCGGCTCTGGCCGGTCTGCGGCCGGCATTATCACCATTTGCATTCTGATTGCGGCTGTCACTATTGTTGCGATTATC
>JBJELO010000273.1:2698-6352 GCA_051879195.1 Lachnospiraceae bacterium
GCTTCCGTAACGGCTGTCGCTGCTGTTGCGATTGTCGCTTCCGTAACGGCTGTCGCTGCTGTTGCGATTGTCGCTTCCGTAACGGCTGTCGTTACTGTTGCGGTTGTCACCTGCGCTGCGGCTGTCGCTGCCGTTCCGATTGTCACCCGCATAACGGTTGTCACTGTTGTTCCGGTTGTCATTCCCATAACGGATGCCGCCGCTATTTCGATTATCATATGACAGATTATTGCGATTTACTCGATATGATCTTCCGTTTCTCTGATATCCTTCCCCGGATATTTCCTGACTGGGGGATGCGATACGAGGATTAGTTCTTCCTGTGTTCTCAAATCTGTTTTTTTCTGAATAGTCACTGTTCTTTCTTTCAGCTGTTCCGGATCCTGACTGCTTCTTTTCTTCCCCGGTTTGTTCATGAAGATATACATCTTCGTTTTTGTTTATGTTCTGCGGCTCCTGCTGCAGGACGGCAGATTCTGCTGAAGTTTCCTCTTCTTCCATCAGTTTCTGCAGAATGTCAACCAGATCCGACTTTCTGATAGATGTGATACGCTTTACTCCGCGCTCTTTTGCCATTTCACGCAGCTGTGTAAGCGGAAGTGATGATAAATTTTCTTGCATGAATACTACTCCTAAATGAGATAATTATGAATGGATTCAGCCTGTGCTGATTAATTGTAGAAATGAATCTTATCGTCAAATGCGATTCATGATTCTTATTATAACACACCTTCATTATGAGATTCAAGTAAAATCTGTGAAAATTGTACCTCTTGATTTCATAAGACATTCCTGATAGTATTAGAGATAGATTGTTTGACGGAGGTAGAAACCAATGACGGAGCCGATGACTTTATATAAATTAATGGTGCTGTACATGTTGAATCAGGTCCAGTTCCCATTGACCAACTCGCAGATGCTTGGCTTCTTTCTTGACCATGAGTATACGGATTATTTTACATTCCAGCAGGCAATGAATGAACTGGTGGATACCGGGCTGATTATGTCGGAATCTTTACATAATTCTTCTCATTATACCATTACGGAAGCCGGAGAAGAAACGATTTCCTATTTCGGTTCCAATATTTCACAGGCAATCATTGACGAGATTGATACCTTTCTCCGGGAGAATCAGGTAAAGCTGCGCAATGAATCCGGTATCACTTCCGAGTATTACAAAAGCGGGAAGGAATACATGGTCCGCTGCCAGGTAAAGGAAGGACGCAATCTGCTGTTTGCGCTGGAGATTTCCGTTCCCGGCAAGGAACAGGCCATTGCCATCTGCAACAACTGGAGCAAAAACAGCCAGGATATCTATTCTTTTGCTGTGAAATCTTTATTCAAGCAGTAACAGTTCAGCCGGACTGAACTGTTCTGAATCATTCAGCTGACATTCATACTGCTCTGCTGAACATTTACTTCAAATAACAGGAGGATCCTATTTTGATTATTAAATCAGTTAATCTTGAAACTGTGTGCGGTATCACCAGCACACTTCCCCTTCATACAATACCTGAATTTGCCTTTGCCGGCAAATCCAATGTAGGAAAATCATCCCTGATCAATGCGCTCTGCAACCGGAAATCCTACGCCCGGACTTCCTCTTCACCGGGGAAAACGCAGACCATCAATTACTACAATATCAATGAGTCCATGTATTTTGTGGATCTGCCCGGTTACGGTTACGCGAAGGTCTCAAAAGAGGAGCGGGCCAAATGGGGCGTGATGATTGAAAAATATCTGCATACCTCCCCTTCTCTGAAGGCTGTTTTTCTGCTGGTTGACTGCCGCCATGAGCCTTCTGCCAACGATAAAAACATGTATGACTGGATCGTACACAACGGATTTTATCCCATCATTATTGCCACAAAAGCGGATAAGCTGAAACGAAGCCAGTACCAGAAGCAGGTTTCCGTTCTGCGAAAAGGTCTGGGGCTGCGTTCCGAAGACAAACTGATCCTGTTCTCCGCCGAAACGAAGATGGGACGGGATGAACTGTATGAAGTGCTGGACAATTTCATGGAGCAATAGACTCTGAATTTATTCAGAACAGTTCTGTTCCTGCCGAACTGTTACATTTTACACCGTTTTTACAGATGTTTATTATGATTTTCATAAAACAGGGGTATGCTGGTAATGTATGTATCCTGCGGATGAACATACACGCCGAATATCTGTCAGCAGAAATCTGATGTTATGACAATATTCGGTAAAAAACAGTATACCCATACCTGCAGCCAGACAGGAAATTACTGTGCTGCTATAATCATTCAAAAATTCAAGGAGAACTATTATATGGAAAAAATACGTGAAAAAAGCGGATTCATCTGCGACATGGACGGTGTGATCTACCACGGGAACCGTCTGCTTCCGGGTGTAACGGAATTTGTAAACTGGCTCTATGAGAATAACAAGCATTTTCTTTTTTTAACAAATGCCAACCACTCTTCTCCCAGAGAGCTTCAGCTGAAGCTGAAACGGATGGGACTTGAAATCGATGAACATCATTTTTATACCAGCGCCATGGCCACAGCTGCTTTTCTGCAAAGCCAGACACCGGGCTGCAGCGCATTTATGGTCGGGGAGCATGGCCTGTTCAATGCCATGTATGAAGCAGGAATTGCCTACAATGATGTAAATCCTGATTACGTAGTGGTGGGAGAATCCGGTACCTACGGCTATGAAACCATCGTAAAGGCCGTTCGTCTGGTGGAAAAGGGGGCGAAACTGATCGGCACCAATTCCGATCTGACCGGTCCCACCGAATTCGGCACCGTTCCCGCCTGCCGTTCCCTGATTGCTCCCATCGAACTGGCCACCGGCAAAGCGGCTTATTTCGTAGGGAAGCCCAATCCGCTTATGATGCGGACCGGCCTGCGGATGCTGGGTGTTCACTCCGATGACGCCGTTATGATCGGAGACCGCATGGATACCGACATGATCGCCGGCATCGAAAGCGGCCTCGACACACTTCTTGTCCTCTCAGGTGTCACCAACATGGACAACATCAATCAATTTCCCTACCGCCCCAGAGTCATCGCAAACGGGGTAGGCGATATCGTACCTGAAAAATAATAATATAATCAGTCTCTCTGAATGGCTGCTTTAATCTCCAGTGATTTCTCCTCACTGATCAGCAGCTTAATCAGTTCCAGACCGAGCGCAACGGCATATCCCAGACCTCTGCAGGTGGTGATATTGCCATCTGTAACAACACCGTCCGATACATGCTGTGCACCGTACAGCTTGTCTTCAAAACCAGGATAACAGGTAGCCTTCCTGCCTTCCAGCAGATGCAGCTCACCCAGTACACTGGGAGCTGCACAGATGGCTGCCACCCTTCTGCCGTCTGCCACAGCCTGTTTCACCGCACCGGTAACGATCTCACATTCGCCAAGATACCTGGTACCCGGCATCCCCCCGGGCAGAAAGATCAGATCTGCCTCAGAAGCATCCACATCCTTCGCCAGAGCATCCGCACCAATAAAAATATGATGCGCACCCTCAATCTTCTTCCTGTCATGAATAGAAGTCAGAATCACCTCAATACCCGCCCGGCGCAGCACATCCACAACCGCCAGACACTCCACTTCCTCCAGACCATTCGCCATATAAGCAATCACCTTAGCCATAAAAAACTCCTTTCCGCCGCAG
>JBJELO010000274.1:0-6225 GCA_051879195.1 Lachnospiraceae bacterium
AGCTGTGAACAAAGGAAAAATGGAGAAATTTATAGGGAGAAAGAAGAAAGATTTATGGGAGAAGAAAGGGAGAAAGCAGCAGATAAGACAGCAGTTAATGCAGTATCGGATAAACTGTCTATCCGGGAAAAAGTGAAAGAAATCCCGGAACTTCCCGGTATTTATCAGATGCTTGATTCTGAAGGAAGAGTCATATATATCGGAAAAAGCAAATGCCTGAAGAAAAGGGTACAATCCTATTTTGTGGAGTCACCGGTGTGGGATAAGGCATCGAAAATGGCTCCTTTGATTTATGATATCAATTATATTGTTACGGATACCCATCTGGAAGCCATGCTGCTGGAATGCGAGATGATAAAAAGCAGAAAGCCGTATTTTAATGCAGCGATGAAAAATGATGAGAGGTATGTCTATCTGACATTTTCTGATGAGAATGGGGAGAAATCCGGGAAAAAAGAGAAACCTTTGAAAATTACCGCTGAACGTGAGGAGGTTTCTTTTGGCCCTTTCCGAAGCAGAAGCAGGCTTCAGAGTTTCATTGATTCCATGGAGAATCTGTATCCTTTTACAGAGAAGAGGAAAAAACTTCAGTTTGAGTATCATGTCTTTCCGGTGAAAATGACGGAGGAAGAACGGGAAGAAACCTGCAGGATTCTGAAAAGACTGTTTACTGATCAGGAAGTAATGCAGGAATTCCTGAGCCTGCTTGAAAAAAAGATGAAGAAAGCTGCCAAGGAGCAGAAATTCGAGACGGCATTGAAATACCGGGATTCGATGGAGTTGGCCGGATATGTCAGGAAAAATCTGCGCGAATACTGGGAATGGATGAATCAGCGGATGATTTATACAGAAGAAACTCCAAAAGGGCGTAAATATTTTTATATTAACAACGGTTTAGTAATTAATAAGGCCTTTCTGCTGGAAGAAAGCAATGAAGCGGCATTCCTTTCAGATTTTACTGCAAAATCTGAAAGGCTGATAAAAACTGGAGAAGTTAAAATAATGACAGAAAAGGAAAGGATTGATTATCAGGATATTATATTTTCAGAATGCGGAAAATTTGGATCACATATGTGATGCCCGGTAATGAAATATCCTCTGCAGTAAAGAACAGGATATAATAACGGTATCTTTACTGTCAGAGGATCCGTGTACCAAAGATTCAAAACATACAGTATGTCTTTGGCGGTATTGATTTACAGCATTACCTAAAAACAGTCTTTACGTTAAAAACAGTCTTTCCAAAGCGGGACGATTCAGATTCATCCCTATAACAAGCATTCGTCCGCTTTCTTCGGGATCGATATAAGTAAGTCGGCCGTCTCCGGGAACATAGTCCAGGAGAATGGGCCCCAGAGGATTATTAAGAATTCCTTTTGCACGGATGATTGCTCCGTATTTATTGTGCTCAAGAGCACTGATTATTTCATGGAGCCTTTGATTGCTGTATTCCATACATGTTTCGGCGCTCCATGATTCAAATACATCTGATCGCCTGCGTCGGATGCCCGATATGGAGAAGGATGGTAAAACAGTCATTGACTTTACAGAAGCCTGACTGTCTGAGCGTGAAATCATCCGTGCCGCCATCTGATGTGTTTGCATCTGGTGGGTTTGTATTTGAGTGGAAATATATTCACTTTCTCCTGGTTCTGCTGGAATTCCGTAATCCGTTTCGTCATGGCAGAGGGGACCATGAATATGGGATCGGATGATTTCCTCCAGTACGGGATGAAAATCGGCATTCCAGGGAACACAGATTACTTCCTTATCAGGAGTTTTGTTATGAATGGCGGTGCACAGGGAAGCCAGTTCCTTTCCTGTCATCTGTTTTGTTTTACTGAGGACGACAGCATCTGCGCTGTTGATCTGGTCCCAGAAATAATCACTGACATACTGATTATTATAGTAAAAACGTCTGGCATCTACTATGGTGAGGATAAGATGGCGTTCAAAGGGA
Source organism: Lachnospiraceae bacterium (assembly GCA_051879195.1). Lineage (GTDB taxonomy): Bacteria > Bacillota > Clostridia > Lachnospirales > Lachnospiraceae > TWA4. The sequence goes on from JBJELO010000274.1 coordinate 1,961, forward strand.
ACTTCAAGATCATTTAATGCGTCCAGAATTTCAGACAGTTTTCCGACTCCGGAAGGCTCGATGATAATATGTTCAGGATGCCGCTGCTGAATCAGTTCTTCCAGTGCCAGAACAAAATTGCCGATTAGAGTGCAGCAGATGCACCCGGAGTTCATTTCGCAGATCTGAACACCTGTATCTTCCATAACCAGACTGTCAATACCCAGTTGACCGTAATCATTTTCTACAAGGACAGGGGCAGATCCAAAATATTTTTCTCTGAGCATTTTTCTGATAAAGGTTGTCTTTCCTGCGCCTAAAAAACCTGATATAATACTGATTTTAACCATAAATCCGCCCCCTTTCCGGCTTATTCCAGACCGTAACAGGAAGGAATGAAAGCGCCGTCTTCAATTTCATCTTTCATTTCTTCATAAAATTCCATTTTATCATCGGGAATTTCATCGATTGCATCAGCCATCATGTCGAGCCATGCAGCATCCCGGTCTTCACATTTAACTTTTCCGGTGTCAACTGCTTCCAGAAGCAATTCAACTGCTTTTTCAGCGGCAACCCTCGTTCTTATAAAGTCGTCGTCGTATTTAATGATTTCCTGGGACAGTTGTGTAACAACTTCCGGTCTCAGCACGTATCCCTGAACGTCATAAGGGGCATCGGATTCGATCATGATGTCTCTCATGGTGCTGCGCTGCCCCATTCTGGAAGCGGTATTCAACATACGGCAGTCAAATATCAGCTGTTCCATGCCGACGATGGGAGCCATATCGGACAGCAGTCTTACCTGCTGAATGGATTCATTGGACCAGAGATCGGCGCTGGCGATGGCGATATTGCCGATGGGTGATAAATGCGCACCGGATGCCATGCGGCCTTCCATTGCTACGGGAGCTCCGGTAATCGCCTTGATGTAAGGACCTACATATTCGCAGTCTTTAGAAGGAGCAACAGCGCCCATTTCATAAGCAACAAGAGCACGGGGAACGGTAGCGGCACGGACAACAGCTGCAAATGTTCTGGGGATAAATCCTTTCTCAGCCAGAACCATGGCAGTATTGGCAAAACCGCAGGAAGAATCGCCGCCCACGGCCATCTTTGTACCGTCGCAGATGTCGGAAATCCTGCCCCATAAGAATTCCATATCTGTACAGGAGCAGACACCGAGAGCAAAAATAACGCGGCGGATGTCAGCATTTACCAGACCTTCGTCATTGAGTTCCTTGCCTCCGGTAGATTCGATGGAAATCCAGTCGGGACCGAGTTTGGCAGCTTCCTCGAAGAAATACATCATATCATCATAATATTTTCCGTCTCTCATTCTGGGAGGACGGCTCATTTCACGGGTATCATTCGGTGTGAAACGAAGTGCGCATTTGATACCGTACTTTGCTTCGGCTTCCCGTTCAGCATCCAGCAGAAGTTTTGTAGTCTCCAGACCGTAACGTGGATTCAGTGTAAAATCAGGTACGGTTTCAAACTCAACAACAACCTTATCCTGTTTCAGATCTGCCGCGCGTTTCAGAGCCCCGTCGATCATGTCTTTGTAAATTTTATTGGCTTTGCCGATGGTGTCATCATTTACCTTCATGGGAGGCAATGTGAAATTCAGTTCGGGATATACTTCGCCGCCGCCGATTACAATACCGTTTGGTGTAGTAAAAGGCTTCGGTGCAATACCGTAAGTAAGCTCATTGGGATTGGTAATAGCCATAGAAGTGTAACGTGTCCGTTTACTCATATTAGAAATCCTCCTCTTTTTTTCCATTTTAACCGGCCGTTTTAAATTTGATGTAACAATGTTATTACAATACGGGAAAAAAGTCATTAGAAAATCCTGTCGGAAAATGGAAGAATCCATCCTGTAAAATCAGAATGGATTCTGGTAAAATCCGGACATTCTCATGAAACATATGAAGTAGAATGGATACCGATCCGGCCGGCAATCAGATCATCAACCGCTTCGATGCAGTCGAAAACATTTTCCGAATAGGCATCTGCACCGATCTCCTGGGCAAATTCCATGGTGGTGGGAGATCCTCCTATGGTGATTTTTACCTGATTTCTCAGATTTCTGCTCTGCAGATATTCAATAACGTTCTGCATCTCCGGCATGGTGGTGGTCAGCAGAGCCGACAGCGCAAGCACGTTGGGCTGGTACTGAATAACCGCGTCGGCAAATTGCTCTTTTGTAACGTCGATTCCCAGGTCGATTACGGTATAACCGTGGCCGGAAAGCATCATGGTAACCATATTTTTACCGATATCATGAAGATCACCGGCTACAGTCCCGATCACCACCAGCCCCTTGGGAGCGGAACTGCTGTGGGAAATAATGGGCCGCAGAACATACAAAGCTGCATGCATAGCCCTGGAAGCCTTCAGCACATCGGGAATAAAAATTTCATGTGTCCGCAGCTTCTCACCCATCACTTTCATAGGAGGAAACAGGGCGTCCTTCATGATTTCCTCCAGACTGATCCCGTACCGGAGAGCCAGCTCTGTCCGGTCAATTACATAATTCGTATCACCTTTATAGATTCCGTTTTGAATCTGCTGCATAATATCATCCATAAAATGTCCTCTTTTCACTGAGATTGTGTATGTTGTGTATGTGTAAATGTACGGTGCCGGCTGTCAGACAGGAAATCATCGTGCTTTCAGCGACTGGCGGTACTGGGAAGGCGTCATTCCCATTGCTTTGCGGAAAACCTTTGTAAAATAGCTGGAATCGGCATATCCGGTTCTGGAAGAGATATCATCAATGGAAAAATTTGTTTCGCGGAGCATTTTTTTTGCCTCGCTCATACGCAGCTGCAGAAGGTAATCCATGATCGAAACATTCATCTGCTTTTTGAACAGTCGGCTTGCGTAGCTGGCACTTAAAAATGCAGACTCGGCAATGGTATCCAATGTAAGATTTTCACGGAAATGCTCTTTCATGAATTCCTTCATGGCTTTGACGGCTGCAGGTTCAGGGATGGAGATCCGTTCCTGAATTTCTTTCTGAAAAATATCAATAGCTGTCTGCAGCTGCAGGCTGATATCATCGATAGAGTTCTGCTGAAGAATCACCTGAATAAAGGAAGCATTGATCCGGGAAGTTCTCTCCTGCGAAACTCCGGCGCTTACGGCTGTCCTCGAGGTCATTACGATCAGCTCAATGCTGCGGGTGCGGATGACATCCATATTTCCTTTGCTGCCCAGAATAATATCGGTGGTCAGTTCATTCAGCAGACGGTTGGCCTGCTCCGTATTACCTTCTTTGATCAGCTCCATGAGATCAGATTCCTTGTTCATGGAATAGGTGAACATCTGCCCCAGCTGTTCCTCCAGCTTTTTCCGTGTTTCCAGCTCTTCATTGAGACGGAGCTTCTGAATCATGAGCTCCTCTTTGCGCTTTTTCTGCTCCCAGCCGGATTTTGTAATAAAATTAGCGATGATATATAAAAGATAGGAAGCTGCCTGCACCGTATTTCCCGATACAACGGGCAGCTCTTCCACGGCTTTGAACAGTTCCTTAAAATCAGAGGTCAGGCTTTTGTTCATTTCGCGCAGTTCTATCCAGAAAAATTCTTCCGGCTCCCACATCAGTACCTGACCGCAGATAATGGAGCCCAGATGCCTGCCATCCACCATAATCGGCGCTGCCCATTCGATCAGCCCGGCAGGGCAACGGAAAATATAAGGCTCTCCGAACAGCGCAGCCTGTTTTCCGGCTCTCTCATAAGCGCTCTGGCAGCGTTCCAGTCCATGCTCCATATTCATGATCAGCTTGCAGAATTTGCAGCATTGGGACATATTCTTTCTGGAAAATATGGACCTTCCGCTTACATCCACAACATTGGCCATCAGGCCGGTAGTGGTGGTAAATGCATTCAGGATTTCTTTCAGCGAATCTATATCAATCAGGTTCAAAAGCTCCTGCCTTCTATCATATTTTACCAATTTGTCATTATTATCAGTCAATTCTTACCATTCCCTTTATAATATCAGTTGTTATGATGTTATTTTACCGATTTCAATGACTTTATCATAACAGATCATAGGGAAAAATAGTATCGTAAAATCCTGCTTTTTCGGTAAAATCCTGCACTTCCGGTAAAAATAGTTTTCACGGGAAATTATAGTAGAAAAGGAAATAACCTGCAGCGGCAGGATTGCAAACCGAGGAAAAATATAGTAAAATTATATTGATATAGAAAAAATGCCTGTACAGCCGGCATTCCGGCTGCAGGAAAGGAGAAAAGAATGACATTTGTTAATTTTAC
>JBJELO010000275.1:0-77305 GCA_051879195.1 Lachnospiraceae bacterium
AAAGTTAAAGGAGGCATTCGTTTCAACCATTTCATTATCCTCTGGTTCAACCTTGACATTTTCGTCCACAGCGGCAGAGCTGTTGTTTTCAGCTTGCGTATTTGAGGGCATTTCCTCGGATGTTTGAGTTTCGTTCATTGTCCCGCAAGCTGCTGCCGATAAAGCGAGGATCAGAATCAGAACTCCTATAAGCAGCTTTTTCATTTCAGTTCTCCTATCAAAAACCTCAATCAGCAGCTTCCAACGTTGCTGAAAAATCCCCGTTCATGCCGGAAATAACATCCATGCCCGAATCAATATGTCCAAGCCGGATCAAGCTGTTGGAATACCGGAAGTCCTGATAAAACACAGAAAGATTTCCCCACGGGGCATAAAGGCATAAGTCACCCACATCCGGATCGCAGCCATCCGGTTCCCCCTCTGTGGGCAGTTCTTCCGTAAGATAGCTGATCTTTTCCACTCCATTAAAATCTTCAAAGCTCAATTCAAGCGGAAGCATCTCATATAATGCGTTGGCAGCAGGTGTGTTATATAGTGTAACGGCAAGTTCCTGACCATCAATGGTCAATCTCAGTTTTCTTTCTCTGCTTTCCATCTCTGCTTCATCCTCTTTCTCCTGAAAACCAAGCTCAGTCAGCCAGTCGTGGATAGAAGATTGTGCCTGGTTGATGTCTGCCCGATAGACCCCAAGTGGTTCCAAAACTTCTGCCGAATCCGGCAATGCGGCTGTAATGTCCCTTACGCCGGCAGCAATACCGCCTGTTCCATGGGCGCAAAAAGGGACGATCATTTTCCCTGAAAAATCATATTCCTCAATAAAGGAGAACACCGCCATGGGGGCTGTATACCACCAATTCGGGAATCCGAGGAAAACCACATCATAGTCATCCATGTTATCCACATGACTGCCAAGTTCCGGACGGGCATTATCAGCCTTTTCCTCGGCAGCCCGGTCAAGGCATTCATCATAATTGTCCGGATAGGGTTCCGTTACAACAATCGAGAACAGATCCCCGCCCACATACTGCTGAATCCACTCTGCCATTTTTGCAGTATTACCGGGTTTTACGATGCTGGCAGACGAGGTGGCGTCCGATTTACTGTAATTTGCGGAGTCTCCCACAGACGCATAGTGAGAAAGCGCAGATTGGATTGCCGCTTCTTCATCCTCCACCACAGTGTTATCCGCCCAGGTAAAATAAGCAATCAGGATATGATCCTGACCTGCTTCTGAGATGATTTGTGTTTCTTCTTCGACTGTATGTTCTGACTGCGAAGTTTCTTCCATACTCGTCTGAGACAGTTCCGGTTCTTTTATGGGTTCCTGCTCCTGTGCACTGCAAGCAGCCAGGCAGAGGAGCAGGCAAGTCAGGAGGATATATGCAGCCAATTTTTTCATTTCGATCACCCCCGGCTATTTCTTTCATCCAGCAGCATGACACCGTCCGCAGGATTATGGTCAATGGCTCCCACAATGCGGTGAGGAAGGTAAGGTTCCTCCAGATAAGCAATGTCCTCTGCGGTCAGCTTCACAGCAAGTGCTCCGGCAGCGTCATCAAAATGCGACACCTTTGTTGCTCCGATGATAGGGGCTGCAACGCCCTTTGCCCAGTGCCAGGCAAGTGCGATCTGCTGCATCTTCACGCCGTAGCGTTCAGACAGTTCATGTACCCGCAGGACGATCTGCATATCCTGTTCTTCTGTGCAGTCGTATTTTCCCATGGCAACCCGGTCGGTCCTGCTGCGCAGGGTATCCGTATTCCACTGCGGTCGGGTCAGATGTCCTGCTGCCAGAGGACTGTATGGCATGAGCGATACCCCCATCTGCCTGCAAATCGGGATCAGTTCCCGTTCGTCCTCGCGGTAGAGCAGGTTATAGTGGTTCTCCATGGCCTGAAACTGTGCCCATCCGTGGTCGCGGGCGGCAAGCTGCATATTATAAAACTGGTAGCCGTACATGGCGGAGGCGCCCAGCGCCCGCACCTTACCTACCTTCACCAGATCATTCAGAGCCTCCATCGTTTCTTCGATGGGCGTGTCATAGTCAAAGCGGTGGATGATGTACAGATCGAGGTAATCAGTCCCCAAACGCTTCAGGGTTCCGTCAATCTCACGGTGAATTGCATCAGCAGACAGTCTGCCGGGGTTGAAATAGACCTTGGAAGCAAGGACTACTTTGTCACGGGCAATGTTCTTTTTCAGTGCCCGCCCCAGATATTCCTCGCTGGTTCCGGCGGAATAGCCATTGGCGGTATCAAAAAAGTTGATTCCCAGAGACAGGGCATGTTTGACCACTTTCTCTGTTTCTGTTTCATCCAGCGTCCAGTCATGCATGGTTCCGGCTTTTCCGAAACTCATGCAGCCGACACAAAGTCTGGATATTTGAATATCTGTATTTCCTAAAGATGTATATTCCATTTCGCATCTCCCTTCGGGAAATTTATGCCTCTGCAGCTTTCTGAATACAGCTTACAGCATTCAGGCTGCGGGGATAACCGATGTAGGGCAGGCATTGGGATACTACCCGAACAAGGAAGTCCCTGTCGTTGCCCAGATTCATATTTCCTTTTGCGTGGGCGATGAGCTGCGGTTCGCAGCCGCCCTGGGCCATGAGGAAGCAGAAGGTGATCATCTCCCGCTGTTTCAGGTCAAGTCCGGTGCGGGTGTAAAAATCTCCGAAGCAGTTGGACGCCAGCCAGCGGTTGATATGCCCTTTTTTCCACGCCTCTTTCATCTGTTCTCCGAAAATAGCAGCCTGTGCCTCTGCACCTTTTTCCAGCCGGTCATCCATTGTTGTGGTGGCCTGGCCAGGTAAGGGCAGTAAAATCTCATTCTGTACAAAAATATCATTGGTAACGTTCAGGAAAGGCAGTATCCGTCCATAACCGAGATAATCCGTCGCCTGATAGACGGTCTCTTTGACCATGACCGGAGTAACACCGTTTTCCAGTACATCGGGCAGTATTTCCCGGTAGGCCTCCAGCCCGCCACAGCCGATCAGGGTGGAAAGGATTGCCAGATAGCGCACAGGTGCATCAAGCTGCTGATTTTCTTCATTTACGACCTCATCAAAGGCAAAATGATGGAATCGTTCTGCAAATTCCGGATCATTTTTTTTCAAATCCATAATCATCCCTCCGTATTAAAACAGTTTCACCCAGTCTGCAAGAGCCTTGCCGGAGATACCATTTACCATTTTTCCTGCTCTCCAGTCCGCATCGGGGCTTAATTTCTTCAGTTCATCAACAGTTTTTCCCATACCGCTGCCGCCGGATGTGGCAAAAGGCACCAGTATCTTACCGGAAAAGTCGTAGCTTTCCACAAAAGTACTGATGATGCGGGGTGCAACATACCACCAGATGGGAAAACCGATAAATACCGTGTCGTAATCTGCCATATTCTCCAGCTTTCCGGCAATCCCCGGGCGGGAAGCCGGATCATTCATTTCCATGCTGCTGCGGCTCTTTTTATCCATCCAGTTTAAATCTGCGCTGGTATAAGGCACAGCGGGTCTGATTTCAAACAAATCTGCACCCGCTGCCTTTGCCAGACCTTCAGCGGCTTTCTTTGTGGTGCCTCCTGCTGAAAAATACGCTACCAGTCTCCTGCTCATATTATTTTTCCTCCTTTCCAAAGCTCATGCATTTTCCCAGCACTTCGCCTGTTTTCAGATATTGATAAGTAGGCATTTCAAATAACACCGGCTTGAGGACGCTGTAATCCAGTCTGCCGCCGTCATCCAGTACGGATTCCTCCGCATAGGTTGCTTCGATCTTACAGATAAAGCTTTCAAAGCCTTCTGTTTTATAGATATCCTCCACAGTACAGGCCATGGAAACAGGAGATACTTCAATTATCGGAACGCCGCCATTGGCAATGCGACAGGCAAACAGATCTGATTTATCTTCTTTTGCGCCGCTGAAGCACCCTGAATAATCAGCTTCTTTAAGCATGGCCTCGCCTACAATATTAATTGAAAGTGCTCTCATCTCTCTGATTCCCTGATTGGTATAGTGATTCTCGCTCATGCTGACCATCACCCTGTTATGACCGATGATCCCGATATGCCCCACCAGTGTCCAGTTGGGTTTTCCGTTTACCATCGCACCGACCACGACCAGCGGGGTCGGATACAGAGCCAGTTTGGAACCGATATTTTTCTTCATTAATAAAACCTCCCTGTTTTTATTGAAATACTGTTCCTATTCAGCAGGACAGTCTCATTGCCCTGTATTTTCTGAACCGGAACAGTATATTTCTTAGCAGATCTTTCCGGTTTAGGACTTCCGGTTGCCTTTTTTCTTTGCAGCTTTATGTACTTGCCTGTGTAAATGGACCGGTTTGGGAAATAATTTCAATCAGATTTTCAATCTTTTCAGCCAGTTCATTTTCTTCAGAAGCCCTTAGTGACACAGCAGCAGCTGACAGCTCGTCCAGTACATGCTGTCCTTTCTCCAGATCCATCAGCCATACCCCGCCTTTATATGCGGATGATACACGAAAAGCATACAGCGTGGGTTCATTGACAGATATGGACTCGATGTTATCATTGCAGTAATGAATTTCAACATCACTCGCAAGACTGTAAAATCCATCTTCATTTGTTCTTACATCAACACATACTTTGTCATACTTCACGGTTTCACTGTCATCTGAAGCGAAATCTCCAGTAACTGCTGCCGATGGAACTGCCGTCCTGGCAGAAGCAGAAGAAACAGAAGAATCATAGGCGGTCAACAAAAGAGAAAACAGTAAAACTGTTAAAATAATACTTTTTTTCACAGGTGTCTCCTTTCCGTCATTTTACTGTTCAAAGCGAATATTGTGCAGACGGTATACTTCATCAGGATTCAGAACATCCAGTATCATACTTTTTCCCATATCCATACATTCGATATGTTTCATATCCTGTGCTGACAATATAAAATCATCTACATCGAAATTCTGACGTATGCGCTTCTCATGAACGGATTTGGGAATCGCAGCAATCCTGCTTTGGCGCAGCCAGCGCAGGATAACCTGTGCTGGTGTTTTTCCATATTTTTGTCCGATTACAGACAGTTCCGGATTCTGAAAAATCCCATTTTTTCCTTCAGCAAAAGGTGCCCATGCCATTGGCTGTATCTGATATTGAGCCAATAGCTGCCGAAGTTCCTTCTGCTGACAAAACGGATGCAGCTCAATCTGATTAACCGCAGGCACGATTTCATGACTCAGAATTAAATCAGCCAGTCTGTCCGGCAGGAAATTACAGATACCGATTGCTTTTACTCTGCCTGCACTTAAGAGTTCCTCCATTGCCCGCCAGCTTCCATGATAATCACCATAAGGCATGTGAATTAAATACAGGTCAAGATAGTCTGTCTGCAGATTAGAAAGAGATTTTTCAAAAGAAAGTATGGTTTTATCGTATCCTGTATCCTGAATCCAGACTTTTGAAACAAGGAAAAGTTCTTCCCTTGCAACACCGCTTTCACGGATTGCTGCCCCGACTGCTTTTTCATTTCCGTAGCATGCGGCAGTATCGATCATACGATAACCTACTTCCAGTGCTGTCCGAACGCTTTCTTTACAGACGGTCCGGTCGGTAATCTGAAATACCCCAAAGCCAAGCATCGGCATTTGTATTCCGTTATTTAATGTAATCATATCCATTGGGAAATCTCCTTTTATCCAGATTTTTCTCATTCGTTTGACACAATCAAAAAGCAGATGTCTTTTTCGAACACCCATATTGTATCTCTGGTGTTTAGAAATGTCTAATACCCATATTAAATTATGAAAAATGCCTGAAATGTATTTCTAAGAAATCAGTATTGAGACTAATATTATATTTTCTGCACTTTTGCAGGAAAGCAATAAAAAATCCCGGATCATGTACTGCTTTCCATGATCCGGGATTTTTTATTTTAATGGCTTTTGTCAGTGAAATGGAAGACCTTCCTCTTCCCGCTCATCCGCTATGTTCATATAATCCTCATAAGATGGATGGTATCCACCACCTGGGTTCTGATCACAACCGGGAGAGCCATTGCCGCTGCTTTCACGGGGTCAGCCTTACGATCAAATGCGATGCAGCTGATAAAATCAGCTGTCTGTTCATTGCTGCCCATCTTCCTGTACTGCATACGGAAAATTCGGATCTGTCCGGTTTTCAAAACCGTATCAATAACCGTACTCTGGTCAATTTTTTCGAGAACCTGAAACAGTTCTTTCTTTGTACTTCCAGAAGCTATCTGCATGTTTTTCCTCTTTGGCATTATGTATTTATGCCAATAATATGTTCACAATTTCAAGATTTCGAAAACATGCCGTGAGGATTTCTGCTATGTGGAATACCTGATTCCACAATATCTGCTGCACCAAGACCGTTTTCTGCCACAAACAATGGCTTCTGATAGCGGTCATAAAGATCATTCAATGTCACTCTCAGTCCCACCGGGTCAATCTGCCATCCCCACTACATTTGATGGGATTGAAAGCCATGTCAAATCACTGTGCCGCACTCGATGCGGATCACATGATCGCAGCAACGCTGGATCAACTCCGGATCATGTGTCACGATCAGAACGGTCTGTCTGCCTTTCAGAGAGGCCAGCAGCGCTGCCGTCTGCTCCATGTGCCGAAAATCCAAACCGCTGGTGGGCTCATCGAAGACCAGAATTTCCTTTCCGGCAAGGATTGCGGAGGCGATGGCCACTCGCTGCTTCTGTCCGCCGGACAGGCTCATGGGATGGCGGTCGGTAAGCTCCTTAAGCTCCAGCATTTCCAGAACGGACGAGACCTGCATCTGGTTTTTCTCCGGCATGCCAAGCTGCACTTCATCGGCTATCGTTTCACAAAACAGCTGATGGTTTACATCCTGCATGACCATGTAGCTTTTTTTGAGAAGCTGCTTCCGGGTCCAGGTTTCTCCGCCTGTCAGAATCCTCTCCTTGAACTTCTTCTCCAGGCCGCACAGACACCGTGAAAAGGTGGATTTTCCCGCGCCGTTTTTTCCTGTAACTGCAATAATATTCCCCTTGGGGAGAGAAAGCATTCCCCATCGCCAATGGTCAGAGAAACATTTTTCAGGGATGGTTTCTCCGCATTTTCATGCTGAAAGCTGACTTTTTTGATTTCAATCATAACACACTCCCCATGATCCAGACCGCATAAGGGATCAGGCAAACCGCAAACAGAAGATAGTCCTGCACATGAAAGCCGATCCTGCAGATATTGGTTCGCTTCACCTCGCCGCCAAGCCCACGGGTCAACGCCGCGGCAGACAGCTCCTCACCGATCTTCACACAGCAGGTCATCAAAGGCACCAGGCGGTATTCCAGCATTTTGCCGGCATTTTTCCCGCCCATGTAAATGCCCCGCATCCGCATCGCGGAATTGATGGAGGCCGCCTCATCCATGACCGTGGGGAAGAAGCGAAACATCACGGACAGCGGTATGATGATCTTTTCACTCAGATGCAGACGAAGCATGGCAGCGGTGAACTCGCTGACCGTCGTTGTGGAAACCAGATAGCTTCCCATGGCAATCCCCGGCAGAAAGCGGGAAAGCATCCCGCTGCATCCCAGAAGGATAAAATTAACTGCGCCTCTGGTCAATGGGACAAACTGTGTATAAGTCAGCCAGGACAGCAGATAGATCAGCAGATAAGCCGCTGCCCCTTTCCACTGTTTTACACTCAGCATCAGTACTGCAGGCATGGCGCAGAGGATGGGGACGAGAGGTTCCACACTCTCACCCCCGGCAGACCCCAACACGAACAGAGCAATGTCGAAGAGCATGACCAGCTTCGTCCGGGGGTCCAGCAGCAGACCTCTGTTCTGTACACTGGCCTGTAAGATCCCCCGGGCCATCAGACGATGCCCGCCTTAACAAAGTGCTTTTTCAGCAGCGCCCTGCCCAGCAGTGCGCCCAGCATCCCGCACACAAAGGCGGCTGCAATCAACACAGGAGCCGTCCAGGGCTGCATGATGTTTCCCAGCGCATTGATATACTCCTCACCAAAGCTCTGGCGGGTGGAGAAATAGCCCACCCGGTCGATGTACAGCGGTAGATAGTTGCCAAACAGCAGAACGCAGAAGGTGCCATAGCTGAGAACGGTTTTCTTCGCGCTGGCGTAGCTGCCGCTTTTTGCTATCAGGTCAGCCAAAAAGCCAAACACTACGCCAAAGATGATCGGCCAGAACCCCATACCGGTGACGCACAGATAGATTCCGACAATGATCCCCATAATCGAGATCATTCCAAATTTTTTGACCTTGGTGTAGAACAGCATCATGGGAACGCCGAGAATAATTGGCCCGATTACCGCCAGCAGGGGCATCATGATGGGGATATATCCTAACATAGCGACACAAGTCAGCAGGACGCAGTAGATGGCTGCATAAATGCCATGTTGATCAGGTCTTTTCCTTTGAGTTTCTGGTTATCTTTCATCGTTCTTACCTCTTTCTTTATATTCTCCAGCCGACCGCCTGTTCCCGGTCGCTGATGAAGCGGCGGTAAATGCCGTTCTCCCGAATCAATTCTTCGTGGGTGCCTTTCTGCACAATCTTACCCAGATCCACCACAAGGATCTGGTCAGCCCCCTTGACGGTTTTCAGCCGGTGGGCGATCATGATAATGGTTTTCTCTCTCGTCAGCTCGTCAACGGCCTCCATCAGTTCCTTTTCATTCTCCGGGTCCACATTTGCAGTGGCCTCATCCAGAATGATGATGGGGGAATCCTTCATGATCGCCCGGGCGATGGAAAGTCTCTGGCGCTCGCCGCCGGACAGGGTGCCGCCTCTTTCGCCGATGACGGTGTCATAACCCTGCGGCAGCGCCATGATAAAGTCATGGCACCGGGCCTTTTTCGCTGCCTCGATGACCGTTTCCATGGGTGCTTCCGGCTGACCGAAGCGGATATTGTTGGCAATGGTGTCTTTGAAGAGATAGACATTCTGGAACACGAAACTGAAATTCTTCATCAGACTGTCCATGCTGTATTCCCGAATGTTCCGGCCATCCAGGGTGACGGCACCTGCATCTACATCCCAGAAGCGGGAAAGCAGGTGGCAAAGGGTTGTCTTGCCGCCGCCGGAGGGGCCGACGATGGCGGTGGTGGTCTTTTCCGGAACCGTGAGGGACACACCGTCAATAATCTTCTTTTTATCGTAGGAGAAGGAAATGTCCTTCGCCTGAATGGTATGGCTTACCGGGATAATGTCCTCGCCGGAAATATCCATGGCGGGCAGCTCCAGAATAGCGCCCGCTTTGTCCACGCAGGTATCCACAATGCGGATCAGCGCCGAGTTGGTGCCGGCCTTTTCCAGTCCTTCCGTGACCATGAAGGAGCAGATCACCATCATGACGCAGTAGAGCAGGCTCATGGAACCGATGGTATACAGGTACAGAGACAGAACCGCTGCGCCCACGCCGATGAGCTTGGCCACCAGATTCTGCAGCGCCATATAGGGAATCAGCGCAATTTCCATACCGGTGTTGGCTTTCACATTTTCATCAATGGCCGTCTCTACCCGCTGGTTATATTTGCCGGAGAGATGGTAGGACTTGACCTCCGCAATGCCCTTGATGTATTCCAGCACCTTTTCGACCACCGCCGTATCGCTGCGGGTCTTTTCTGCTGTTTTGGAACGGGAAGCACGCTGCATCAGGCTGTTGGCCAGAAAATAGAGTACAATCCCAACAATGACCAGCAGCCCGACCCGCACATCAAAGCTCAGCAGCATCAATGTAATGACAGCGGTGGTAAAAACGCCCTCAGTGACCATCATAACCACGCGGGTTCCCACATCGGAGAGGTTTTCCATGGTGTTGGTGGTGACGGAAGTGATATACCCCAGGCTGTTTTCATTGAAATAACCCATGGGCAGATAGCGCATATGCTCGGCAATCTCAATCCGCTTATTCGCCGCGGTGCCGTAACCGGCTTCCGTCTGAAGCATGGTGGCCTTATATTTGACTAAAGAAGAGCCGATGATGGATACCAGCATGGTTGCCAGAGAACCGAGGATGGCGCCGTTTGTGATGTCCCCATTCAGAATCGCCTGCAGGAGCACCGCGGTGGCGGGGATCTTCAGCGCTAGAAACAGCGCCGCCACCACACCCAGCACGATGGAAATATAAAACTTTTTCCGGTTCTCACGGCTACAGAAGCCGAAAAATTTCTTTAAAATTTTAAGCATGGATTTCACCTCCTGACAGACTGTCCCTGGACGAAATATGGGCGTTCCAAAGTTTGCTGTATAGACTGCACCCGGCGAGCAGCTGCTCGTGGGTTCCTGTTGCTTCGATGTTGCCGCCGTTTACTACCACGATCTGATCCTCATCTGTAATAGTGGACAGGCGATGGGCAATGACAATCAGGGTCTTTCCCTTTACCAGTCTGGCCACCGACTGCTGGATAATGGCTTCATTTTCCGGGTCCGTGTACGCCGTAGCCTCATCCAAAATCACCACCGGGGCGTTTTTCAGCATAGCCCGGGCGATACTGATACGCTGGCGCTCACCACCGGAGAGGTGACCGCCGCCGCTGCCGACCACTGTGTCAAAGCCCTTTTCCAGACTCATAATGAACTCATAGCAGCCGCAGTCCCTGGCAACCTGTTCCACTTGCTCGTCCGTGGCGTTCAGATCGCCCATGCGAATATTCTCCCGGACGGTGGTATCAAACAGGAAGTTGTCCTGAGACACATAGGCAACCATACGGTGATAGTGCTCTGCCGAGAGCTTGCGGATGTCCGCGCCGCCGATGGTGATGCTGCCGCTGTCCACATCCCACCAGGAGGCAATCAGCTTGGCAATGGTGGATTTTCCGCCACCGGAGGGGCCTATCAGCGCATTAACTGTGCCCTCCCGGAAGGTGAGATCAATGCCGTGCAGAACTTCTTTCTCTCCGTAGCCGAAATGAACATCGGACAGGCAGATAGTGCTGTCCTTCGGTGTAGCCTCGTCCTTTTCCGGGCGGGGCATTTCTTTTGCGTCAATGATGGCCACCACTTCGCCAAGTACGGTACGCAGCTTGGCCAGATCGTCGTTGTAGGACATACAGCCAATGATGGGCGTGATCAGGCCCATGGCCAGAATCACGATCAGCACAAAGTCCTCCACAGGCAAGCTGCCGCCGCGTACCAGCAGGCCGCCGATGGGCAGTACCGTAACCAGGGTGGCCGGCATGATGTTCATGGCAAAGGTGAAGTACACATTGCACTTGCGCATCCAGTCCACATAGCTGGCCGCTCCTTCCTTTGCCGCGGCAACGAATTTTTCATAGGAGCTTTTGGCCTTGCCGAACACCTTGATGACCTCAATGCCGCCAATATACTCCACCGCAGTGTCGTTCAGATTTTTGGTGGCCCGGACGGTGCGGCCATAGTTTTCCTCATAGCCCACCATCATCAGCATGAAGCAGACCAGGCCCACCGGCAGGGTGATCAGGGATACCAGCGCCATGCGCCAGTCAAGGACCAGCAGATATACGATGGTGGCGATCACCACGCACACATTGCTGCTGACCTCCGGGATCACATGGGCCAGCGTGGTCTCAATGCTGTCGATGCGCTCCACCAGGATGTTCTTCAGGTCTCCTGAGCCCCGGCTCTGCACATCTCCCAGCGGCATCCGCTCCAGCTTCTGAAGGCCTCGTTTGCGGATATTACCCAGCACCGCAAAGGTGGACACATGGGAGGCCGAAGTGGACAGGGAGTGGAACACCACCCGCAGCAGCCACATGCCAGCCATGATCAGACAGTCCGTCACATATCCGGCAAAGTTCCGGTCGCCGCCCAGCAGCTTTTGGATCACATGAGCCATAACAAAATAAGGCAGGATCTGAAATGCCGCGCCTGCGATGGCCAGCAGGACACTGGCTATGTAGCCGCTCTTTTTCTGAACGGCAAATTCCATGATCCAGGCAGCGGTACTTTTTTCTTTTTTTGCTTTCATCGAATATCCCTTCTTCCATTGCTTTTTCTGTATTCAAGAGGAGCCATACCAAATTGCGCCCGAAAGACCTGTCCGAATTTTCCGGGATTGTCATATCCGCACTGGACAGCTACCTCTGTGATGGGTTTCTCCCGCTCTGTCAGCAGTATTTCCGCAGCCTGATTCATCCGGTATTCCTTCAGATACTGGTAAATCGGCTTTCCGTAGATGCTTTTGAAGCACTGCTTCATGGCGGTCAGGCCTAAGTCAAACCGCGCCGCCAGCTCCTCCTGCGTATGGCTCGCTCGCAGGTCAGAGGTAATCAGGTCGTGAACCGCATGGATCTTTTCCACCTGTGTCCAATAGAAATAGGGCTTGGATGTACCTGCGTCTTCAAAATCCACGCCTTCCAGATAGACCAACAGCTCCATCGCTTTGATTTTGAAATAATCCATCTGTGACTTTTTGGGCAGCCGGTAGAGCTGCATGAACAGGTTGTCGATAGAGGGATCTGCCGACAACACGCATGCTTTTCCTGCACCGCAGAACTTATTGAGAAGCTTTTGAATATCCACATCAAAAGCCGACATCATTTCCCGGATGGATGCTTCTGCAATGCCCGTTTGAAACCCGATGGTGACGCCGTGGTAATGGCGCAGAGGAAAGCGAACCTGCCCTTTGTGGTGGACTCTGGTATCGATCCGTACCTCTCCGCGGTTCAGGCAGCAACACAACCTGTCATCGACATCCATTTCCATACAGCCTTCCCGGCAGTGATCCACCGCCAGGAGACTTCCGCAGTTCTGAAATCTGGAATAGCATTTTTCCATGTGGAAATCATTGAACATCAGATAGACGCCATCGAATACCCGGTATATGGTCATGATACCTTCCCCGGTTTCATCGGACAGCTTCATGACTTTACAGTCCCCGTCGGAGAGCACCAGATCCACATTGCTTCCGGCTATGCCCTGATCGATCAAATCCCAGACCGATTTTTCTGTTGATCCCATTCCTGTTTCGTCACCTCCTTGTGTCCTAAAATTTGTTTGCACAGTTCCTTTTGATGGTTAGCATTAGCTAACTCACATCCTGAAATATAGACCCTTCAGAGGGTCATGTTTATGATAGCATAAGATGATTACGAAAACTATATCGAAACCGTCGTTTTTGCTCCATTTGGTTATTTATTTTGCGCATGTCTCTTTCTCGTTTCCCACAGTAAAAGGCTCAGGAACCAAAGAATCATGCTCTCGCTCATCAAGCCGTTGGTGAAACTAATTCGGAACGCTCCATCCGGCAGGAGAGATTTGACCAGCCAGAGTGCCGCATAAAGGATCAAAGGATTGGATATCGCCATTTTCTTTGGCAGATAGCTCTTGCCGGATGCGACCGTCCAAAACCAGTAAAGGAAAGGGGTGATGCTTTTCCCGCCGCAGGAATTTCTCAATGGCAAACAGAGCAATTCCATACAAAATGATGCCCGGGAACGCCAGACCCATAGCCATCGTATTCCGCCACGCAGGGATTTCGGCAACGCCTTCCGTCAGCCAATAGACGGAGCCGGAACAGGCTGTGTCACCATAGATCATGAGCCAGTCTCCGGCACCGAAGCACACAGCCCAGCATTCCACAGATCAGTGCAGTGGTCATATTCTTTCTTTCAAACTCATGCTCTTTGTTCATTCCAATTCAATCCTTCTGATTGGAAAGCTTCCGGTTTGCCTTTTCCAGAAAGCGGTCATTGCTGATAATGAACCGCTCGTGAACACCCTCCCCGATGCAGTCCACAGCATCAAAGGCCCTTACTTTAAATACGAGGCGCTTTCTGTCGATTTCAGTCAGCGTTGTTTCAATAGAGATCTCCATACCCACAGGGGTCGCAGCCATATGTTTTACCTGCATCAGCGTCCCTACTGTACCCTGACCATCCTCCAGATACGGTTTTACACTTTGGTATGCCGTATTCTCCATCAAGGCGATCATTTGGGGAGTCGCAAGAACGGGAAGCTCACCGCTGCCCAGAGACTGTGCCGTCATTTTTTCTGTTACGGTAATCGTCTGTTTTCCTGTAATTCCGATTTTCAACTGATTGCCGCTTTCATTTATAATCATTTTGATTTTCTCCAAAGTAATATTTTTTGCATCTGGCCATGCAGGCGGTTTTCTCCTACTTTCTGCCTACCAGCAGAGTGGAGCCCCGGAGCATCAGACGTTTTGCCTCTTTCCGGGACATAAACATGTCGTCAGTTGTGTCGATTAGTTCCACCTTCTCGTAACCCTGTGCTTTGAGCTGACGGATGAATTCGTCCATGTCGCCGTACCGCCCCGGGGACATCAGATCATGGATGGCGAAAACGCCGCCCTTTTTCAGCACACGCAGGGTTTCCAGCAGCAGCTTCTGCTTGTCCGCTCCTGTGATGTTGTGATACACATAGTTGCTGGTCACCGCGTCAAAGCTCTCATCCGGAAAATCCAGCCTTGTGGCGTCTCCACGCCGGAACTCCGTGTTGTTCACGCCTTCCGCCACAGCATTCTTCTCACACAGAGGAAGACTGAAAGAGGCGTAGTCCTTGCCCCAGCGGTCAACGCCCATCATTGTTCCCTGAGGATTCCGCTTTGCGCAGGCAATGGTCAGCGCACCGCTGCCGCAGCCAACATCCAGTCCTCTGCCGCCTTCTGGCAGGGTGACGTATGCAGCCGTTCCCTCCACGATCTGGCGGGACAGCTTCCGTTCCCCCTCATAGGAAAAAGTCTTGTAGGCATGGATACACCATTCGGCATACTTGCCGCAGACCAGGCAAGCAACGGCAAACACAATCCCCAGGGCAATCCGCACACCGCCATGTACGCCCAGCCCGCACACGCCGAAGATCAGAAAGCAGGCAAGCGTGAGCGCAGTCGCGGCAGCCATTGTATAGAGCAGCCCCTTGGGAATCCAGTTTTTATAATCCGGTTTCATATCAAATTCTCCTTTCGACAGGTAAAGCAGGCCATGGATTCCACAGTTTCCAGTTCCACCTGTTCGTATAATTTTTCCAGCCGCTTTTTCAGACTGTCCGCTGTCTCATAGGGCGGTGTAAAGAAACCTTTGGGCGTATAGACATGCTCGATGAACCAGTCCGTGCGCCGGTTTTCCCCTTGGATGTAGAAGCAGCCGCAGAAAACGCCGCCGGGCCGCAAAACCCGGAAGGTCTCCCGGTAGGCCGCGTCTTTATCGGGGAACGCGTGGAAGCCATTGAGGGACAGTACCAAGTCGAAGCTGCCATCGGCAAAAGGCAGCTTACCCACATCTCCCTGCTGAAACCGCACATTTCTCAGGCCAAGCTTTCCAGTTCTGCACTGCGCCTGAGCCATCATATCCGGGGAGTAATCCAGACAGGTGACATTTGCATCGGGCAATGTTTTGTAAACCGGCATGGTCAGCACCCCGGTGCCCACCGGCACCTCCAGCAGCTTTCCGGAGAAATCCTCCGGGATGCCGGACAGCGCCCTCTCCAGATACCGGGTATTTGTCTCCCGGTTCATGTTCCATACCAGCTTACAGACTGTCATGCCCGGCAGGGTGGAGCATGTGATCATTCCGTCATAAAAGGTGGCTTCCTTGCCTAAGGAACGATAGGCGTTTTGTATTTCATCGTGTCTGTTCATTTTGGCCTCCTTCTTAAAGACGGGCGAGTGCTTCCGTCAAGCCGCCTGCCACCAAGGCGATAGGCAGGCCAATGACCTGACCTCTTAGACTGGCTCTGATATGGAACCAATAGTCCTGATACGCTTTCATATCCTCCGTGCCGGGGATGCGGACCCGTTTGTCATGGCATATCCAAAGGCAGTCAATGACAAAGGCATCATACCAGTTCACCACTGTCCAGATGAGATAGCTGATTCCAAAACCAGCGGCAAAGCTACGCGCTCCGTTGACGAAATAGACAACGGCGGCAAAGATAGCAGCAAACAGAAGAGCCGCAGCCAACTTTTTCATAGCAACACCTTTGGACCCCGCCATCTGTTGTTCCCTGATCAGTCCCATCTCCCGTGCCCTCTGCTGAATCGCTGGCGGCCAATTATGTACTCCGGCTAGCGGGTCTTTTAAACTCACCGCGGCAACGACAACAGTAAACAACAGACACAATGCCACACATTCGATCAAAATAGTCATACATATTACCATACCTTTCCGCTGCGCTACAAGGCACAAAACAGCATGAAACTGAATTGCCACTAACGCAGCTATAGAATATTTGTTAGAATATCCATGGCTTTCCCTCACTCCAAATATTTCGCAGCCGTTTTCTCTACCTGCTTCCAGGTTTCATAAGGTGCCCCGACTTCCTCAAAAAACGCCTTCATATCCCGGTTCAGCGCGCTCATCTCGTCCACAGCGTTCATGGCGTGATCGCTGGCGCAGATCTTGCCTAGGGGCGTGGCGCACATTAGCGCGCCCGGATGTTATTGCCCACAAAGACGATATTTTTGGTGCCGTTGGCCCGGAGTGAATCGAGAATACTGTCCAGCTGCGTACAGCGCATGATCACAAAGATCACATCATAGGTATCCTCCGGCTTCAGTTCCGTTATGACCGGGATACGGCTGACTGTGGTTTTGAAGCTGAATTGATTCTTCACGACCAGTCCGTTTTGCCCAATTGTTTCCGCCCATTTTCCCCTGGCCAGCAGGGTCACGTTTTTCTTTGCGCGGAAGAGGTTGTTTGCCAGATTTCCGCCCAGCACTCCCGCGCCATACACTAAAATTCGCATACTCTACCTCCCCGAATGATCGGCAGCCGTGTCCCGATCTCCCACATACCAATAGTCGCAGGTCTCATATCCTTGGGCTACTGTATGATGTCGGATCAGCCGTGCATGGAGGGCGGCGGCTGATTGGATATCCGAGCGGCACAAGCAAGGCATAATTTCCAGATAGCCATGACTTTTTGCAAAGTCCGCCAGAGGGCAGCCTATCAGTGTCATTGCCAGTCCGTGGTCGTAACCTTCCGGGTTAATCTGAATCCCCCAGGTATTGTTCCAGTCCTTACCCTTATGGGCATTATTTTTGTCAGCCACTTTCCGGGCCATGGAATAAACAAGACTCCGGAACCACGGCCTATCCAGCTTGTTCATGTCTATCCATCGCCCGATTTTACGATATTTTGCAACCATGATCTGGTCTATCATTTCCTCTATGATTTCCCCCGACAATGTGCGTCCGGATGCTTCATACAGGGCAAAAAACGGCAGTGCCATATCCATGTTTTTACTCATAGGATTCTTTCTTCCACCAATGGAAGGTGTTTCGGCCAGGAATCGGTCATAGATAGGTTTCATATCCCGGATCATTTTCTCTGACAGATCTGCACCGTAATGCCGGGCCAGTATCGGGCGAATCTCACGGATCAACTTATCATATTGCTTCTGATTTCGTTCCATTGCAAGCACTACTCCTTTGTGACTGCACAGCACTCAGTAACCTCCTGAACCCATCTCTCCGGATAACAGACCAGCAGTTCCTCGTGCTGCAGATTATGGCGGCGGATATCCGGGCCCTTGAAATGCCGCTCATAGCGTTCCAGATACTGCGGTCCCATTTTGACGGCATAGAAGATATGCACCGTCGTGCCGGGAACAGAAATGCTGTCCTCCAGCGGTGTGACCAGGTCTGAATAAAACTGATTTTGAATGCTCCGCTTTGTCACGAAGGACATCCATGTGTTTCCTACGCCGAACATGGAGAGCATTTTGTCATAATAGGCCCGTCCTCCGGCGGCTTCTTTTGCAGACGGTTTTTCATAAAGCCGGGAAGCTTTCCTTTCTGAAATATCCCATAAAGCATTTCCGCGACTATGCGGGACTGGAGCTTTGCGGACAGGCCCCCGCCCTGATCCAGATCGGAACTGCCCAGAATACCGTGGTCGATACGGATGTTTCCCCGCTGAATCAGCAGCCCAACAAAAGAACCGCCCAAAGAACAGCCATAGGCAGCGCAAATGTGTCCGCCGAACTGCTCCTGTATGTACGCTTCGATCTTTTCTGTTTCGGTCAGCATATCCGGAAACTCAGTGCTTTCGGTCTCATCAAAGCCATCATAGGAGACGCAGACCACATGGAAATATGGTTCCAAAAGAGGAATGACCTCTCCGAAATTCTCCTTCCAGTGGCAGCAGGTTCCGGGCAGCAGGAGAAGGACCGGCTTTTCTGTTTCGCCAAAGCAATAGAATTTCATAGACTATCTCCTCTATCAAATGCATTCACAAGGAAACCCTTTTCATCCCTTCTAACCGGAGATTTCTTTGCAATCTCCGAGTGGTCTCCCACAAAATGATAATCACAGATCCCGTATCCCATGCCCACTGTCTTCGGACGGATCAGATGAATCCCGAATTCCGGCATATTCTCGTAATCCGGATTGCACATTGCAGGCATCAAATCCATATATCCATGCTTCCTGGCAAAATCCGCAATCGGGCAGCCTACCAGAACCATCTGAAGCCCTTCCTTTGGTTTGTCGGGATTGATTTTTACCCGCCACGCATTGTTCCATTTGCCGGCATCCACCATATGATTCATTGGTGCGAAAACGATCCGAAGCAGTCCGCCAACCACTTTCAGCAGCGGCCTGTTGTTTGCTGTGAAGAACTCCGGGTTTCGTTTTTTCCCGGACGTATCTCCATTGAATACCAGCGCTACCGTCTGCGTAAATTCCTCCACCGTTTCTTTTTGACCCTCCGGCATGGCTTCCCAATAGGCAAATCAGGCAATGGAGTCATACAGAGAATGAGCCATGAAATTTCTGCTTCCGCCGGTATAAGGCAGTTCCCGTACAAAGCTTTCATAAATCCGTTTTGTGTTCTCCCACAGCTCCTCGGCCCTGGCTTTCCCAAACCGCTGCTGCAGGCGCCGCGTTAAGGCCTGCTTTGTGGACGGCAGATATTCCACATGCTTTTTGTAATCTATGTTCAGATGTTCTCTGTTTCCCATTCCTGCTCTATTCCTCCCTCATTAAAAGGCGACTTCCTTTTTTCTAACGCTGTCTCTGCAAAATCAATGCGCACAATCCGCATCTTCATCAAGCCATCCCCCAGCCGGGAGAGCAGCCGGAAAAAACCGCTGACCGCCGGGTCTTTCAGATCATGATAGCCCAGCATATAACCCCGGGCGGAAATGGCTGTGTTTGGCATCCATGCTTTCAGATCCCGGTCCAAATCCTCTACGCAAAAATAGGCATTTACATCGGTGATCCCGGCGGATTTTACCCAGGTTTTCAGCATAAGCCGCACCGCTTTCTTTCCGGCAGTATCAAACACCAGCCGCCCACCAGTAAAATGCTTTGCCATTTTGGAAAATAATGATTTTACCTGTTCGGTTTGGAAATAGTAGAATACCCCGGCGGCGAAGAACACCGCCCCGCCGCTGGAATCGATTTCGTCAAACCAGCTTGTATCATTCAAATCCACGGCCAGATTCCGAATACGCTCGTTGCCTGGCAAAAGCCGCTCCCGAAGGGCGATCACATCCGGGAAATCCAGATTATAGATTTTGCACCGGCCGTTGTCACAGTTTTCTCCGGTTAAATCCAGACCGCAGCCAAGGTTGACCACGGCGGCCTCCGGGTGGGTCTTCAGGTAGTCCCGCACCTCCCAAGCCAGATCAACCTGCCGCATGGCAGTTTCCAATGCGCCAAAGCGGTACATCATCCCTTTGGATTTGTGTTCCAGCCCTCCAAAATCATAGTCCAGCCGCGCCATCAGTTCCGCTGCTCTTTCATCCCTGAATAGGTTGGGGTATACCTTTGTACAGAGCACCCGGGCATAAAGGGGGATGACCAGCGTCTCCTGCACGGTATTGCATTCAATATGTATCTTTTCCATGTTTACCCTCCTTGCTGCTGGATCACGCATCTAAAAGATGCCCATCCCAATTTCTTCTGCAATGACCAGAAAACAGCATTCTTTTTCCTTTTATGGCAGCAGCAGACCAACACCCGCACAGAGCAGCGCAATCACAGCACAGGCAATCGGCCCTTTGACCCAATGATCCCAAATGCCAAACTTCTTCATCCACGGTCCAGTTTTCCAGAGTTCGTTATCCTCAGTCCCTTTCACCATCAGCCGCTTTGTGTAGGTCGCCCGCAGCCACCAGTCCAAAAAGAAAAAATCACCGAAATTCCAAAATAGATTCACAATCCACGCATTCAGAAATAGATTTCCAAAGCCCCTTATCCCGGCATTCCATGCACTGAAAATGATATAGGCCAGCAAAATGGGATACAGGATAAACTCCATCAGACGAATAGGTTTTAATTCTTTCTTGTTCAGTTCTTTCTGTGGTGTGTTGATGCCCTTGGGCAGCATGACCGAAAAGCCCTTGGGTTCCAGCAACCAGACAAAAGCCACCACGCCGTTGAAGGCAATGCAAACAATCATTCCATCCAAAATCGTCCGAAGCCAGTTCATGCTTTTCCTCCCTCGTCTATCTTCCTACGCCCAGCAGCCGCTGCGTTTTCGCTTGTTCCTCCGTGTCATCAGATTCGTCGTAGGCGTCGTAAGGCGCAGTGGGGTCAGGCACACGTTTTTTGAACGGGGAGCAGAGCTTGTCTTTGTGGGCAAAGGCGAAGTCGAAATCCTGCGTCCAGCCGGAGTGGCCGGTCAGAATCATGGGGCGCAAATCCCGTTCCCGCAGGTTTCGCTCCAGCCGAGCCAGAGACTGCACTGCCAGTTTGTTGTCCTCCGCCAGAGAGCTGATGAAGCTGTACCCGCCGTCCGCGCCAAACCAAATGGTATCTCCGGTAAAGAGATAGCGGTCGTCAATCAGGTACACCAGATGTCCCCAGGTGTGTCCCGGTACCAGAAAGCTTTCGATCCTGATCTCGTCAATGCATATAATCTGCCCGTCCTGCAGCAGTACTTTTTCATTGGGGATCGTTACCCGCGGCAGCTTGTAAAGGTGATAGATGACCTTCCGGCGCGTTTCGCCAGTGAGATATCTGTTTTCCGTCTCGCCTATGTACAGGGTGGCCTCCCGGAACAGACCGGGACTGTCCGCTTCCACCGCACCCACATGGTCAGTGTCCTGATGGGTGATAAGAATGTGGCGGATACTCTTGGGGTCGATTCCCAACCAGCCCATCTTTTCTTCCAACCGGTCATAGTTATAGCCGGCATCGATCATGATGGTGGTATCGCCTTTGCGGTAAAAGAAGATGTTCGCCACCCATTCCCGCACACAGGCCACATGGTCATCCACCCAACCGGTATTCAGGGGCTTGAAGATCTCTTTTCCCCGGTAGAGCTTGCTCATTTCTTTTTTTTGAAATTCTGTTGCTTTCTTCGACATGGTGCTTCCTCATTTCTGCCCTGTCACGCAGAGCCAGCCTTTTTGATTTTTGTGCATCTGAATATCGTGAAATCCGGCCTGCTCCAAAGCAGCTCGCAGCTCAACATCGTTATAGATCGTCATACCCGCAATGATCTCCGTCCACTTGTTGTCCTTCGCGACCTCGCCGTTGGCCTCATTGCAGATGAGAAAGGTTCCACCAGGCTTCAACACCCGCCATACCTCCCGAAAGCAGTGCTGTAAATCCGGCCAGAAGTAGACGGTTTCAAAGGCAGTAGCCGCGTCGAACTGTGCCTCGGAAAAGGGCAGCTCCGCAATACTGCCCTCAAAAACCCGGCAGTGCCCTTCTTCGATGGCTTTGGCATTGAGTTTCCGGGATTTCTCCACGCTCACCGGCGAGTAGTCAATGCCCGTTACATATCCCTGCGGATGCTTGTTCAGCAGTTTCCGGAGATTCGCCCCGCCTCCGCAGCCGGGTCACTCTGGCGTCAATATCCAGACGCGCCGCCCGGCATTCTTGGGGATACTGCCTTCCGGCACGAAAGACTGCCCGCACCATCAGACTGGACCCCACCGGCAGTATCTGCCGGACCATTCCTTCCGGAAAAACAAAATGGGTGCCATGGGAGTACAGAGCCAACTCATATTCGCTCTCATGGGGCGCTGCTTTCAGACGCTCATCCTTGCGGCGGATATATTTACAAAAGCCCTTCTTTTCATAAGGTTTGCTTTGAACGGCAATCACATGATATCCGGTGGTTTTAAAAACTCTTCCTGATTCATCAGTGCCGTCCCTTCTGATTAGAAGTAACTAACTTATATTTAAAGAAAGAAGCGCCGACTTTTAGTTAGCGCTCACTAATTCGTAATTATAATAACACCGTTATGCTTTGTTGTCAATCTATACAGAATAATTTAAAAAATGTTCAGCCCGGCAAAGATTTTATACATAACTGAAAAATAATTTTCAGAGACTAAATCGCAATTCACTGCTAATTACTGAGATAAAAAGCCATCAGGCAGAGAATCACTCTCTGTTTTCAGGCAAGAAGGGAAAGAGCCGAATCAGCATCACTGCGTAAAGCAAATGATCAGTCTTTCATGGTCAGTCAAAAGCAACTGACTTTTTCCGCCAATAATGTGGCGAAGCATAAAAAATGTATATCTGTCATTCTCCAGTATCTTAAAATCTCGTTCATCCACAAAGCTGTCCATAGATACCTCCATATCCGTACCTCCATTTATGTATTCTCCAAACCACATCTCCTCAACCGGCTTTCTATACGATTCTGATAATCTGCTCATACAGCATGAAATAATTTCCCGGAATCTTCCGGTTGTCATGATAATGGCCGTGGAACCACGCATGGAAACGCAGTCCTTTTTTCAGAAGCTCATCAAAATACAGGGTAAGCCGGTCCGGTTTGAATGACTCCGGCGATATCATGTCTACGATATTCTGCGGGGCACAGTGGCTGACCACAAAATCCACATCGAAACCAACATCTTCCAGAGAATCAATCCCCTGCTGCATTTCCTCTTCCGTTGGTAATTCCATGTCCCACCAGGATATGTCCTTTATCCGAAACATCTTCCCCCACTTGCTCCAGCGTTTGATTTCAGCCGTTTCATCCGCATTGAGAATCCCATCCTGGATATCATGACTGCCGGCGCCGCCGAATGCAAAGAACGTATACCCCTGCAGTTTAAAAACCTCACCCCGCATCAGATGAAGCACATGGGGCCGGATCTCATGCACCTGACCGCCGCAGAACATTTTGACCGGATACCGGTACAACCGGGTGAAATTCTCATGATTTCCGTCCACAAAAAGGGTTGTAAACGGCTTCTGTTCCAGCCAGTCCAGCCAGTAATTCTCTTTACGGATTTCTTTTGTATTTTCCTGATACCAGACACCACCGAAATCGCCGCAGATGATCACGTAATCTTCCCGTGTCATCTCCCGCTGTTCCGGGAAAATGGATGTCGAAAATCTATGAAAGTCGCTGTGTGTATCTCCGGTAATAAAAATCATGTGAAGTGCCCTCTTTCTTTCCAGTAAAAATATTCATTTTTCAGGTCAGTGACCTGCTGCTCCTCTTCGATGATTCGTTCGGCCAGGATGTCCGTGATCCGAAAAGGATCTATACAGTGATAAAACTTCTGCTTTTTTCCGGGAATGATTTCCGCAAACTTTCCGATTTGAATCAAATTCCGGTCGATGTCATTTTTGCCCTCATTTTTAAGCCATTGTAATTCACTGGAATTCTGAACCAGAAAATTTCCCCACAGAAAGCCGATATCCATTAATATCAGTTCCATTTTTATGGATAGACGTTTTTTTGTACGAAAAATGAAATTCTGCTTCAGCGGGTTTGCATCTAAAAACCATTTCCATATAACTGTTAAGCATTCCGGATCTCCTGAGTAATACAGTTTTTTTACGGAGCTGCCTGATGTTTCTTCTATATAATTCAGCAAATATTTCGGGCGGCCTTCCAGATTGAGATGGAACCACCGTTCATACTCCATACATTCTTCAGAATTCCACTCAGCATTGTCCTTTTTCATTACTTTGATTATTTTGCATATGGGCAAGGTCTGATAAAAAAACGGTTTTTTGCGGAATTCAGGTTTCTTCTTTTTATGATTTCCTTTGCGGGGGTTATAATATGCCTCTTCAAAAACTGTTTCAGCAGTCATTCCTTCACCGGTATTGATTTCAAAATAAATCAGTTCTTCTGCCGGATTCAGAATCATACCATTTTCTTTCTTTGTATATTCACAATAGGGCTTTCCAATAATACAGGGGTTACCCATATATGAAAATTCTCCCTGCCAGAAATTTTTTTTCGTCATATTGTGCAGAAGCGCCAACCGATCTGAATCTATTCGTTCATTGATTTCAGCATATGTAACATCAAAAAATTTGGATGTTTCTATAAAAAATGACTTCACTTTTCTTCTGGATTCATTTTGATGATAGAATTTTTCATTTATCCATATGGCTATTTTATGTGGTCTGTGGGCATATCTATAGTATGGTTCTTTTTTACGCCAATCGGTAATCAGTACATATTTAACAGGAAATGTCCCATACCATACGATATCACGATTTTTATGCAGTAAATCCAGAAAATGCTCTTCTCCTTTTTCTGACAATACATATTCCGGCGGTTCAATCAAACCATATCTCACAGGTAATGCAGAAGGAAAAGTATCTCTGATCAAATCCAGAAATCCTTTATAAAAATGATTCAAATCCTTTTTGGCATCTATATAAAAACACAGTTCCACCATAAAAATCCCCCCTCCCTGCTGCTATCAGAAATCTGTTCCCATTATATTTTGCTGTATTCTGTTGTGGAACATTTTCACTTATGATAAGATTATAACAAAAGAAACCAATGAAGTGAAGCCGGATTTATATTGACGGACCGGTAAAACACATAAGAAAAGGATGGAACACGATGATGACTGCACTGGCAGCGAAAAAGAAAAGAATTTTTGATATTATTCAGATCGGCAATGATGATGACTGGCCCAGCAGGATGTTTGATGCGGTCTGTATTGCCATGATTCTCTGCAATCTTTTTATTGCGATTTTTGAGACATTTGACAGTTCACAGCCCTATCTGAAGGTACTGGAGATGCTGGAACTGATTACGGTGATCGGTTTTACCGTTGAGTATATTCTGCGGATATGGACGGCAGAATATCTGTACCCGTCACTGAGCCGTGGAAAGGCTGTATATCGGTATATTACTTCTTTTAACGGTATTGTGGACCTGCTTTCCTGTGCGCCTTACTATCTGCCGGTATTTTTCCCTGCCGGCGTGGTAGCCTTCCGTATGTTCCGCATTATACGGATTCTCAGGCTGTTCCGCATCAATGCCTATTACGACGCTCTGAATGTAATCAGCGACGTCATCAAGGGAAAAAAGGATCAGCTGCTTTCCTCCATATTTATCATCTTTATTCTGATGATTGCCTCTTCTCTCTGCATGTACAGTCTGGAACATGAGGTACAGCCCGATGTTTTTCAGAATGCATTTTCCGGCTTCTGGTGGGCGGTCTCCACACTGCTGACTGTGGGATACGGTGATATTTATCCCATTACCATACCGGGGCGTATTTTTGGTATTGCCATAACATTTCTCGGTGTAGGTATGGTGGCGATTCCCACCGGTATTCTTTCCGCAGGTTTCGTGGAACAGTACACCCGTCTGAAAAGCATGAATGATTATTCCATGGAAGCAGATATTCGTTTTGTGAGTCTGGATATAGAAAACAATCATCCCTGGATTGATAAAAGGGTCATGGATCTGCCGCTGCCGCCCGGATTGATTCTGGCAGTGATTCAGCGGAAAGGTGATGTGGTGGTTCCCAGAGGCAGTACACTGATCAGAGAAGGTGATCAGATCGTGCTGGGTGCGGAAGGATATCATGATCATGTAGGAATCACACTGAAAGAACTTGTTCTCAGGGAGCGCCATCCATGGACCGGATGTATGATCAAGCAGCTTGATATTTCCCGTCAGACACTGATCGTTATGGTAAGGCGAAACGGAAAAGTACTGATACCCAACGGCTCCCTGAAGCTGCAGGCAGGCGACCTGGTTGTACTGTATTCAAGGAAAAATATCGCGGATGCACAGAATGTGGAAGTGTAGAAAAAAAGATGTGCTGCCCCTGTCTTGTTGGAAAGGAGCAGCTTTTTCATTTATCTACAGCAAAATCCCATAATCCCTGATCTCATCCAGGATCTCCCCATCCAGAGAATCTGTTTTCAGTATGATTTCCATGTCAATATACGGCCAGAGAATTCTGCTCTGCTTCTGCAGTTCCTTCAGATCAATAGCTCCGTCTGCGGCCAGTTCCATCCGCAGCTCATATTCCGATTCGTGCAGTACCTTTGAGCTGAGCAGGATCACCTGATCGGCTCCCATGGAACGAAAGACACTGCCTATTTCCTGATATAATTCTGTAATGTCGCGATTATGCATATCTTCAACCTCAATTTTCATTTTATACAATCTGTTTCTTTAACAATGTTTTTGTGCTGCCGGGCTTTTGTGGTCATTCCCTGTCAATTTTCTATCTCGCTGTATGTTCGTTATTTCGACAATACGCGGCTGCGTTCCAGCGTCAGCAGCAGGATATTGCCCAGTACGCCGACTGCCAGTACTTCGCCGGCTCCTACGGTGAGCATCATAAACGGCACCAGATCCTTTGCTCCGTATGCGAATTTCAGTACCCAGGGGATGATCAGGGCGTTGGACAGGATGGGAGGTACACAGACCAGAAATTTGTGTTTCCGCAGCATTCTGGAAAGAACTGCGCCGATCAGTGTGGCGAGAGTCCCGAATACCACATCGGGAAGCGGTGAACCCATCAGCAAGTTCGCGATGAGACATCCCAGCGTAAGCCCCGGTACAGATGCAGGTGTAAAATACGGCAGAACCGTCAGCGCCTCAGATATCCGGAACTGAATCGGACCATAGGAAATCGGTGCGAAAAAAAGGGTCAGTGTTATATAAATCGCTGCAATCAAAGCAGCCTGAACCATGGTAATTACATGGTTATCATCAAATGTGGTTTTCATGGTAAAACTCCTCCATCTTTACTTAACATGCGGCATATATTTAAAGCAGCTTCTGTTCAGTATGATTTTACACGAACAACGCGATCTTTACAACATCAGAATCACTGCTGCAACCCGGATTGCATAACATCACAAAATTCCATGTTTTCAAACGATAAGGCTATTTTATTTTGAGGATTCATCTGTTAAAATGACTGCAAATTGTATTAGAAGGAGAACTTGTATGGCAATTGTATACAATGAAAAGTATCAGACAATCTCTCTGCATACAGCAAATTCCACATATCATATGCATATCGGTCGTCTGAACTATTTATTCCATTATTATTATGGGGATCCCATGCCCGATCCCGATCTTTCCTGGCTGATTAAAGAATATGACCGGGGATTTTCCGGCAATCCTTATGAAGCGCTTCATACACGTAAGTTTTCGCTGGATGCAAGACCACAGGAATTCCCGGCCCTGCAGCAGGGCGATTTCCGTACACCGGCGATTGAGTTGACAAATGGAGACGGAAGCTACGTTTTTGACGGACGGGTTAAAGATTTCCGTATATATAAAGGCAAATATGAGCTGGAAACACTTCCTGCTGTTTTTGCGACGGAACAGGATACCGTGGACACACTGGAAGTGATTCTGGAAGATTCCTGTTCAGGAGTGCAGGTGATTTTACTGTACAGTGTATTTGAAGAGGCAGATATGATCACACGGGCAGTCAAGGTGAAAAATACGGGAGAACAGCCGATACACCTCCATAAGATCATGTCCGTTTGTCTGGATTTTCTGAATGGATCGCAGATGGATCTGCTCCATCTTCCCGGACGGTACGGGCAGGAACGGCAGGTGGAACGCGAGCCCATGAGCCATCATATCCATACAATCGGAAGTGTAAGAGGTTCTTCCAGCCATCAGCAGAATCCATTTGTTGTGCTGTGTGATCACGAAACCTCCGAGGATTTCGGCCGATGCTATGCCTGCTCTCTGGTATACAGCGGCAATTTTCTTGCGGAAGCAGAGCTGGATCAGTATGACCAGCTGCGTCTGACCATGGGAATCAATCCGAAAAATTTTGATTATATCATCAATTCCGGCGAATGTTTTGAGGCTCCGGAGGTGGTGATGACCTATACCAATAAAGGTCTGACCGGTATGTCTCACCGCTTCCATGATTTTTACCGGAATAATCTGTGCCGCAGTAAATTTGTCTCACAGGTAGAGCGTCCTGTACTGATCAACAGCTGGGAAGCAGCTTTCTTTGAATTTGATGATGAGAAGCTGATCGAAATTGCAAAATCAGCAAAAGAAATGGGTGTTGATCTGCTGGTGATGGACGACGGCTGGTTTGGTAAGCGTGATGATGACAACAGTGGTCTGGGCGACTGGTATGTGAACGAAAATAAAATCAAATGCGGTCTGAACGCGCTGGTAGAGCAGGTTAAGGCATTGGGAATGAAATTCGGCATCTGGTTTGAACCGGAGATGATTTCCGAAGACAGCGACCTGTATCGTGCTCATCCCGACTGGGTTATGCAGATACCGGGAAGACCTGCAGTCAGAAGCAGAAATCAGCTGGCGCTGGATATGGGCCGCCGTGAGGTGCAGGATTATCTGATCCGGTCGGTTAATGCGATTCTGGATTCTGCGGACATTTATTATGTCAAATGGGATATCAACCGTTCCATTACGGATATCTGGTCCAATGCACTGCCTCCGGAGAGACAGGGTGAGGTATATCACCGCTATATTCTCGGTGTGTACCGGGTGATGGACGAAATCATACTGACCCATCCCGACATTCTTTTTGAAGGCTGCAGCGGCGGAGGCGGACGTTTTGACCCGGCCATGCTGTATTATCAGGCACAGTACTGGGTCAGCGACAATAACAACCCCATTGACCGCCTGAAGCTGCATTACGGAACCTCTTTTGTATACCCTCCCTGCACGATGGGAGCACATATTTCGGACAGCGGACGTTTTGTACCCCTGGAAACGAAAGCAGTTGTGGCCATGGGTGGTACATTTGGTTATGAGCTGGATGCGACCCATCTATCAGCGGAAGAAAAGGAACGCTGCAGGAAACAGAGTGAACTGTTCCGGAAATATTATCCGGTCATCATGAAGGGGGATTACTACCGTCTCAGCAATCCGTTCCTTCCCGGAAATCTGACGGCATGGCAGAATGTCAGCAAAGATAAAAAGACATCCCTTCTCAGTGTCGTTGTAACCAGCCTGACATGCAATGGCCCTCAGGAATACGTTAAAGCCAAAGGCCTGCAGCCTGATATGATGTATCATATTAACGGAAGCGAACGGCTTTATTCCGGCGCGGTGCTGATGAATGCAGGGATTCCCATTGAGCGGGAAGTGCCGGAATATACCGCTTTTCAGTTCTATCTGGAAGCCGAAACATTTTGACAAAATGCCTCTTACCTGTTATGTTGTATTCAGGTGAAAAAAGGGAGGTATTTTCATGAAATTTATTCTGATCGGTGCCGGTTCCCGGGGAATGGTTTACAGTACCTGGGCATACCGGCATGGAATTGAAATCGCTGCCATTGCGGAGATCCGGCCGGACCGTCTGGAACATGCTGCCAGACAGCTGAATGTTCCGAAAAATCGTTGTTTTACGGATGTCCGCCAGCTTTTTGCACTGGGTAAAATTGCGGATGCAGCTATCGTTGCCACCATGGACAGGGAGCATTACGGTCACGTAATGGCAGCTCTTGACTGTGGCTACGATATTCTGCTGGAAAAACCCATTTCACCGGATCCCCGGGAATGTATCCGGATTGAAGCAAAGGCAAATGAACTGGGCAGGAAAATCACAGTTTGTCATGTGCTCCGTTATACTGCCTTTTTCTCTGCGATCAAAGATATTCTGGATTCCGGAGAGCTGGGACGAATTGTGGCCATCAAGCATTCCGAAAATATCGGAAATTACCATATGGCACATTCCTTTGTGCGGGGAAACTGGCGCAATGATGTTTTATCCAGCCCTATTATTATGCAGAAAAGCTGTCATGATCTGGACATTCTGCTGTGGCTGACCGGCTCCCACTGCACAAGAGTGGCCTCGTTTGGTTCACTCTCCTATTTTAAGGAATCCAATGCACCCGCAGGGTCGGCAGATCGCTGCTGTGATTGTTCTGTGGCTGAAAGCTGCCGGTTTAATGCTTATAAAGTCTATACACCTGTTCTGGGGCAGTGGCCGGCAGATGTTGTCTGTCTGGAGCAGACAGAGGAAGCTCTTGGTCAGGCACTGCGAAACGGTCCTTACGGACGCTGCGTTTTCCGCTGCGACAATAATGTCTGTGACCACATGAGTACCATCATGGAATTTGAAAACGGTGTCACAGCCACATTCAGTCTTACAGCTCAGACCAGCGATGTCCATCGGCATATTCATATCATGTGCGAAGATGGTGAAATTCTGGCAGATGATGAAGACAAGCAGATTGTTATAAAACGATTCGTTTCCAATCAGGCTGAATCTTTCGAGACACGGACCATCCATATCCGTACCAATAATAACAGCGGACATGGCGGCGGAGACAGCGGAATTATGGAGGATTTCAGTGCATGTCTGTCATCAGAACCCGGCACCACACAATCCCGCAGCTCCATCTCCCGCTCCGTAGAAAGTCATCTGATGGCCTGCGCCATTGAAAAATCCCGTCTGACAGGAAAGGTTGTAAATCTGAAGGAATACCGGGATTCTCTTTCATAAAATACTGATTGACCTTTCCGGAAACATAATCTATAATAATTTTGTATTAGGCAAAACCTTGATCCACGTTTGTTAGGGAAAATCTCTCTGACAGACGTGGATTTTTTTATGGCGATTGGGCAGGGGCCTGTTTGGGATAAAGTCCAGTCCCTGCCAAAAAGCTGAAGCCTTTTATTTCACTTTCGGAGGTCAAAATGAACAGACAAAAGTATTTTTTCAACTCATGGTCATCTTTATTTCAGACACTGTCATCTTTGTTTTTAGTTGCAGCGGGCAATTTTCTTTATGTCCTGACAGTTCAGTTATTCCTGCTGCCATCCGGTCTTGTAACGGGAGGAACAACCGGAATTGCATTGACGGTCCATCATTTTTTCCATATTCCGGTCACACAGTTTGTACTGCTGTTCAATGTTGTTATGCTGATTGCCGGTTTTCTGATTCTGGGCAAACAGTTCGCTGCCACAACACTTGCCAGCACTTTCCTCTACCCGTTTGCGCTGGAAGTGTTTGACCGGTTATTTGGC
This sequence comes from Lachnospiraceae bacterium, assembly GCA_051879195.1. GTDB lineage: Bacteria > Bacillota > Clostridia > Lachnospirales > Lachnospiraceae > TWA4. The sequence goes on from JBJELO010000275.1 coordinate 31,115, forward strand.
GGTTATGTGATAACCGGTGATCTGCTGCTTAGTACACTTTTTTCCGGACTGGGGATTGGGGCTGCACTTGGTATCGTAATCCGAGCCGGAGCTTCCACAGGAGGAATGGACATTCCGCCGCTGATTCTGCAGAAAACAGTCCGCGTTCCTGTTTCAGTCAGCATGTATGCCTTTGATGTATGTATTTTACTGGTACAGGCACTTTTCCGTCCGGTTGAGAATATTTTATACGGTATTGTACTGGTTCTGATTTATACTGTGGTACTGGATAAAATGCTGTTAATGGGTACTGCCAGAACAGAGATTAAAGTGATCAGTGCAAAATCAGACGAGATCAGAAATGCGATTATGACACGGATTGACAGAGGAGTTACGATGCTGGATGGAGAAGGCGGATATCTTCATCATAAAACCCAGATTGTAATGAGCATCATATCCAATCGTGAACTCCCCAAAGTGGAAAAAGTGATCCGTTCCATTGCCCCGGAAAGCTTTCTGGTCATCAGCCGTGTCAAAGAAGTCAGCGGACGGGGCTTCTCCATGAAAAAACGATATCGCTGAGCAAACATCATGAACTGGCCGGATTACGGGCGGTACGGCATGATAACCGCTGCTACAATATAAGCGAGTAAGCCGCTGCCGCCCATGGCACAGAACAGTACCCATCCCAGCCGGACCAGGGTGGGATCAATATCAAAATACTCTGCAATACCACCGCAGACACCTTCAACCATTTTATTCTCTCTTGATTTATAAAGTCTTTTATTCATCATCATATACCTCCGTTTATGTTGAATCAGGCCAGTTCAGTTTCTGCTGAACTGTGTTTCAATTGAATTGCTACTTTGATTGTACTTTTTCTGACGATGAAACGATAGGCAGAGAATGCATGAAAATGTGTCAATTTTGCAGGTGATTATTCACATCATGCAGTCATTTTCATAAATTCGTGTGGCACCGCATAACGCCGTTACTTCCTACTATATGTCGGAGATGGGCGTGAGGAAGCGTCAGGTTCTGGCACAGCTGAACGGTAACGGTATCGTGACACAGGCCGGAGCAATGCAGTGGACCACGGGTTCCGTTCATGCAACCACTGGAGTAAAGGGAGTAGGTGATCTGTTCGGAAAAGCAATCAAAGGGAAGATGACCGGTGAAAGTGCCATCAAACCTGAATATACCGGCAATGGTCTGCTGATGCTGGAGCCGACTTACAAATACATCCTTCTGGAAGATGTGGGGTCATGGAACGGAGGTCTGGTTCTGGAGGCCGGTTTGTTTATGGCCTGCGAAAGTACAGTAAAACGAAGTGTGGTAGCCAGAAGCAGCTTCTCTTCTGCTGCCATGGGCGGTGAAGGACTTTTTAATATGGTACTGAGAGGTCAGGGAATTGCCGTTCTGGAAAGCAATGTACCGAGAGATGAACTGATTGAATTCCAGCTGGAGGACGATGAACTGAAGATAGACGGCAGTATGGCAGTAGCATGGAGCGAATCCCTTAAATTCACGGTGGAACGCTCCGGAAAAACACTGATCGGCTCCGCTGCCTCCGGCGAAGGACTGGTGAATGTATACCGCGGAACCGGTAAAGTGCTGATGAGCCCCGTTTCTTTAACCTCATCCATGGCAGCAGCAGCCAACTAACCGGCATATATATTATCTAACCGTTATTTGAAACCGTTCAGAGCCAGACTGAAAGCATTTTGTTTTCCCTGTCTGGCTCTGATAGTTTCAGCTATTTTATTTCCAGCTGTTCTCTTTCTGTACGCGGTGTACAATAGTTCCTTTTCCATTGATTGAGATAACTGTACGTTTTGCACATTGATTTCTGACTTTTTACAATGTATAGTAATAATATCTGATATTTTATATGAGTGAGGAGGGCATATTATGGGTAAATCATCCAAAGAACTGTTTGATGAGAGGCTGCAGCTTGTTAATGATGCGATTGCAATGAAGGAGACATGCCGTGTGCCGGTTGCTCCGTTTTTTGCTTCTGTTGCGCAGAGGCTGAACGGCTCATCTTACCGGGATCTGTATTATGATTATGATCGTGCTGGGAAAGCAGCGGTGGAGTTTTACAAAAAATATCCTGTGGACATGTCAACAGGATGCCGGTTTACCAGCGGCAAGTCAAATGAAATTGCGGAATCTTCCATGATCGACTGGCCGGGTCGTCCGGGAACAAAGATTTCCATCCATTCTTCCCATCAGGTGCTGGAATATGAATATATTCAACCGGAGGAATACAGGGAACTGATTGATAACTTTGATCATTTTATTCTGACGAAATATATTCCCCGGGCATTTCCCGGTTTAAAAGGGCTGGAAAACATCTCATTCAATCCCAATATTGTTTTGAGTACCAGTCTTCTTGGTTCCATGTGTACGCCGGAAGCTCTGGAAGCATTTGGAAAACTGGCTGAAATCAGTAAGCTGGATGCGGAAGCCGCTGCGAAAAGCAATGAATATTCGGCACAGATATCCGAACTTGGAATTCCGCCTTATTTTACCGGTTCCGGAGAAGTTCCCTTTGATATTATCAGTGATTATTTCCGCGGTACGCTGGGTGCCATGACAGATTCACTGGAATACGAAGATGAGATGCTGGAGCTTTGTGATATTTTTGTAGAGCGCCAGATTAAAGGCTGGGAATATTTCAAATTTGCTCCAATGCCGGTGAAACGGGTATTCTTCCCGCTGCATAAGGGTATGGACGGCTTTATGAGCCCTGAGCAGTATGACCGTCTGTACTGGAAGCCGTTTATGAAACTGGTTGATTATCTGGTAAGCATCGGCGTAACACCCTACGTTTACACGGAAGGTTTCTACAACAGCCGTCTGGAAAAACTCTGTGAACTTCCTGCAGGCAAATGCATGGTTCATTTTGAGCGTGTGGATATGAAGCGTGCGAAAGAAACGGTTGGAAAGACAAACTGTATCGTCGGCAATCTGCCCATCTCCCTGATGGAATTCAGTACACCTGATAAGGTCAGCGATTATGTAAAATTCCTGATTGATACGTGTGCCCCGGGCGGCGGATATATTTTCGATTTTGACGGTTCACTGGAAAATGTTAAAATTGAAAATCTGGATGCCATGTTTGATACTCTGGAAACGTACGGGAAGAAATAGCAGCGAATATGGAACTTTGCCGGTCAGAATTTTATTTCAGATGATGATGTAACCGACGGTAATATTGTATCCATGCATAGTTCATATTTAGCAGGAAAGCCCGGAAGCAGGCAGTTACCGGCTGCTTCCGGGCTTTGCATAAAAAGAGTGTCTTCGACACTTCAACTCCCCTGCCCCTCAATAGGGGCGTGTTCGTAAAAAAATGATAGCCGCTTTAGTAACGCAAGGAGACTTGGAATTTATTTTTCTTGTATGTCAGCAAATTCTGGATTTTTTATATATGTTCCATCTTCACTTCTCAAAAAAGGAAGAACTTTAATTATTGCACCATTATTAATCAATCCATATACATGAGGATATTTTCTTCCACAATTATCTCCATCTTCATATCTGACTTCTGAATTTAAATTATTTTCATCAATACACACTAATACCATTTCTTCTTCAATATCGTTAAAATTAGGGGCAACTCTCCAAAAATATTCCACAGTTGAACAATGAATAAATCCGTCTGCTTCTATATTGCGTTTTCCCCAACATACTTTATTTTTTCTTTCTTCCCAAGTTGTTTTTTTCATACAATGCAAAATCATAATATTCTCCCTCATCAAATATAGATTTTCCATGTTATTTCGCTGAATAAAGTATATCAGAAACATATGAAAAATTCCATCATCTGCACAGGAAACGCCCGAACATTTATCTTATTTCAGAACGTATTCTCAGGTAATATTCCGAATTCTAATATCCAGTATACTTTGCATGATACAGTCCGTTTTTGTGCGTGACAACCCAGTACTGCATCGCTGTTCCGTTCATACTGTTTCTTAACTCCGGTTCTGTAATTCTGTAAACGGTCTGCTCTGCTGCAAATTCATTCGCCTGCAGGTCGCCGATTTCATTGATTTCATTCGGTGACACCATTTCCGCTTTGACAGTATAAGCTTCTCCAACAAATCCATGCCATAATACGGACCATCTTATAGCATTTTCAGCAGTAAACGGACTGAAGTACACAGCCTGCATCAAAAGCCATGCTGCAATTACGATGCCTGCAATTAGTTTGATCTTTTTACCCATGTGCGTCTCCTTTCTTCGCAGCGCAGTTTACATAATGCGGGATACCGGATGATTTCCAGGTGCCGGATCGACGTTCCATATAATTCCTGTTATCTACAATTATAATCGTTTTCCTGAAGCAGGTGTTATACAATTCTGTAAAATATTCTTACATTTTTCGGAAATAAATCTTACATTTTCCTGCAGGATTTTTCATTCAGTTTATCTGTATTTCTGCCTGGTACAATTTCGTAAACCATGCAAATGAAAAACAGCCGGTAAGAAGGGAAACCGGCATTTCTGCCCTCCCGCCTTTCCGGCTGTTTATTTCTTTTCAGGCCCTGTCAGGTCTTATTTTGTTTTCAGTGTTTTATAAGTATACCGTATCACAATCAGCGATATGATGAAGGTCAGTACATCGGATACAGGCATGGAGTACAGTACACCGTCCAGTTCGAAGAATACCGGCAGCAGTAAGGCAAAGCCCACACCAAAAATGACTTCTCGCACCATGGAGAGCATGGTGGAAAGCAGTGCTTTTCCCAGTGACTGCAGGTAAATAAAAGTTGCTTTGTTGACACAGGCAAGAATTACCATGCAGAGATAGATTCGGAAGGATTTTACTGCAAAATCGGTATAGTAGACGCTTTCGTTGGCTGCACCGAAGATGGCAATCAGCTGTCTGGGGAAGACTTCCACAATTACCATTGCAACTGCTCCCACGATGGCTTCTGCTGTCAGCAGACGGGTAAACAGACTGGAAGCACGGTCTTTCCGCCCGGCACCGATATTGTAACCGACGACAGGAATACATCCTGCTGCCATACCGATGCTGATGGAGATGACGATCTGGAAGAATTTCATTACGATTCCGACTACTGCCATGGGAATCTGGGCATACTGGGCCTGACCGAAGATTTCATCCTGTGCACCGTATTTCTGAATCATGTTATTGATGGCTGCCATGGCTGCGACCAACGAAATCTGAGCCAGGAAACTGCAGACACCCAGAGGCAGGAATCTTGTCATCAGCTTACCGCTTAATTTGAAGCTGCTCTTCTTTAATTTCACTGCCTTCATATGGAACAGATACCATATTGCCAGTACAGCGGTAACAATCTGACCGGCAATGGTAGCAACAGCGGCACCCATCATACCCCATTTAAATACAAAGATAAAGACAGGGTCCAGAATAATGTTGATGACTGCGCCGGCTACAGTGGAGGCCATGGCAAATTTGGGGCTTCCGTCGGAACGGATGATGGGATTCATGGCCTGACCGAACATATAGAAAGGAATACCGACGGTAATCCAGAAGAAATATTCTTTCGCATTTGTAAAGGTACCTTCATTTACCGTGCCGCCGAACATGGCAAGAATCGGCTCCTGGAAAATCAGGTAGATTGCTGTCAGAATCAGACTGCAGATGATGCAGAGTACAATGGAATTGCCGATACTTCTGTGCGCATTTTCCTTTTCATTGGCGCCCAGGCAGATACTGACAAATGCGCAGCAGCCGTCACCGATCATAACGGCGATGGCCAGCGCAACGATGGTCAACGGATATACGACCGTGTTGGCGGCATTACCGAAAGAACCCAGGTAACTGGCGTTGGCAATGAAAATCTGATCGACGATATTATAAAGAGCGGCAACCAGCAGCGAAATGATACACGGTATGGAATACTTGCGCATCAGCACGCCGATCGGTTCAGTTTCCAGGAATGAATTTGATTTTTCGTTCATGTAATGATTTCCTCCCTTAAAAAAAGTGCGGCCCGGGAAGCTGGATTTACGCTTTCTGGCCACACACTTAAAAAACAGTATATTTAAACATAAAAATACAGCGGCAGACAACAACCGGATTTACGCAGTTATGCTACACGCTGTATTCTTGATTATATCGAAATCGCAATCATTTTTCAAAGGCAATTTTGCACAAAATTACTCATTTAAAACAAATTTTTCAATCACTTCCGCCACTGCACTTTCGTTGTTGGTGGCCGTGGTGATGTAATCGCAGTACGGACGAATCCCTTCTGCGGCGTTTCGGACTCCCACACCGAGCCCTGCTACCTGAATCATGGAAAGATCATTGAAATTGTCACCGATGGCGATGGTTTCTTCCGGTTTTACGCCCAGCAGCCCGGCCAGTGAAAGAAGTCCCTGACCTTTATTGATTCCCTTGCGGTTGAATTCGATATAGCGGTTGCTGGAGTAGCTGACAGCGATATCGTCGGTGATATCCTTCAGATCCTCTTCTATCTGTCTCAGATAGGACTGATCCATATTCATATACAGCATCTTGACGATTTCCTGCCCGTTCAGGAAATCCAGGTTCGGTTCGAAGGTCTCCTGAATGGGCATCCGGCCGCCCACATAATCCTTTTCGGCCTGCACATAATTGTACACATAAACCACATCCTTTGTGTAGACATGGATACAGACATCATACTGCAGTCCTCTCAGGTAGAGGGCCTGTGCCGTTTCAAAGGGAATTCCCTGAAAATGCAGCAGGCGGTCGTTTTTATTCTCCGTAATGGCTCCTCCGTTGAAAGAGATTACATATTCCTGTTCTTTTTGAAACAGGCCAAGCTCCTGTAAAGTATCATCCACCGTATTGAATCCTCTCCCGGTGGCGGGAACGAATTTCACACCCAGTTCCCCGGCTTTACGGATCACTTCCCTGTTTTTGGCAGATATTTTATGATTGTCATCCAGAAGTGTTTCATCCAGATCACATGCAATAATTTTATATCGGATACTCATGTTTTATTTATTTCCAGATAAGGATTCTTTGCTGCAGATCATTCAGTCCGGACTTAATCCAGATTGGATCCGTTGGTTGCAATGACTTTTTTATACCAGTGGAAAGAATCCTTGCGGTAACGGTTCAGAGTTTTCAGGTCAAATTCATCGCGGTCCACATAGATGAAGCCGTAACGTTTTCTGACACCTTCATGAGTGGATACCAGATCGATTGCGGACCAGGGGCAGTAGCCCATCATCTCCACATTGTCGGTGATGGCTTCCTGAATCATCTTAATATGCTGACGCAGGTATTCGATGCGGTAGTCATCGTGTACTTTGCCGTCTTCTGTCAGGGTATCGTAAGCACCCAGACCATTCTCCGTAACGATCATGGGAAGATGGTAACGGGAGTAGATTTCACGCATGGTGTTGCGGAAGCCCTGAGGGTCGATTTCCCAGCCGAATTCGGTTACAGTCAGGTTGGGATTGCGGAAGCCCTTGTACATACCGGCCATTTCATTGGCAGACTGCTGATCGCCCATGGTAGCTTCTTTCAGTTCAGTCTGTGTGCTTGCTTCCACGGTCATGGTATTGTAATAGTTAAAGCCAATGAAATCAGGGTGTGCATTTCTCAGAGATTCAGCATCTCCGGGTGCAAATTCGGGGCAGGCATCATGTTCTTCCAGATAGGACCATACCAGGTTGTTGTATCTGCCGTATACCGCCATATCCAGATACAGCCAGTTGCGGATGGCGTTGCAGTTCTGGGCAGCGGTGGTATCCTCCGGTCTGCAGGAAGCAGGATAAACAAGAGCGATGTTGGGAGCCGGTCCGATCTTGGCATTGGGCAACATCTTGTGGCACAGTTCCATGGCCTTTGCCTGTGCAACCAGCATATGATGATTCTGCTGATAAATTTCTTTCAGTTCGTTGGTGCAGCCTTCGGGGATGTAAAGGGTACCGATGACAGGCCCAACCAGAGTCAGCATGTTCTGTTCATTGATGGTCAGCCAGTATTTAACACGGTCACCGAAATTCTCGAACATGACCTTTGCAAAATTAACAAACCAGTCTACGGATTCACGGTTACCCCAGGAACCTCTTTTATCAAGAGCAGCAGGCATATCGAAATGGAACATGGTAACCAGCGGTTCGATGCCGTATTTCAGGCATTCATCGATCAGGTTATTGTAGTACTGGATTCCCTGCGGATTCACCTCACCGGTTCCTTCCGGAAGGATACGGGACCAGGAAATGGAAAAACGGTATACTTTAAATCCCATCTCCGCCATCAGTTTTACATCTTCTTTGTAGCGATGGTACTGATCTGCGCAGACGTCCAGCTCGGAAGTTCCCTCGGGAACTTTTTTCACGTCCTGGCAGGAAGGTCCTTTGCCGTCAATCAGGTTTGCTCCTTCCACCTGATAAGCAGAAGTAGATGCACCCCAAAGGAAATTGGCCGGAAACGGTTTTAATGTCTTATGATACATGGATATAGCCTCCTGTTCTGATGATAAATTTCTTTTGCTGTTTCCCAGTATATCGGATTCCGTTAGAAAGTCAATGCCATCGGTTTCAAAAAGAGCAATGCTACATTTTTTCATCTTTTTCAAGACCCGATTCTGTTGCAATGAAAGCCTGCAGTCGGTTTTTGCCGGTTTCAGTTTTCAGCTGTTCACGGTTTTTCAGCTGTTTCCGGAATTGTGAGAATAATACAGATAACCATAGGTGTCCATCAGTTCCTTTACACTGTCAAAATTCTCCGACAGCAGCATGGACGTGATGATATCAAAAATATATTTTGCTGAGGTATGAAAAATCAGATTGCCCAGATGCTCCATATCCCGGTGGTAAATCGCTTCCAGGGAAATGTCACAGAGTTTCGCCAGAGTGCTGTCGGTCTTTCCTGTGATGGCCACAGTAAAAATTCCCGCTTTTTTAAATTCAGCCGCTGCCTCCAGTATCTTTTTGAATTCACCGGAACGGCTGATCAGAAAGACCACGTGGTCAGATGCACCATTCAGGGCCAGGTACAGCTGTTTATTGTAGCAGGAATAGGTATTGGAGATTTTCCCTTCATGAAAAAACATGTGGGAAGCATAGTCGCCGATGCAGACATTGGCATCCACCGCGATGATATCCACATATTTTACCTGATCAATTTTTTTGCAGACTGTTTCAATCACCTCCACCGACATGCGGCTTCTCGTGACTTCAATCACTGATTTTTCAAGTTCTGCAATTTTGTTAATTACGGAAATGGAATTTTCCTGCTTCCCCAGGTTCAGATTCTCCGTCTTCATGGAAGCCTCCGCCTGTTTCAGGTCACTGATCAGATTGACCTTAAAATCATTGTAGCTTTCGTATCCCAGCTTTCTGCAGAAACGGATGATTACGGTGGAACTGGTGAAAGTCTGGCGTCCCAACTCTCTGGAAGACATCCTGCTCACCTGCTCACAGTGTTCCAGGATATATTCGCAGATTTTCTGCTCACGTTCCGTATAGGATGCAGAGTTCTGCAGCTTTTCCAGTAGTGTCATAAATAAATTCCTCCTCATCTGTCGCGAAACAAGAAAACTTGCTGTATAACCAGTATTATAATAAAACAGGCAGGGAATATCAAATGGTTTCAGTTGCAAAGACACAGCAAACGTGTTATATTAGTTTGTATTTAAACTATCTCAGGAGGAATATTATGATTTTTAAAATACTGATCTGTTTTCTGGCCGGTATGGGTGCGGGGCTGGGAACCGGCTTTGCCGGCATGAGCGCTGCAGCTGTCATCAGCCCCATGCTGATTACCTGCCTTGGTGTGGAGGCGTATCAGGCGGTGGGAATCGCCCTGGCCAGCGATGTACTGGCAAGTGCCGTATCTGCTTACATATACGGTAAAAATAAAAATCTTGATATCCGGAACGGAATCGTTATGATGATTTCCGTGCTGGCTTTTACAATGGTAGGAAGCTGGGTTTCCAGTTTTGTTCCCGGCAATTCTCTTGGCGGCTGTTCCATGGGCATGACTCTGCTGCTGGGTATCAAATTTATTGTAAAACCCGTTATGACAACGAAAGAATCCATGGCCAAAGCCAGTCCGAAAAAACGTTTTATCCAGAGTGTCATCTGCGGCATTGTGATCGGCTTTATCTGCGGTTTTATCGGAGCAGGCGGCGGTCTGATGATGCTTCTGATTCTGACCAGCGTACTGGGCTATGAACTGAAAATGGCCGTGGGCACCAGCGTATTTATCATGACGTTTACAGCACTGACCGGAGCACTCAGTCATTTTGCCATCGGAGGAGCACCCGACCCGCTGCTGCTCATACTTTGCGTTGCCTTTACGTTTCTCTGGGCACGGATTGCTGCCCTGTTTGCCAACAGGGCATCTGCCGAGGTGCTGAACCGGGCAACCGGAATCGTTCTGGTGATTCTTGGAATCATTATGATTATTATAAACTTTATATAACCGTTCTGCCGGATTTCTGTTATAATAACTGTACCTGGCCGGATCAGACCCGACTTCAGATCATATCCGGTCAAATCAATGAATACTGCAGGTCAAATCAGCGCTGCTGTCAAAAGCAGACAGCCCGAAGCAGGCAGGAATCAGCAATATACAGAATACGGAGAAGCAGAATATGAACAACCAGAATATGGAAAAGCGCAATGGGAATAACCAGAATACAGATAATCAGAGCATAGAAAAACAAAGTACAAAAAAACAAAGTACAGAAAAACAGAATGCAGACAATCAGGATATAGGAACACAGAATAAAAATATTCAGGATATACAGGATCAAAATACCGGGTATCAGGAATCAAAGCATAAACGGCGTGTCCGTTACAAAGGAACCCATCCGAAGAATTATCATGAAAAATATAAGGAACTGCAGCCGGAAAAATATGCGGATACGATTGAAAAGGTGATCCGCAAAGGAAGTACCCCCGCCGGAATGCACCTTTCCATCTGTGTGAAGGAAATCCTTGATTTCCTGCAGATTAAACCTGGCCAGACCGGTCTCGATGCGACTCTGGGCTACGGCGGTCATACACAGGAGATGTTAAAATGCCTGCAGTCTCAGGGACACCTGTATGCTCTGGATGTAGATCCCATTGAAATTGTAAAAACCAGAACCAGGTTGGAGGCACTGGGTTACGGACCGGAGATCCTGACCATCCTGCAGCAGAATTTTGCCGATATTGATCAGGTTGCCGCACAGGCGGGCTCTTTTGATTTTATCCTGGCCGATCTGGGGGTATCCTCCATGCAGATTGATAATCCGGAAAGAGGATTTTCCTACAAATTTGAAGGACCTCTCGATCTGCGGCTGAATCCGCAGAAAGGTGTTTCTGCTGCCGAACGGCTGCGTCACATTGCTGCGGATGAACTGGAAGGTATGCTGGTGGAAAATTCCGATGAACCTTATGCAAAGGAGATCTCCCGGGCTATCGTTTCCAGAAACAGAAAAGGCCGTCCCATTGAGACGACCACAGACCTGCATCAGGTTATTGAAGAAACGCTTTCTTTCCTGCCGGCAAACGAGCGGAAAGAAGCTGTGAAAAAGACGTGCCAGCGGACATTTCAGGCCCTCCGAATCGATGTAAACAGCGAATTTGAAGTGCTGGAAGCGTTTTTGGAAAAATTACCCGATGCGCTTGCAGCCGGAGGTCGTGTGGCAATCCTCACATTCCATTCCGGTGAAGACCGGCTGGTAAAGAAATCATTCAAGAGGTTTTACAGAGAAGGAATTTACCGCGAAATTGCCACTGATGTAATCCGCCCTTCCGCCGAAGAATGCAATCGTAACAGCCGCGCACGCTCCACCAAAATGCGCTGGGCAATCAGGGCCTGATCACCTGATCAGCAACAATTTTTCTGAATATCAGCCTTGTCAGCTTCTCAGAATTCTCCTTCGATCCGGTAGGCATGATTCATGGGTCCGCTGCCTTTTCCCAGATTCAGCATGGCTGCCAGTGCACCTGATATGTAGTTTTTCGCTTTTACCACAGAAGTATCCAGGTCATATCCTTTTGCCAGATTGGAAGCAATGGCACTGGACAGCGTACAGCCAGTCCCATGGGTATTGGGATTTCCGATTCTTCTGCCGTTGAACCATTTGAAACTGCCGTCGCGGTAGAGAAGATCGTTGGCATCATTCAGCTGATGTCCGCCTTTTAATAGAACGGCGCATCGGTAGGTGGTGCTGATCTTCTCCGCCGCCCGGATCATATCTTCCGGTGTATCGACTTTCATACCGGATAAAATCTCCGCCTCGGGAATATTGGGAGTCACCAGGGCAGACAGAGGCAGCAGCCGTTTTTTCATTGTTTCAACCGCGTTGTCCGCAATCAGGCTGGAACCGCTGGTTGCCACCATAACAGGGTCCACTACGATATTCTTCGCTTCATACTGCTCCAGCTTATCTGCAATCACTTCAATCAGTGCACTGGAGGAAACCATGCCGATTTTCACTGCATCCGGGAAAATATCCGTGAAAATGTCATCCAGCTGTTCTGCCAGAAATTCCGGAGTTACTTCCATGATTCCCGTTACACCGGTTGTGTTCTGGGCTGTCAGCGCCGTGATGGCACTCATGGCATAAACCCGGTTTGCTGTCATGGTTTTGATATCGGCCTGAATGCCGGCTCCGCCGCTGGAGTCACTGCCGGCAATAGTCAGAGCAGCCGGCATTTTTTTACCGATTATATCCAGCGAAAGTTTCTTCAGTTCCCGGGCAGCCTGCGTAATATCCGGCTGAGCAAATATGGCGCTGATAACGGCAACGCCGCAGACGCCGCGTCCCTTCAGATTCAGGATATTGCCGCAGGTAATTCCTCCGATGGCAACCACCGGAATATCCACCGATTCACAGATGGCCTGCAGTGTGTCATGGCTCAGTTCTTTCGCATCAGCCTTGGAACCGGTGGAGTAAACGGCGCCCACGCCCAGATAATCGGCGCCGTGGGCCTGCGCTGTCAGTGCCTGTTCCACGGTTTTGGCAGATACACCGATTATTTTATCCGGCCCCAGCTTTTTCCGTACATCTCCTGCTTCCATATCGCTCTGCCCCACATGAACACCGTCGGCATCCACTTCCAGCGCCAGTTCCACATCATCATTGATGATGAGCGGAACCTGATATCTGTGACAGAGTTCTTTTATGGCAATGGCTTCCTGCTTAAAGCTTTCCCTGACCAGAGTCTTTTCGCGCAGCTGTACCAGAGTAACGCCGCCTTTCAGAGCCTTTTCCACCTGATCGTATAATGTTTCGCCGTTCAACCAGGAACGATCGGTTACCGCATACAGCAGCATATCTTCTTTTTTACAATTCAAAATCATCACTCACTTTATCTGTATTTGTATGTCAAAAATTATACTCATTCTGCGGTCAAAAATCAACTTGTCCTGAAATAATTTCAAGTCGGACAGCGATTCCGCGGATTGAACCGGCAAAATAAGTGTACAATTCGCCGGAATCGCCGCAGTAATCCGCCAGAAACCGACTGAAAGCCAGCTGCAGCTGTTCAATTATTTCTTCCAGACGGTTTTTGAGAAATATCTGCCGGATCCTGATCATTTCTTTCTTTCCCGGTTCTCCCTCCGACACCGGCTTTCCGGTCAGAATATGGCAGACAACAGCGCCCGCAACGGGTTCACAGATATTTTCTATCATTGCGGGATAAGCTTTGTTGTATAAAATCAGAATTCTTCTGACATAGTTTTCCGGAAATGATTTCAGGAACAGCTGCTCCAGCCGGATGCAATCTGTAAATGCGGCAATTTTATCAATACCGGTATAAGAGGACAGATCCTTTAATACCGGGTAGTCCAGTGTCAGAATGGTATTTTGCGGATGGAATTCAACATCATACCATCTGAAAAAACGCGGAAGGCCTTTGACAAACGTATCGTAAAGGCATCGATTGTCAAAGAAAACAAAATCCGGCAGAAGTTCATTGTATTGTTTTAATGTTTTCCCTGCTTTTTTCTTCACGCATTCAAGACCAAGACAATAGGCCTTCTCTGCCGGTATTTTTCCGGTTGATTTTCCTGCTGAAACAGAATTCGTTTCGCTTTCCATTTCGCTCTGTTCCAGCTCATGAATACAGTACAGAACCGCTTCCATCAGCTGCTGTGCTTTTTCATAGGTGATGGATGTGCTCTCACCTGCAGTATACCGCCCGGCCAGCCCTGCAACAACCGGTACCAGCTCTTCCATCTCATAAGAAGTTGTCATGGGCAGTTACCTCCAGCAGAGTTCTTTTAACGTTTCCAGATACAGATCGTAATCCCACCGTTTGACCGGATCGAACCGGGCATATTCTCCGTATCCATCCGTATCTTTGTATCCGTCATACCCTGCCCGGACTGCCTCCGAAAAAATCTCCAGACATGTTCCCTCCAGATAGTCAAGATCCCCGAAACAAAGGTTCTCAAACTGTTCCTTCATCAAATGCAGCAGCTCATCATCTGTAATTTCATCGTGCATTTCATTTTTATACAGATAAAAAATGTCCTGCAGGCGAATAATGGTATTCACATAATTGCTCTGATTGATGTAAGAAGAATCACAAAATTCATAAATAATTTTCTCAGCGATTCCGGTACCGAATTCCACCCGTCTCTGTTCACGCAATGCATGATTGCGTTCCTGCAAAATCAACTCTGCATCCTGTTGATTCAGAATCAGTCCGTACTGTTCTGTCGTCTCATTTGTTTTCATCACCGCAGTCAACTGACTCTGCTTCTGCAGTAAAATCATCCAGTCCTGACCCATATAGCTTCTCCTTCCTTATGACATCTTTGTCTTCAGCGTTGCTGTAATGGAAACGATTATATCATCATGCAGTCGGTGATACCAGACTTGATTTTTCGACGATTTTGTGGTATTATAATATCAGAAAAAGGGAGCAAAATTTTATTTTGCTCCCTTTTTTCTGAGTTTTGATGGCTTTTGCTCAGCAAATCATTTTATTCAGCAGATGATTTTATTCGGTAGATGATTTTATTCGGCAGATGTTTTTAGTCAGCAGATGATTTCAAATCGCGCGTTCTGTTCCAGTGTTGTACCGTCCATGTTGTAGATCGCATCAATGATGCGGTCACGATAGGCAGCGCTCCCATCTCCCGGCCGCATATGTGACCAGCCGATTTCTCCTGCCAGACCCATGGCAGCAACGGCTGCAGCTGCAGCTTCCAGATGATTGTCCGGATTTGCTGCCAGAAAAGCAGTCATCAGTCCGGACAGCTGACAGCCGGTACCGGTGACTTTTTCCATCTCGGGCCGTCCGTTGCGAATCACAAAGCAGGTCCGGCTGTCACTGATCAGATCCACGCTGCCGGTTGCTGCGATGACACACCCTGTTTTCTGTGAAAATTCCTTTAAGGCTGAAGCCATAGCTTTCACATCATTTCCAGTCAGAGCATCGGCTGAAGCCGCATCCACTCCTCTGGAGCAGCCGGAACCGTGCATCAGTGTTTTAATCTCCGAAATATTGCCGCGGATTGCTGAAAAACGGATTTCTTCCATCAGGAAGCCGGCTGTTTCCAGTCTCAGCCTGCTGGCACCGACACCCACCGGATCCAGCAGAACAGCATGTCCCAGTTCACATGCCTTTTTTCCTGCCAGCAGCATTGCAGGAATCATATGTCGGTTTAATTTACCGATATTGATATTCAATCCGCTGCAGATGGAAGTAATCTCCTCTACTTCGACAGCTTCATCTGCCATAATTGGACTGGCACCACAGGCCAGCAGCATATTGGCTACGTCATTAATCGTTACATAATTGGTAATATTGTGAATCAGCGGAGCCTGATTCCTCACCCTGTCAAAACATTCTTTTAACATGATTCTGTCCTTTCCGCAGTCGGATTTTATGCAGCATCTTCCTGAATCGGTCATTTTCCCGCCGGACCGTCCGGGAACTGGAAATAAACTGTATCGAAAGCGAGCTGTTTCAGGGGAATGACCGGCTGAGGGCATGCAGGATGTTCTCCCAGCATCTTCTCCATCCAGATCATGTCGTGCCAGCTGTCCAGCTTATAACCGCATTTTGTAAAATGTGCCGCACAGCGGTATCCTTCCTTTTCATGAAATGCTATGCTCCGGGGGTTGGGGTAGGTAATGCACGCATTCAGATTGATAATGTGCTGTTTTTTCAGAATCTCCTCCAGGGTCCGATACAAACCGGTTCCGATTCCATGTCCGCTCAGACCTTCCTGTACATAAATGCTGGTTTCCACAGCCCAGTCATAAGCTGCCCGCCCCTTAAATGGTCCGGCATAGGCGTATCCCAGAATCTTTCCGTCTTCGTTAATTGCTGCCAGATAGGGATACTTTTCCAGAGTATGTTCAATCCTTCCGCGGAATTCTTCCGGAGAAGGAACCTCATATTCGAATGTAATCGGTGTTTTTTCCACATAGGGAGCATAAATTGAAAGAAGCGAGCCGGCGTCTTCCGGTGCTGCCATACGAATTCGCATATTCATATCCTCTTCTCAGAACCGATCCGGCTGTTCGTGTGGTGTTCCTCGATCAGCTCCGGTCAGATTCTGCCTTTTTAATGATATCTTCCATAATATACCATTTCTCTTCCATATCTGCAACCAGTTTAAACTGCGTCCGGCACCGGTCCAGATTGTGTTCTTTCCTGTGAATTTTAAAATAAGTGTCTCCCTGCAGGTAATCGGTCAGGAAACGCATACCGCATTCATAGGTCATGACTTTGGCGCCCATGGGCAGAAAGGAAATTTCCAGATCAGTCAGACTACCGGCACATCCCTTCAGAAAACCTTTTGCATAAAGTTCAAACAGTTCCATATCGCAGGATACTTTTGATAAATTTTTCTCATCTTCTGCAGCCGTACTGGCGCCGAAACGGATGGAGTCGCCAAAATCATTCATGGCAAGACCGGGCATTACGGTGTCGAGATCGATAACACAGATCGCCTTACCGGTCACATCATCGATCATAATATTGTTCAGCTTTGTATCATTATGCGTTACCCGAAGCGGCAGTTTTCCTGCTCTCTGCAGATCACCGAAAACATGGGCAATTTCCTGATGTTCCATGACAAAACGGATTTCATCTTCAACCTGAGACGCCCGCCCGCATACATCATCCTTTACTGCCTGACAGAACACTTCAAACCGTGCCGCTGTATCATGGAAACCGACTATGGTTTCGTGCAGGGTGGAAGCCGGATAATCCGCCAGCATACATTGGAAATTGCCGAATGCTGCGGCACTCTGGTAAAAATGTTCTTTCTTTTCCACCTGATCATAGCAGGTTGCTCCTTCGATAAATCCGAAGGAACGCCAGTAATTGCCATCTTCATCCAGATAATAACATTTTCCATCTTTTGCCGGGCGCAGATTCAGTGTCTCACGTTCCGGATCTCCTCCGTTTTCCATTATTTTTTTCCGGAGAAATGTTGTTACCCCCTGTATATTTTCCATAACCTCTGCCGGATTTTTAAAAACGTTGCGATTTACTTTCTGCAGAATTTCTTTTTTGATGGTTCCATCTGCCTGGCGGAATCGAAGCAGAAACGTATCATTGATATGGCCGTTTCCGTATGGTACTTTTTCAATCAGTTCCCCTTCAAAATCAAACTGTTGTATGATATTATTGCTTTCTGTATATTTCTGAATTTCCATTGCATCTCACCCTCCGAAACATCTGTATTACCAGAATATCTGTATTAGTTGACTTCTCAGAGTATTGTACCCATCAAAGAAGCTCTTGTCTTTATACGTTTTTCTGTTGTTTTTATACCATCTGCATGAAAAACACTCATAATGAGGAAACACGCAGTGTTTTCGAGGCTGGCTCTGAACAGTAACGCAAATATATCCATGCAAACGACCTGCAGCATCAGAACTTGAATTCCGGTGGATTATTTAATACAATGATATAAAGAGCAGATTTTCAAAGTCGCTACTGAACAATCACACATCACAGTTTATCCGAATTTAAAACCGTTTTTGCAATCAGGAGGTATTATGGCATACTGCGGTATTACTTTAAACGATGAAATACATATTGAACAGTTATTTACAGTTCATTATTTTGAATATATGAGTAATTTTCATTTTCCTGGAGAATCTCACGATTTCTGGGAATTTCTCTGTGTGGACAAAGGAGAAGTTGAAGTCTGGGGCGATAACAGACGGTATACGCTGAAAAAAGATGATATTATCTTTCATAAACCCAATGAATTCCACGGGCTGAAAGCCAATGGAACGGTTGCTCCAAATCTCATGGTGCTTTCGTTTTCCTGCAGTTCCCCGTCTATGGAATACTTTCGGGAACGTGTTCTTCATATCAATGAGGAGGAACGTTCTCTGCTGGGCAAAATGCTTCAGGAAGCCGGTGAATGTTTTTCCAGTCCCATGAACGATCCCTACCAGAATCATTTGGAACGGAAAAAGAAGGCAGATATTCCTTTTGGGTGTGAACAGCTGATTCGGCTGTATCTGGAACAATTCCTGATTCTGCTGCAGAGGCGGTGCCTCAGCCAGAGAGCTTTACGGTCCGGCGGATGGGAAACCACAAGACATTCGGCAGGTAAGCTGACAAAAAAGAAAGCTGACAAAGAACTTTATGAGCGTATTGTCAGTTATATGAAATCGAATATCCATGCCAGTCTGTCTATCGAACAGATTTGTCACGACAATATGGTGGGCCGTTCCCAGCTCCAGAAACTGTTCCATGAACAGAATCACTGTGGAATTATCAATTATTTTTCCATTTTGAAAATTGAAGCTGCCAAACAGTATATCCGTAATGATCAGCTGAATTTTACCCAGATTGCGGATGTACTCGGATACTCCACAGTTCACTATTTTTCCAGACAGTTTAAGCAGATTACAGGCATGACCCCATCAGAATATGCCTCTTCTATCAAAGGAATCTCAGAGCAGAAACAGTAAGATGCTGTTAAATGCGATCCTGTTTATAAAATAATCCTGTTTATAAAATAATCCTGTCTATAAAATAATCCTGTCTATAAAGTAATCCTGTTATAGAGCAATCCTGTTTATGATTGTCCGTGTAGGATTCGGATTCCGGGACATACTAAAACCATCTGTTGAGAAAATGAAAAAACTGGAGGGTGTTCCATGATTAAGGATGGTTTTACTTATATTGCAGTTCTGATTTTTATCGCGGCAGTTCTGATTAATCTGCCTCATATGCTGAAAAACAACGCGGCACAGACCTTTTTCCGGTTTGTGCCGCCTGTAGTACTGATTTATCTGACCATGATGATTTCCTGCACTTTGAAGATATGGGATGTGCAGTCTACCTCATCTGCTTATGCAATCCTGAAAAATCCGCTGCTTTACGCCATGCTTTTCCTTATGCTTCTGCGATGTGACCTGCGGAAAATTCTCCATCTGGGTCCTAAAATGCTGGTTGGTTTTCTGGCTGCATCCTTCTCCATCGGACTTGGATTTCTTCTGTCCTATGCACTGATGCACAATATGCTGGGAAAAAATGCCTGGGGTGCCCTTGGCGCATTGTGCGGAAGCTGGATGGGCGGTTCAGGCAATATGCTGGCCATACAGGCTGCACTGGATGTAAGCGAAGCCGATATGGCATATACTCTCGTTCTGGATTCCACCTGTGCCACATTTTATATTATATTTCTGCTGTGGGCCATTGGTTTCCACGAAAAATTCAATCGATGGACCAAAGCAGACACGCACCTGATCGATGAAATCGGAGCTTCTCTGGAGGCGGAAACAGTCCGGAATGAAAAAACGATTACCTATCCGGGTATAATTATGCTGCTGGGCTCCGGTCTTCTTGTCTCTGTCGTATCGCAGAAAGTCGGGGTACTCATACAGTCCATGCTGCCTTTTTTTGATAAAGCAACCTGGTCGGTTCTTCTCGTAACAGCATTGGGAATCCTGCTGGCCATGACACCTTTCGGGCAAATCCGGGGAACAGAAGAAATTTCCAACGTACTGCTCTATACCGTAATCGCGCTGATTGCTTCCCGTGCCGATCTGAGTGGACTGGGCAATACTCATCTATGGCTGCTGACCGGTTTTCTGATTCTGATCATCCATGTGGCTGTCATGCTTGTCCTGGCCAGACTCCTTCATATTGATCTTTTTACCTGCGCAGTCGCTTCTCTTGCCAATATCGGGGGAACCGCTACGGCACCGATTCTGGCAGGAGCATACAGCAGCGCTCTGGTTCCTGTGGGAATCATCATGGCACTGTTCGGCTATGTGATTGGTACCGGCGGGGGATTGCTGGTAGCTCAGCTTATGAGTATAATCCCGTAAATCTAGCAGGAAAGTACCGACGCGCTCTGCTCCAGCTCTTCTTTGGCTGCTTTCAGATTTGCAGCCTGTTCATCTGTAATTTTATCGGGTTTGATGCGGGATACCTGTTTCTGGACTTCCCGCATCTTTTTCTTAATATCGGATTTCTGTTCGCGGGTCAGTGATTTCTTTTTCTCTTTATCATTCAGTGCATTCTGAACTCTGGCAAGAAGACGTTCCGCATCGGTGTAAGTTTCAAAATTATCGTATCCTTTCGCATCACGCGCTTCATATTCCTGAGCATTGCGGATAGCCTGTTCGATTTCTGCTTCGGACAGATTGGAACTGGAAGTAATGACAATCTCCTGCTGTTTGCCGGTTCCCAGATCTTTAGCGGATACTTTCAGGATACCGTTTACATCGATATCGAAGGTAACTTCAATCTGAGGAACACCGGCCATGGCTCTTTTGATTCCACTCAGTTTGAAATTGCCGATCAGCTTATTGTCCCGCGCAAATTTTCGTTCTCCCTGATAGACTTTGATTTCCACATTGGTCTGGAAATTGGCTGCTGTTGTAAAAATCTGACTCTTCCTTGTGGGAATCGTGCTGTTTCTATCCAGAACAGTGGTACAAACACCACCAACAGTTTCAATGGAAAGGGATAGCGGAGTCACATCCATCAGAATCAGTTCCGATGCAGCAGAGCCCGGGATAATACTTCCAGGCTCCGATGCCAGTTTGCCTCCCTGGATGCTGGCACCCAG
Source organism: Lachnospiraceae bacterium (assembly GCA_051879195.1). GTDB lineage: Bacteria > Bacillota > Clostridia > Lachnospirales > Lachnospiraceae > TWA4. Next base: position 52,107 of record JBJELO010000275.1, read on the forward strand.
CGCAACGCACTCGTCCGGATTCAGAGACTTGGCAGGCTCCTGCCCTGTCAGCTGTCTGACCATACGCTGAACAGCAGGAATTCTGGTAGAACCTCCAACCAGCAGAACTCTGTTCAGATCTTTCATGGAAAGTCCCGCGTCACTCATGGCATTCTGAACCGGAACTTTTGTGCGTTCCACAAGATCTTCAGTCATCTCTTCAAATCTGGCTCTGGAAAGCATAATATCCAGATGTTTCCCCTCTCCCTTTTTGTCCACCGCTATAAAAGGGAGATTAATATTGGTTTCCACCATGGTGGAAAGCTCCATCTTGGCTTTCTCAGCTGCCTCGCGCAGACGCTGCATGGCAGACGGGTCTTTTGAAAGATCAATGTTTTCCTGTTCGCGGAACATACGAAGCAGGTAATCCACAACTCTGGAATCAAAATCATCTCCACCCAGATGGTTATCACCGGAAGTTGCCAGTACCTCGATCAGGTTTTCGCCGATTTCAATAACAGATACATCGAAAGTACCTCCACCCAGGTCATAAACCAGGATTTTCTGAGGATCTCCGTGATCCAGACCGTAGGCAAGTGCTGCTGATGTGGGCTCATTGATAATCCGAAGAACTTTCAGGCCGGCAATTCTTCCTGCATCTTTTGTTGCCTGACGCTGGGCATCACTGAAATATGCAGGCACTGTAATCACGGCCTCTGAAACCGGTTCCCCCAGAAAATCTTCTGCATCTTTTTTCAGCTTTCTTAAAATCATTGCAGAAATTTCCTGAGGAGAATAACGGTTCCCGTCAATATGAACTCGATAATCGGAACCCATCTCTCTTTTAATGGAAGAGACGGTATGATCGGCATTCACCGCTGCCTGTCTTCTTGCAGCATCCCCCACCAGACGTTCACCTTTTTTCGTAAACGCCACAACAGAAGGCGTCGTCCTGCCGCCCTCCGCATTGGGTATAATAACCGGCGTTCCATTCTCCAGAACAGCTACACAGCTGTTAGTTGTGCCTAAATCAATTCCTATTACCTTACTCATATTATAAACCACCTTTTTCTTTATTGCTGTTTGTCGTTTAAGGAGTAGTATAGCCCTTTTTCGTGAACAATACATGGATGAAATCTAAAATTCAGATATCGGAATTATAAAGAAAGTATAAACAGGTTTTTAATCATATTGTATCGGAAAAGATACGAACTTGCATTGCTCAGCTGCTTATAGTAAAATAAATGCATTGCAGTGGCCTTTTCCTGAGTATCCCTGTTCTATTTGGGGAAGGTCTGGCAAGCTTGTATCAAGTTTTCCGGAAAGGCTGACTGCATACGGATTTCATCAAATATACAGGAGAATTTGTTTATGAAGCTTCAGCAATTATTGAGCTATACACGACGTGCGGTGGATGATTATGGTATGATCGAAGAGGGAGACCGTATTGCAATCGGTATCTCCGGAGGAAAGGACAGCCTGACACTGCTTTATGCTTTGCAGGGATTGCGCCGTTTTTATCCGAAAAAGTTTGACATCGAAGCAATTACTGTTGATCTGGGATATGAAGGTTTCAATCTGGAGCCGATTCAGAAACTGTGTGAGGAACTGAATGTTCATTATACAATTGTGAAGACAGATATTAAAACCATAGTTTTTGATATCCGCAGAGAAGAAAATCCCTGCTCTCTCTGCGCTACTTTGCGTAAAGGAGCTTTTAATGACAAAGCTGCTGAGCTGGGCTGTAATAAAGTTGCTTATGCGCATCACAAAGATGATATTGTGGAAACCATGCTGCTTTCACTGATTTATGAAGGCCGTTTTCATTCTTTTTTTCCCAAAACGTATCTGGACAGAACAAAAGTAACCGTAATTCGTCCGTTGATGTATATCAACGAAGCAGATATTGTTGGTTTTATGCATACGGTCAATCTTCCAGTATGTAAAAATCCCTGCCCTGCGGATGGACATACTCAGAGGGAAGAAATCAAAAATCTGCTGAAACAGCTGAATATGAAATATCCGGGCTGCAAAAACCGTATGTTTACGGCTATCTGCAATGGCAGAATCAAAGGCTGGCCCGATAAAATTGAGCACCCGAAACCGGTGCGGAAAAAGAAGGGATAATCAATGGCAGAATCCAGAAACCGTCCTTACCACGAACAGGTGGATATTGAAAACACAGTCAAATTGCGTCAGCTGATTTCTCAGCTGCCTCCGTTTGTCCGGGAGTTTTTCCGGGGGATCGAACAGACGACATCTTCGCGAACCCGCATAGCATATGCGTATGACCTTAGAATCTTTTTTCATTATCTGACAGAAAACTATCAGGAATTTGCAGAAATCGGGCTGGAAAATATGACCCCGACACATCTGGAGCAATTGAAGCCTGCGGATCTGGAACAATATATGGAGTATCTGAAATACTATCATAAAGATGAGGAAGAACATCTGAATCAGAACCGCGGAATCATGAGAAAAATTTCTTCATTAAAAGCCTTTTATAATTACTTCTACCGGCGGGAAGTCATTACCTACAATCCGGCTGCACTGGTAGATTTACCAAGAGATCATGAAAAACCCATCATCCGTCTCGATCCGGATGAAGTTGCACTCCTTCTGGATCATGTGGAACAGGGAGATCATCTCACAAAACAGCAGAAGAATTTCCATGAAAAGACGCGGATACGGGATCTGGCTATTCTGACATTACTGCTGGGAACCGGCATTCGAGTTTCTGAATGTGTCGGAATTGATCTGAATGATCTGGATTTTAAAAATGGTGGTTTGAAAATTCATCGAAAAGGGGGCAAAGAGGTAATTCTTTACTTCGGTGATGAGGTGGAGGAAGCTTTGCTGAACTATCTGGACGAAAGAACGGTTATTGTTCCCTGTGAAGGTCATGAAGATGCACTTTTTCTGTCACTGCAGCGAAAACGTATCAGTGTGCGCAGCGTGGAAAAACTTGTAAAAAAATACACACAGTCTGTAACCGCACTGAAACATATCACACCACATAAACTGCGAAGTACATACGGGACTCAACTGTATCAGGAAACCGGAGATATCTATCTCGTTGCAGACGTGCTGGGACATTCCGATGTGAATACAACACGCAAACATTACGCTGCAATAGAAGATAACAAACGGCGGCAGGCACGAAATAAAGTACGGCTCCGCAGGGAAGAACCACAGGAACCCGCAGATGCGGAAAGTGATTCTTCCACAGGAAATTTCTGAAAGAAATCAAACCTCTTCATTAATGCATATTCTGCTTAATACCTTTATATGTGAAAGGACCGGATGCAGCGGCACAACACCGAACAGCTGCTCTGCCAGATCTTCTATCTCAATTTCAATAAAGTTTTCTTCTGTTTTTTCCGGTTGGAAAATATTGTCGGAGGCAGAATCCAGATATGGATTCTGCGCAATACGTGTCACATGGCTGTGCTTTCGGTCCACAGTCCAGCGGTACAGGCCGGTGTTCTCTTCAATCAGAGCATCATGCACCTGAAGATACAGAAGCTCCGGGCGATCTGCCCGGAGACATTCCAGCAACCGGGGCAGATAAATAATTCGGCACATAATCTGCGGTTTCCAGTCGCTGCTGCCGGGATCTCTTTCAGATATAATTCTGTCATCTGAAACCGTCTCCTCTGTAATTGAAACCGGTTCGGGTTCCTCATTAAAAAACTGAATGTATGCTTCGTCCCGAAGCGTAACAACATCAAAATTCTCAATGGCCCAGTTATTCGCTTCATCAATATCTTTTGGAAAAGAAATCGGCTTCTGATCATATATAACACGGAAGCCAAAAGGTTCATAATAAAAAGTTTCAGCAGGCATCAGATAAGTAAATGGTTCTTCCCGATTATATAGCCAGGAAAAGGTTTCCAGCATCAGCCTGCGCATACATCCGCGTCGCCGATATGGAAGGGCGGTTGCAACTGCAACAATATAATGCAGGATCATACTGTCTGTAGAAATCCAGATACGGTAGGGATTCAAATGCAGCATGGAACAGATCGCATCGTTCTGTTCTCCCTGTTCTGTTACACTGCAGTCTGTCAGTACGAGTATCTCATTGTCACGACATTTCCATTTATAATAGTATGCGGCATATTCTCCCCTGTCCTCAGGGAAAGCTTCTTCATACAGGGAAAGAGAGTCCCACTTTTCCTTCTGTTCCAGGTGTCTGAAATCCATAAACATCATGAAGCAACTGCCTGACAACTGTGAGGTTCGGCATTCTTGCATGTCTGTGATTCCTGACAATTATAATTGTCAATCATACGTATGGGATGGAGCTGCTGTTTGGCCCTGCGAAGATTCTCATACCCCATATCTTCTTCACGATTAATCCATATCGCTTCAGGGAAATTATGACACAGGAACTCTTTGAAAACAGCTACATACAGGCCTCTGATTTCTGCATTGGCTTTCTCTATGTGGATCTCAACACCGTCTTTTCCGAGTGCAGAACCGATGATAAACGCTTCCATCCGTCCATCGATGTAAATACATCCTCCTTTAAAATCAAGCCGTGAAAAGTTCTTCAGCAGATCCATGATTCCTTTATGTTCAGAACGAAGATCCTCTTCTGTATCATCAGTTTCTTTCTGCCGTTCCCATCTGGCCAGACAGGCGCGTACTTCATCCAGATTGTCCAGGCAAAGATCCCTGTATTCATAATCAGGGTGTTCGCGAAGGAAAGCATTAAAATGATTGCGGCGCTTTACCATCTTTCTGCCGGCCAGTGTGCGGTTTTTCTCACAGGAATAAACATATTCGGAATAGTCAGGGCTGAATGAAAATGTAAAACGGTCTCCATACTTTTCTTCCATCCAGTTTCTGAACGATTTTTCCACGTAAGACATCATAAAAGGAATCCCTTTCTGCATACTGATGACCTGCATGCGCTGAACCGCCTGAAGATAGTATTCGGGCCTGCACAACGGCATCATCCAGAAAAATTGTTTCTCATACTGATAAAGCAGAATCAGAAACCGATCGCAGGCTTCATATTGGATATTGTATGCGTGATTCCACATTATCATAGAGTTAAAATTATAGTTATACCCTTCGTATTCTGTTAATTTTAAATAAGATTCGATCAGATTCCGGTCGGAAATTGTCAATTGCTTCATATTATAAACTCCTTAATCTGCAAACTCCTTACTGCAGATGAACTACAGTAAATCCATCTTAGACTATTTTAGTACAGTTTATAAAAAAAACAAGCCCTTAATCAGGAATTTCCGACAGGGAATTCTGTCACATCTGTACAAAAACGATAATGGATATGCGCATAACCGATAACAGGTCCTGAACCGGCCGGAAAGATAGAAAATCTTCTCTACGACCGGTCGGCAGCTGAATAAAGATACAGTCTATGGCAGATAAAAAGGGTATCTCTATTCAGATCTAATTTTCTTTATCTGCAACTTCCAAAGTATCTCCGGTGACAGGATCACCATAATAAATCAGAAGAAGCTGACCCTCTTTCAGATTATCGCCATGAATATGGTTCATCTCCCGGATATTCTCTATATAAGTGCGGATATCATCATCGGTAGTCCGGTAACAGGTCTGTGCTATATCCCAGAGTGTATCTCCACGTTCTACCGTAATCACTTTGTAAGCCAGTTCCTCGTCGCTGCAGACAGTATCTTTCGGAATCGCATGTACTCCGATTGCTCCGAAAACAAAAGTCAGAATAACAGCAGCTGCCAACAAAATCAACAGTCTCTTTCTATAATAGGATTTTGCAGTTTTGGACAGCCTGGATTTCCTGACGGACTTTCTGCTGTTCCTGCTTCCAGAACCTCTCACCGGGCGGCTGTCCGGCCGGCATCCGGAAAAACCGGATGAGCGTCTTTCCAGCATATCCTCATAAACAGGGCTGTATAAACTTCTCTCTGCCGTGCTGCAGACAGCATCTCCTTCGTATCTCGCTTCCATAATAATCCTCCTGCGTATCTGCGTGTATCACTTGAAATTACAGTTAAATAAGCAAACATATGTTGTGAACAGCTGTTCTTTTCTTTTCGTAACTGCATTATAATATACAAACATGAGTTTGTCAACAGATTTTTACGAACATTTGTTTTTTATTTTGCTTGCATTTTATTCGAACATGTGTTATGATTTATGTAAATAAACGTGACTGTATACAACAACTTACGGTTACTTTAAGACAAAAGCACCCTGTGATTATAAGGAGGTTATTATATGGCAAAAGGCAAGATTTCAGCGAAGCAACAGGAGATTCTGGATTTCATTAAGTCTGAGATTATCAACCGTGGTTATCCGCCGGCTGTGCGGGATATCTGTGAAGCTGTTCATCTGAAGTCCACGTCATCGGTTCACTCTCATCTGGAGACACTGGAGAAGAACGGATATATCCGTAAGGATCCCACCAAGCCCCGTGCAATTGAGATTCTTGACGATGAGTTTAATTTAAGCCGCAAAGAGATGGTCAATATCCCGGTTGTCGGTACAGTAGCAGCCGGTATCCCCATTCTGGCCACTGAGAACATTGAAACCTACGTTCCCATGCCCACTGAGATGCTTCCCAATGCATCCAACCATAAGTTTTTTATTCTGAATGTAAAAGGTGACAGTATGATCAACTGCGGTATTCTGAACGGGGATCAGATTATTGTGGAGCAGCAGGAAACTGCAGCCAACGGCGAGATTATTGTGGCTCTGGTTGATGATTCCGCCACAGTGAAACGTTTTTACAGAGAAGAGGACTGCATCCGTCTGCAGCCGGAGAATGATACGATGGATCCTATTATTATTCCTTCCGATACAGACGTTTCCATCCTCGGCAAGGTGATCGGACTGATGCGTATGAATATCTGCTGATATCCGAAGTTATGCGGAACTTCCAACGGAATCATCACATATTATTGTATGTTATCGGATCAACAAAAAGGCCTGCAGATTATCCTGAATGACATGCTCCCTTTCAGGCAGACAAGCAAAATAATAAAAAGCTTGTTGCCTGAAAGTGTGGAACTACTCAATGTGATAACCGCAGGCCTTTATTTTTATTACTGTGTTTTACCGTTTTTGTCCGGTATGATTACTTTTCCTGACGGAATTCATCGGTATTGATGAATTTTCCGTCTCTCCAGATTCTTTCCAGGTCATAGAAACGTCTGTCTTCCTGGTAGAATACATGGATTACTACATCGTGATAGTCAAGGAGAATCCAGCGGGCGCTCTGGTAGCCTTCTACCTGGCGCAGATCATACCCTGCTTTGCCCATTTTTTCCATGACATTATCCGCAATCGCCTGTACCTGATTGGCATTGTTGCCGGCTGCGATGATAAAGTAGTCTGCGACTACCGACACCTGAGAGATATCAATAACACTGATATCCACAGCGAGCTTTTCATCGAGTGCGCTGAATGCGGTCTGAACCATATCTCTGCTTGTACTCATAGGCACCTCCGTTATTCGTCTGCAGCATTTATCCGGAAAATCCGGAATCATTGCGCTGTTGTCGTTTTATACAGATACTGTCCGAAGCCAGGCAGTGTTTCCGAGACTGACTCTGACAGTTACCGGATGTTATAGTTTTTGTCTGAAATTCCAGCAGCAGTTCAGAACTGAACTGCTGCTGGAGTTGGTATCATCAATAACATAGATGATTATGAAAGCCATTCCGTTTCCGGTCTCCGGCTTCTTACATTGTGATATCGCTCATAGAATCTGCATGCTTCTTTCGTCTGATTGTCGATGGAAGCACCGGTTTGATCCAGATATTCAAGAATTCCGGTCATGATTTCCACCAGGGCTTCATCCAGATCGATGAAAGCAAGCCTGCGCATGTGCTCAAGATTGGCCGCTTTACATCTTCGCGGTTCAATATAGTCTGCAATGTAAAGGATCTTCTCAAGCATCGACATATCAGGACGCCCTGTCGTATGATATTCAATAGCGGACAGGATTTCCGGGTCGCTGATGCCGTACTTATGTGCTGCCATATAACTGCCGTATCGGGCATGCAGCAATACTTTATTCTTCTCTTCGTCTGCTGTTACTTCCAGTCCCTTTTCCAGACATTTTTCATAGATTACCTGATTATCAAACTGTCTGGCACAGTCATGAAGCAGACCGGCAAGTTCTGCCCGGTCAAGATCATAACCGTACCGCATGGCCAGTGCAGCTGCCGTATAAGAAACGCTCAATGAATGTTCATATCGATCGGGAGTCAGTTTTTTCTTAAGTCTTTTTCGAATCACAGGAATTCTCTCATCCATATTGGTACCTCCACGGAAATAGATTCTGCAGGTATGCCGAATCAGCGGCCTGCGGACTGATCAGAAGAGCTTACATACAGATTATGCTCTTTGATATAGGCCTCCACGTCATCTGTCACATAATAATGAATGGAAAAGCCATCACGCACATTTTTCCGGATCCAGTTGCTGGAAATTGCCACATTGGGCAGATGAAGAAGTCCAATGGAAGCCTGAAATTTCTGTTCCAGATCGTTGATCTTCTGTTCCATATCTGCCAGAACCAGATTACCCCGGGCAGCGGCCAGAATAGTTGCCCTGGAAAAGATTTCCTGTGGTTCATGCCACTGATCCATATAATCAAGGGAATCGGCTCCTACAATAAAATAATAGGAAGCTTCCGGATCCTGAGCGCAAAAATGAGCAAGCGTATCAGAAGTATAGGAGTAACAGGGATTCTGTATTTCAAAATCCGAAAAAACAAATTCCGGATGAAACCGGATTGCCAGTTTTACCATATCGGCACGGTAAGCAGCATCCAGCACGTCATCTCCTGCCTTATGCGGCGGATTGCCGTTGGGCAGAAAAATCACCCGATCCAGATGATATTCTTCATAAGCACGCTGGGCGATCATCAGATGTCCAATATGAATGGGATTGAATGTACCTCCCATAATGCCGATTTTTTTCATGAACTGCCTCCTGACTCATTTCTGATCGATTGTCTGTCGGTAAATTTACTTTTCAGGTAGATATTTGCTGTTTTTCTTTGCCTGGCGGAACAGGACGATTTTTTTGCCGATAACCTGTACAACCTGGGAACGGGTACGTCCCGCAAGCATCTCCGCAATATCTCTCGGATCATCTACACAGTTCTGAAGAACGCTGATTTTGATCAGCTCTCTTGCTTCCAGCGCTTCATCCACTGCAGCTGTTACTTCGGGTGTCAGGCAGGATTTTCCAATCTGAAGGACAGGATCCATAGTCATGGCCTGACCTTTTAAATAAGCTCTGTATTTTGTTGTCATATCAATCTCCATCTTAACTGTTCAGAAGCAGATTTTCAACAGCTTCCTCTATTTATAATAATCAAATTCAAGTTCATAAAGCTGCACGGTGTCGCCGTCCTGAATGCCGAGTTCTTCCAGTTCTTTTAATATACCGGTATCTTTCAGGAATCTCTGGAAGAAAGCGAATCCCTTCTCGGAATCCAGATTGGTATAGCCAAGCATCTTTTCAACCCGGGGACCTTCCACGGTGTACAGGCCATCTTTCACTTTGCTGACAGTAAAAGGCAGTGTTACATCGTCAGGATAATCCACTTCAAATTCTTTTTCGAAAATAACAGGTTCCGGATCAAGATTCTGTAAAATTTCGTAAACATGAGACAGCAGCTCTTTCAGTCCTTTTCCGCTGACTGCAGAAATGGGGAAAACCGGAATTCCCTGAGGTTCGAATATCTCTTTCAGGCGATTTACAGAGCTGTCATCCACATCATAAATAGCATCAATCTTATTGGCTGCAATGACCTGAGGACGTTCAAGCAGTTTCGGATCGTAGGCTTCCAGTTCCTGATTAATGGTCCTGATATCCTCAATCGGATCCCGCCCTTCTACTGAAGCGGCATCTACCACATGAATGAATACTTTGGTTCTTTCAATATGCTTTAAAAAAGCATGTCCAAGGCCGATACCCTGGGAAGCGCCTTCAATCAGGCCGGGAATATCGGCAATTACAAAGCTGTTTCCCCCTCCCATATCGACAACACCCAGTTCCGGATTCAGAGTTGTAAAATGATAATTACCAATCTTCGGTCTTGCATTGCTCACATGGGAAAGCAGGGTGGATTTACCCACATTGGGAAAGCCGACCAGCCCCACATCCGCAATCACTTTCAGCTCCAGACGAACCCACAGTTCTCTCCCCGGTTTACCCGGCTGTGCATATTTGGGTACCTGCATCGTTGCCGTGGCATAATGCATATTGCCCTGTCCTCCGCGGCCGCCTTTCAGGATAATCTCTCTTTTGTTGTCACCTGACATATCGGCAATAACCTTGCCTGTTTCATCATCCTTGATGACCGTTCCCGGAGGAACTTTAATAATAAGATCATCTGCATCCGCTCCATGACAGCGGCGCTTGCCGCCCTCCTGGCCATTTTTTGCCACGTATTTTCTCACATGCCTGAAATTGGTCAGGGTATTCATACCCTCATCTACAACGAAAATAATGTCGCCGCCCCGGCCGCCGTCTCCACCGTCAGGACCGCCATTGGGTACATAAAGTTCCCGCCGGAAGCTGACATGTCCATTACCGCCATTGCCGGATTTTATAAATACTCTTGCACTGTCTGCAAACATGATTAGTCCTCCTCGTTGAACGTTATCACACAAGTTTACAAGATAAAAAGCCGACGCGAAAGCGTCGGCCCTTCAATCACAAATCAATTTAGAAGCAAAACAGCTAAAACACTGTGCTCTGTGCCAGAAGTCAATTATTCAGCGATTGCTCTGGGATATACGGAACACTGCTTTTTGTCTCTGCCTTTTCTTTCAAACTTAACAACACCGTCTACTTTTGCAAACAGAGTGTCATCACTGCCGATACCAACATTAACACCGGGATGAATCTTGGTACCTCTCTGTCTGTAAAGGATGTTGCCTGCTTTTACGAACTGACCGTCAGCTCTCTTTGCTCCAAGTCTCTTGGATTCAGAATCTCTACCGTTCTTGGTAGAACCAACACCTTTCTTATGAGCAAATAATTGAAGGTTCATATTTAACATAGGTTACACCTCCCTTGTACGGATTATAATTCTGATATATCTATCCCCGTAGGTATCACGGATGGACTCCAGACCGAGGATAAATGATTTCAATAATAATTGAGTTTCGGGCGCTTTGTCTGTAACCAGTTTAAATTTCAGATTACCGTCAGACTGTTCAGCAGTGAAACGGTCATCGGTAAACTTCTCGATACTGTTAATGGTATTAATGGAAAGTGCTGATACTGCAGCACAGATAATATCACGACCGTATCTGTCAAAACCGGCATGTCCCGAGATACGGAATCCGAAAATGCGGTCTTCGGAATTCTTATATATTACAGCAGTAATCAAAATTATTTGTTGATTTTTTCGATCTTAACTTCTGTATAAGCCTGTCTGTGGCCGTTTTTCTTGTGGTAACCGGATTTTCTCTTGTACTTGTATACAATAACTTTCTTTCCTTTACCTTCGCCCAGAACTGTTGCGGTAACCTTAGCACCTTCTACTACGGGGCAGCCAACGGTTAACTCGCCGTCACTTACAGCCAGAACCTGATCAAACTCATATGTTTCGCCAGCAGCTACGCCCAGTTTTTCAATGCGGATCACGTCGCCTTCGCTGACTTTGTACTGTTTACCACCTGTGGCAATAATTGCGTACATGTGCTTACCTCCTTTAAATACAAACTCGCCAACTTCGGTGTCCGATGCATCTCTGCTCTGAAGAAAACAGCTTAATATTAATTCTGCTTTCTATCTTCAATCGGACTTCAACCTCATTGTGCGGCACACAATGAATATATTACCACACGGAAATCAGGATGTCAACCGGATTTTCAATATTTTTCATCCGATGGGGAAGTTACCCCAGATTGCGGATTTTGAAATCCTTTTCTGCTTCCCGGCGCTGATCTTTTTTAGCAATATCCTGCCGCTTGTCGTACAGTTTCTTACCTTTTGCCAGTCCGACCTCCACTTTGGCCAGACTGCCGATAAAGTAAACCTTCAGAGGAACCAGGGTGTAGCCCTTTTCAGCAATCTGCCCCACCAGCTTGCTGATCTGTCTGCGGTGTAAAAGCAGTTTCCTTACCCGCAGAGGATCTTTGTTGAAAATGTTGCCCTTTTCATAGGGACTGATATGCATTCCGTAGATAAATACTTCTCCTTTTTCAATTCTGATAAAAGATTCCTTGATACTGCATCTTCCCATGCGGAGCGATTTAACCTCCGTTCCCGACAGAGCAATCCCGGCTTCATAGGTGTCTTCTATAAAATAATCATGGTAAGCTTTTTTATTGTTGGCTACCAGTTTGTAGCTGTCTTTGGACATAATATTCACATCCTCTCATTCATCTTCTTCTGTAAAAGGGAGTGCAAACTGAACGCTGCGGCTCTGCAGATCCACTCCGGAAACCCGGATTTTCAGGCGGGTTCCGATTCCATACTGTTTTCGTGTGCTCTCTCCGGTCAGTGTCATATGATGGTGGTCAAAATGATAATAATCATCCATCATATCGTCCAGACGCACAAGGCCTTCCACCGTATTGGGAAGTTCCACATACATTCCCCACTCGGTCACAGAAGTTACCATTCCTTCATATTCTTTGCCGATGCGATCAGCCATATATTCGGCCTTCTTCAGTTTTTCTGTATCCCGTTCCGCATCGTCGGCCCTACGCTCAAGGGCACTGGTCTTCTGAGCCACTCCATCCAGAATATCCTGGTAGTGCTGAATGCGTGATTCATCCAGCGCTCCATGCAGATTCTCCTTGATGATCCGGTGAATCTGCAGGTCGGGATACCGGCGGATCGGTGACGTAAAATGGCAGTAATATCTGGCTGCCAGACCAAAATGTCCGCTGCATTCGGTACTGTAGCGGGCACGTTTCATGGAACGCAGGGCAATCCGGCTGATAAATGCCTCTTCCGGCGTGTCGGCTGCCTTTGCCAACAGCTTCTGAATCTCCTTGGGATGCAGTTCCTTTCCTGAACCGCTGGTTTTGATACCGTATCCCAGACCGGCAATCATCCGGGAAAGCTGAAGAAGCTTCTCTCCGTCCGGCTCTTCATGAATACGGTACAGAAACGGAAGTTCCTGCCAGAAGCAGTCTTCTGCCACAGTCTCATTGGCCGCCAGCATGAAATCTTCAATCAGATCGGTTGCTTCATTGCGCTCATATGCCTCTACGGAAACTGCATGACCTTCTTCATCCAGATGAATTTTACTTTCCGGAAAATCAAAGTCCAGTGAACCCCGCTTACGCCGCTTTGCACGCAAAATCTGTGACAGACTGCGCATGCACAGGAACATGGGAACAAATTCTTCGTATTCTTTTTGTGCTTCCCGGTCATCCGCCAGAATCGCAGCAACCTTCGTATAGGACATGCGGCGGTCCACCCGGATCACCGATTCGGTAATACAGTGTGATACAATTTCACCTTTTTCGTTAATATCCATCAGGCAGCTTAATGTCAGCCGGTCCTCTCCCTGATTCAGGGAGCAGATTCCGTTGGAAAGCCTGTGAGGGAGCATGGGAATCACCCGGTCCACCAGATAGACACTGGTACCTCTTTCCAGCGCGCTGCGGTCCAGAGCACTGCTCTCTTTCACATAATGCGACACATCCGCAATATGAACGCCCAGATGGTACAGTCCATCCTGATACGTTAACGTAATGGCATCATCCAGGTCTTTGGCATCTTCTCCATCAATGGTTACAGTCTGAAGCATGCGCAGGTCAGTTCTTCCCGTTATCTCTTCTTCCGATACAGAATCGGGCTGTTCCCCGGCCGCTGCCATCACTTCTTCGGAGAATTCCTCCGGTATGGAGTAGCTGCGGACAATTGCCAGAATATCTGCTTTCGGGTCATTCACATGCCCCAGAATCTCGATTACTTCTCCTTCCGGATTTTTATGGAGATCTCCGTAATCGAGAAGCTTTACAACTACCCGATGCCCCGTCATGGCGCCTCCGCTTTTACTTTTAGAAATATAAATATCGGTTCCCAGCTTCTGATTATCCGGTACAACGAAACCGAAATTACGGCTTTTCTGATATACACCGGTGATCTCGTTGAGTCCGTGCTCCAGGATACGGAGAACCTTTCCCTCCGCAGATCTGGACCCGGAAGCCGGTTTTATAATCTGAATCTCCACTTTATCCTCATGAAAAGCAGTGCCGGTATTATATTCCGCAATATAAACATCCTTTTCCATGCCCTCTACGGTCACAAAGCCGAATCCTCTGGCAGTTCCCCGGAAAATGCCCGTCTTAATATCAGGTTCCGCAATCCGGTAATGCCCCCGTTTGTTGCAGGAGATCTTTCCTTCCTCCACCAGCATATCCAGTACCTGATGCAGTTCCTGGCGTTTTTCGCGTTCTACTCCCAGAAGCACGGCCATATCCCTGGCGCGCATGGGTCTGTAATTCTTATCATTCATAAACCCGATAAGTGTCTTTTTTCTATCTTCCAGTAATTTCTTATCCAATCAAATTCCTTTCCATATACGAAAAAAGATTTACCACAGCCGGGGTATCTGTCCTCATCTGCAGTAAATCTTCTGTCATGCTTTCATCCGGGCTCATGTCCCGATTCATTAAATAATATCCAGTATCAATGCCAGTACAAAAAATGCAACTACCAGCCACTTGGTAGATTTTTCCAGCTTACCTTCCAGTGTACGGCTTTTATTCTTGCTCCAGAATGTTTCGCCAACACCGCTGATGGTGCTGGAAAGTCCGGCAGACTTGCCCTCCTGAAGCAGGACAATAACAGATACGATCAAGCATACAATTACAAAAAGAACAGTCAATACGATCTTTAATGCAGCCATTCTATCATCCTCCAGTTCTGTATTTTCAAATCAGGCTGACTGCCGCAAATGATAAAATCCCGCAGCCAAACATGATTAGTTTATCACTTATAACACTGAAATGCAAGTATTTTCTCTATCATATTTCAGATTGTTACCGGAAACTCTATGCCTCTGCATAAAGAGCGGCAATTCTCCTGATCACCTGTACCATGCTTTCCATGGATTCCACACAGGCATATTCAAATCTGCCGTGATAATTATGTCCGCCGGTATAGAGATTCGGACAGGGAATGCCCATAAAGGACAGTCTGGAACCGTCTGTACCGCCCCGGATAGGAACCACCACAGGCTCAATTCCATTGTCTTTCATAGCTTTCTGTGCTGTTTCAATCAGATGCCATGCCGGCATGATCTGTTCTTTCATATTGTAATAGGAATCTCTGATTTCCACACGGAAAATGCCGGAACCGTACTTCTGATTCAGGAAATCGCATACCTGCTGAAAATATGCTTTTTTCTGCTCGAACAGTTCCCGGTCATGGTCCCGGATAATATAGTTCAGCTGTGCATGTTCAATATCACCCTGCATACTGCACAGATGATAAAATCCTTCATAGCCTTCTGTATGCTCCGGAGTCTGTTCCGGCGGAAGCTGCTGCATAAATGCACCTGCCATAAGAGATGCATTGATCATGCGGTTTTTGGCATCACCGGGGTGGATACTTTTTCCGGTCACGTAAACTTTGGCGGAAGCTGCATTGAAATTCTCAAATTCCAGTTCTCCTTCGGAACCGCCGTCAACGGTATAGGCAAACTGCGCACCGAAAGCCTCCACGTTGAAATGATCCATTCCTCTGCCTACCTCTTCATCCGGGGTAAAGGCAATTTTAATCGTTCCGTGAGGGATTTCCGGATGAGCCAGCATCTCTTCCACTGCTGTCATGATTTCTGCCACGCCGGCCTTATCATCAGCACCCAGCAGCGTCGTCCCGTCAGTTACGATCAGGGTCCGTCCGGCGCAGGCAGACAGATCGGGATAATCTGCAGGAGACAGATGGATATCCGTCTCTTCGTTAAGCACAATGTCGCCGCCGTCATAATTTTCGATAAGACGGGGGTTCACGCCGGCTCCCGTGACTTCCGGAGACGTATCCATATGGGCAATAAAACCGATTACCGGTACTTTTTCGGCCTGTTCTGCCGGCAGATTGGATGGAATGGACGCATAAAGATAACAGAATTCACGGTCATAGACAATATCGCAGATACCCATGTCCTGAAGCTCCTGATACAGCAGATCAGCCAGTTGAAACTGTCCGGAGGTACTGGGACACGCCGGGCTGTCCTCGTCACTTTGTGTATCAATTTTTACATATTTCAGAAAACGCTCTGTTAATGAATTCATGTTCCATCCTCCCTTACTCTCTGTCTGCCAGTTCTCTGGCAACATCTTCCCAGGTAATTCCCTTTTCTGCCATCAGAACCATCACATGGTAAAGAAAATCTCCCAGTTCATAGACGATCTCCTGCGGTTCCGGATTTTTGGCAGCAATCACGATTTCCGTTGCTTCCTCTCCGACCTTTTTCAGAATCTTGTCCAGTCCCTTCCGGAACAGATAATTGGTATAGGAACCCTCTCTGGGATGCGCTTTCCGGTCCATAATGGTATTATATACGGTTTTCAGCACTTTATTCGGATTGCTGTCGTCGTTCTCCCGATTCACAATATCACGGTAAAAGCAGCTGCGGCTGCCGGTATGGCAGGCAGCCCCCACCTGAACAACTCTGGCAAGCAAAGTATCCTGATCACAGTCAATCTTCAGGGATTTGACATATTGAAAATGACCGGATGTTTCTCCTTTAAGCCAGAGACTCTGACGGCTTCTGCTGAAATATGTCATACGGCCGGTTTTAACGGTCATATCGTAAGCTTCCTGATTCATGTAGGCAACCATAAGAACTTCGTCATTTTTCCAGTCCTGAACCACGACCGGCATCATGCCGTCTCCGTTCAGCTTGAAATCGTCCCAGGTAAATGCCGGCTGAAAAACATCGGTTTCATATCCGGCTTCCAGAAGCTGATGCTTATAATCCATCACTTTTCCTGCCTGATTTTCCGGTATACTGTATAAAAGGCCTGCTGCACCCTGTGCAAGAGCGGAAAAACTATCATCTGCCAGGCAGTAAACGAAAGATTCACTCTTTTCCTTATCACATGAAGCCTCTTTTTCTTTCAGTGCTGCGGCAATCTGTCCGCCTGCTTCATTGAAGCAGTAAAAAATACGGAAGCCCAGATCATAAGCTTTCAGCGCTTCCTCCACAGAATCTGCCCGGGCAGCAGTTCTCTCTGCTTTAAAACGGTTCAGTCCTTCTGTCATCAGTTCATCTGAGGCACCGGGAGCAAAAAACATTCCCTGAGCACCGGTATACAGATATTTCTTCACATCATCAATATGGGAACAGGAACCGCCGGCCTGAAAAACACCCAGATCATACGCGGACAGCTGTTTGAGAAAGTCCATATTTTTATGATGTACTTCTTCCGTATCGGAAGTGTCTACAAACAGCAGGCTGTCCGCCCCGCTGCACGCACAGGCCTGACAGTAGGCAGGCGCATCCTGAATCCGGCTGCCGTCAGCCAGCCATGCTTCTCCATCTTTTAAAAGAATATACGGTATTACTTTTTTCATCTGTTCTGCTCCTTACTGCTGTGTATTTTTCATGGCCTGCTCTTTAGCCAGCAGCCCCCGGATACCGGATAGAATATTGGTAATACGCTCATTTTCCATTTTCATACTGACCTGATTAACCACTACCCGGGCGGAGATGTCGCAAACCTCTTCCAGTACCATCAGTCCGTTCTCCTTCAGAGTGGTGCCGGTTTCCACAATATCCACGATCACTTCGGAAAGTCCTACCAGCGGAGCCAGTTCAATAGAGCCGTTCAGCTTGATAATTTCTACAGTCTGCTGCTTCACATTATAAAAATAATCTTTCGCAATATGAGGATATTTTGTCGCAACACGGATCAGTTCATTATGCTGCAGCTTTTCTCTGGCGGATTCCGGTCCGCACACACACATACGGCAGCGGCCCATCCCCAGATCCATCACTTCGTAAAGGCGACGGTCCTCTTCTATAATGGTATCACGCCCTACCACACCGATATCTGCAGCACCGTATTCCACATAGGTAGGTACATCGCTGGGTTTTGCAAGAAAAAAACGGTATCCCAGATCTTCATTTCTGAAAATCAGCTTTCTTGTATTCTCTGCCATCTCCGGGCAGGTAATTCCGATCTGAGCCAGCAGCTCCATGGTTTTATCGGCAAGTCTTCCCTTGGGAAGTGCAAATACAATATCTCTCATCTTACTTATCCCCCATCAGTTCTGCCAGTTCTTCGGTATTTTTCGTGCCATCCTTCACATTCAGAACGGTTACATTGGTGCCGGAACGGTTAATGTAATAAATCTGTGCAATTGCGGATTTTTCAGCATATTCCAGATAATCCTCCAGCTTCTTTTCCTCGGATTTCTGAAGAATTGCCAGACGGATTCCGCGGCTTCGCAGCCTGCCTGCCAGTGCAATGCCTTTTTCCGCCTGTTCCGGCTCCATCAGAAGAAGAGTCTCTGTCATGGAAATATCTACCGGAATCTTCTGGCGGTCCAGCGCAGTCATCACACCATCCACGGAAATCTTGAAACCGACAGCCGGTGCATCGTAGCTGAACTGTGACATCAGGGTATCGTAACGACCTCCGGAAACGATGGCGTTGCCGGTGCCGTATGTATAGGCATTAAAAATGATACCTGTATAATACTGATAGCCGGTCACCATGGCCAGATCAAAGGAAACATGTTTTTCCATGCCGTAGTAACCAAGCATCTTATACAGTGCTTTCAGACGACGGATTGCTTCACGTGATTTTTCATTCTTTACCAGGGCTTCCATGCCGAGAACCTGCTGAATCGTACCGGAATAAATCTGAAGCCTGTTAAATACTTCACGCTGTCTGGAAGTGAGATTCTCCTTCAACAGCAGACTTTCCAGTGCAAAAAAATTTTTGGACAGCATAAATTTGCGGATTTCAGCTTCGGTTTCCTCTGAAAAACCGATTTCTTCGAACAGTCCGCTCAAAAATGAAGCACTTCCGATGTCAATCTGAAAATCGGAAAGGCCACAGGCACGCAGACAGTCCACAACACAGGCGATCATCTCCGCATCCGCCGCAACAGAATCATCTCCGAACAGCTCCGCACCGGCATCGGTCGATTCCTTCAGGCGCAGGCGGTAGCTGCGATCATTAATAAAAGTACTGCCGTTATAGCAGAGACGGACCGGCAGATCCGCCGGCTCGTAATATTTGGAAACGCAGCGAACAATAGAAGGTGTCATATCAGGCCGCAGAACCAGCGTATTGCCTTCACTGTCAAACAGCTTGAACATCTCATTGGAAGCCACACTTCCCCGTTCCTTTTTAAATATCTCAAAAAATTCAAATGTGGGTGTCTGTATATTCTCATAACCGTAGGAATTCATGACTCCCCGGATTTTATTCTCCAGCGTCAGCTTCCGGGCACATTCCGAATTGTAAATATCACGGACACCCTCCGGCGTATGCATCATCTGTTTCATCCTGCAACATCCTTTCCCTTCATCAAAAAATTAATATATGAATCACTCTTGCACTTTATCAGAGTAACGTGATAACACATCAACGTGCAGTCACAGCAATCATTAGTATAACGAAAACCAGTGCTTCTGTCAAGCAAAGAGTGCTGTTCCTGACAGACTATTCTTCCCGCGTTTCCAGATCTTTCTGAAGTGCTTCCAGGTAATGCAGGAAAACACCGTTTTTCCCGGGGAAAATCTCATAGCAGTCTGTGTTTTCCTCAAAGGTAAAGCTTTTTCGGCCGCCTTCCTCCATCCGTCTCCAGAAACGATAGATACTGGAAAACGGCTGATAGTAATACCGGTCTCTGGCGGAATAGTAGATGATCAGAAAGGAAATTCCTCCCTGCTTCTCGAAATCCTTCATGAATTCAATCTGATGCTCGTGAACATTCTGCAGGGGAAAAGTGTCGGAATGACATTCCTTTGCATCGAAGCAGACCGGGATACCCTGAACCGTTCCGATATAATCAACTGTACTTTTCTGATCGAAATAAGCAAGCGTGATATGTCTTGATTCCTTTTCAATCCTGATAGGTTTAATGGGCGTGGGAATCTTCTGAATCAAAGCCAGTCCCAGTTCACGGTAACGGACATTGGTCAGATTCAGAAGTTCTTCCAGATGGGAGCCTCTAAGTCCCCGACTGTTCCATGTTGACATAGATAAGCAGTCCCTCCCCTTCCAGAACCCGTGTAAAATTCTCCGGCAGAGAAGCACGGAAGGTACGTCCTGCCAGACCGTCCAGACTGCATCTTTCTGCAGGAAAACTCAGTTTCCAGGAATGAAGCAGCTGAAAATGTCCATGGTATGTTCTGTGATACCATCCGTTGATCTGCTCCTCACCGTATTTCGTATCTCCGACTACAGGATGGCCCGTGCTGGCCAGATGAGCGCGAATCTGGTGGCTTTTGCCGGTAATCAGATGGATTTCCAGTAAAGTCATGCGCCCGTTATCCCCCAGCGGAATGTACTCGGTCTCAATCTGCTGTGCGCCTTCCGATTCCTGCGTCTGTACAGAAACCCGGTTGTTTTCCCGGTCCTTGATCAGCCATCCTTTCAGGCAGGACGGCTGTTTCAATACACCCTTTACCAGTGCCAGATACCGTTTGTCAGCCCGGCGGTCCCGAAGCAGATCGCTTAACTCCCGGGCACCACGATACGTAATACCGGCGGTGACAATGCCGCTGGTATTGCGGTCCAGACGATTGCAGACGGAAGGTCGGAACGTAGCTATGCTTTCCCGGGTAACTTTTCCCTTTTTCAGCAGATACTGCAGAATATATTCATTCAGCGACACATCATCCGCCTGAGCTTTCTGGGAAAGAATGCCTGCCGGCTTATTGACAATCATCACATGATCATCCTGATAAATAATTTTCACCGGCGGCAGTTTTGTCGCAGATGCCGGTTTTGCCGCAGGAACTTCTGTCCGGGGAGTTCCCACAAATTTTTCAAAAGTTTCATCGGAGAAAAACAGCCGTATCTCATCGCCGGCCTGCAGATGCTCGCTTCCATCCGCCTTTTTATTATTCAGCGTAATATTCTTTTTACGCAGCATTTTATAAAGAAAGCTTTTGCCGGCTTCTTTCAGCAGTTTATTCAGATACTTATCGAGCCGCTGCCCGGCTTCACTCTCATTGATAATTACAAGCTTCATCTTCTATTTCCTGTTCTGTTGCCAGTTTTATTTCTAATTTTATTATCTGTTCTGTTTACGCTCTGTCTTTGATTCGATTTCTGATATCTGGTTCTGCCTGCGGTCTGAGTGCTCTTCTCTGATTTACCGCGGCTGTCTGCCTGTTTTCTGCTTTCTGTATTTCTGCTGTTTCCAGCCGTTCTTTTGCCTCCTGCTTTCTGTCCGGTTCTGCCCGAATTACCGGAATCAGACTTTTTCTCCCCGGGTTTGCGGGGACGGATCAGACATTCCGGCGAAAAACCGATCAGATCGGTTCTACCTGTTTTAATCAGCGCTTCTTTTACCAGATCGTAATTATCCGGATTCCGATACTGAACCAGTGCACGCTGCATGGCTTTTTCATGAGGGTTGCGGGGAACATAAACTTTTTCCATTGTTCGCGGATCAAGACCGGTGTAATACATACAGGTGGAAATTGTGGAAGGCGTGGGATAAAAATCCTGTACCTGTTCCGGCATGTAGCCCATGTCCCGCACCGCCTCTGCCAGTTCCACTGCATCTTTCAATGTGGACCCGGGATGAGAAGACATCAGATAAGGAACAAGGTACTGTTTTTTGTTCAGTTTTTCATTCATGCTGCGATAGCGGTCCGCAAATCGGCGGTATACCTGATTGGAGGGCTTACCCATGTATTTCAGTACCTGATCCGAAACGTGTTCCGGCGCCACCTTCAGCTGACCGCTCACATGATACCGACACAGTTCCTCCAGAAAATTGCTTTTCGTATCAGCCAGTACATAATCAAAACGGATGCCCGAACGGATAAAGACCTTTTTCACGCCGGGAAGCTTTCGCAGTTTTCGCAGAAGCTCCAGATAATCCCGGTGGTCTGCCCGGAGATTTTTGCATGGCGTCGGAAACAGACACTGTTTATCGGGGCAGACACCTTTTTTCAGTTGTTTTTCACAGGCGGGATGCCGGAAATCGGCAGTAGGTCCGCCTACATCATGAATATATCCTTTAAAATCAGGATTCTGTGTCATGATTTCAGCTTCCTTCAGAATTGATTCATGACTCCGGCACTGAATGATCCTGCCCTGGTGAAATGTCAGAGCACAGAAACTGCAGCCGCCGAAGCACCCCCGGTTGTTCACAAGACTGAACTGTACTTCCTCGATGGCAGGTACGCCGCCTTCTTTCGTATAGGCAGGATGCCAGGTCCGCATATAAGGCAGCGCATAGATATCATCCATCTCCATCTGCGTCAGCGGATAAGCCGGCGGATTCTGTACCAGATACTGCTTATTGGGGTAGGGCTCCACCAGCTTTTTCCCGGAAAACGGGTCGGTATTGCGGTACTGGATATAGAAACTTTCCGCATATTTTTTCCTATCCTGCTGAAGTTCTTCAAAAGAAGGAAGCAGGATGCCGTCATCAAAAAGCTCTGTTTTACTGGTACGATAGACGGTTCCGCGGACAAATGTGATGTCTTTTACCGACATACCGCTGGCCAGACAGTCGGCGATTTCCACCGTGGAATGTTCTCCCATGCCGTAACACAGCAGATCGGCCGAGGAATCCATCAGTACCGAACGCTTCAGTCGGTCCGACCAGTAATCGTAATGGGCCATGCGCCGCAGACTGGCTTCGATTCCGCCGATGATGATGGGAATATCTTTGTAAACCCGGCGGATCAGGTTACAGTAGACAACCACAGCATAGTCAGGACGTCTGCCCATAACGCCGCCGGGCGTATAGGCATCGGTTTTCCGGCGTTTTTTCGCCACAGTATAATGATTGACCATGGAATCCATATTGCCGGAGGAGACCAGAAATCCCAGCCTGGGACGGCCAAATTCCTGAACAGATTCCTCATCCTTCCAGTCCGGCTGTGAAAGAATCGCCACCTTATATCCTCTTGATTCCAGCAGTCGGCTGATAATGGCAGTACCGAATGACGGGTGATCCACGTAGGCATCCCCGGTTACATATACAAAATCCGGCTGTTCCCAGCCCCTTTTCTCCATGTCCTTCCGACATAAAGGAAGAAAATCACCCATATTCATTCTCCTTGCTTCATTGACTGGTCATTCAGTTCCCTTACCGCTTCGTGAAGAGGCCGGTAAATCCGTTTTCTGGTCACCTCAGCCAGATTGAGCCGGGTCATATCTACCAGAGTGGCCTTTACCCGGTCCTTTGCCAGTTCCTGCCGGAAGTACTGCATCAGTTCTTCCGTATGCTTTTCCGATTCCAGATCGATAAAGTCAACAATGATGATACCACTGTAATTGCGAAGCCGCAGCTGCAAAGCAATCTCCCGGGCCGCCTCCAGATCGGTACGCAGAAAATGCTGTTCCCGGCTGATATGTTTGTCGGTACATTTTCCCGTATTCACATCAATCACTGTCAGCGCCTCCGTAGGCTCCAGAACCAGATATCCGCCCGATTTCAGCCATACATTCCGGCCAAGGGCCTGATCGAATGCCGTATTCAGCGAATGCAGAGCAGTCAGACTCAGCTGCGGATCATCGTAGAAACGGGCAGGAATCTCCGGAAGTTTCTCCGTAAGATCCTGATAAAATTCTCTCACATCCGTAACCACGTGCAGATCGCTGTTCATGGGATAGTCCCGGATCAGTTGAAGAAAAGCATGCTCTCCCCTGTACAGACAGGAAAAGCATGTCCGGTAGGGAGCTGCAGCCAGTAATTTCCGGTAACGGTCCGCCAGCATTTCAATTTCATCAAAGATCTGTTCCCGCCCGATATCCTGAGCGTTGGTGCGGACAATCAGAGCACAGTGCTCAGGCAGAAGCCCTTTGTCCATAATCTCCTGACGTAATTCCTCCTGAAATGCTCTGCTGCGGATTTTTCTGGAAAACACAATACCGCTTTCTCCGTGAACCAGCACAGCAAAACGGCCGCTGATATTAAGACGGCCGTTCAGTACGGGCAGTTTTGTTTTAACCGGTTCTTTCTCCAGCTGAACCAGAAGCTCATCACCGCAGGTGGTTTTCCCCGGTCTTGCCTGTCTCGTATAAAAAAATATTTCCGACCGGTCCAGTGCCAGATACCCGTTCATCCCGCAGCCGAAATCCACAAAAGCAGCATTGATGTTTTTTACTATACTCTGTACACGGCCCACGTATATATCTCCCACGCAGAACGGTTTTTCTTTTTCCACATGGAGTTCCGTGATGCGGTTCTGCTCTTTCAGAGCGGCCACCATACCGTTTCCCCGTCTGGTAACAATCAGATCAGACAATGACTTCACCCATTCTTTCCAGCGGAATCAGCCGGCGTTCCTGCCCGTCTTCTGCCAGATCGGCGTACATCTCCAGACGGTGTATATGATAATGCAGCTGTTCCTGTTCGATTTCATACAATGTCATAAAAGCATCCACTACCTGCTCCGGCTTCAGATTCTCCGAACTTCCCGCACAGAGCTGCAGAAAAAGTGTCTGATCCTGCAGATCAGCCTGATAGATCAGCGGCCGGATGTCCAGCTCCCGTTCACTTTTCTTTGTTTTTTTCGTAACCACAACGGAATCACGGGAAAGAAATTCTTCAAACTGTTTCCGCACGGTATCCGTTACCGGCTGATCAAAGGTCACCCGGTAATCAGCCGCAGCAATCACCGACATGGCAGCTCTGGCACGGTCGGGAAGCTTTACATAGCTTAATACCTCAAGTCCGTCCACCATAACCGCATTGATCCTCTGAAGCATGGTTTCGGAAGACTGTGTAGACAGCACCTCAATATCCACGTATTCTCCCTCTGAAGTCAGTCCCAGACCCAGCGGAGAAGCAAAACTCATGATCTGGTGAGGGCTGAAACCTGCCGTATAGGCCATATCCACCTCCGCCCGGCGCATGACTTTCTGGAAACATCGCATAACATCAAGATGTCCGATATATTTTAAATTCCCGGTTTTGGAAAATTTAATTCTGATTTTCATGATGACACGCCTCCCTTGAAAAACGATCTGCACTGCAGCCGGCACACTTCATGGCACAGTTGGGGGTAACCTCTTCTGCCATGGCCCGTTTCCACTCGCGGATCAGGAATTTTTTGCTGA
>JBJELO010000276.1:0-6184 GCA_051879195.1 Lachnospiraceae bacterium
ACAATCAATTTTCTTGCGCCGGGCAAGCCCATGATGGAAATGATCGAAAATCAGGTGTATCTCGCCCAAGGCGCCTATACCAAGGTGATCGGACGCAGCGAGGGACAGCTGGCCGTGTGCGAAGCAATGCACTATGCGCTGGTCGCACTGCATATCCGCATTCAGACCGCGGCGGCATATGAGATGCTGGGAAAATCTGAGGAAGCGCACGAGTGGCTCTCAAGGGCGCTTTCCGATGCCGCACCGGACGGCTTTGTGATGCCGTTTGTGGAGAACTACGACCGCTTGCAGCCGATACTGGCACGGGAAATCAAGAGTGACCTGATCGTGAAGATCATCGAGCTGGGCGAAGCGGTAAAAGTGCGAAAAGCGGCAAACATTCGCCCGGGCACGTTCGATGCGTTGACACAGAGGGAATTTGAGATCGTAGAACTGATGGCGCAGCGGCTTTCGAACCGCGAGATCGCGGAAAGGCTGTTTCTCTCCGAAGGCAGCGTCAAGCAGTATGTGAATCAGATCTATTCTAAGCTTCATATTGAAGGCGACACCCGAACCAAGAGAAAGCAGCTTGCCGGGCTGTTCTCACAAAATACCTAACCTTTGGTTAATGTTTTTTTAAAAAAATCCACTGTACAATATTTGTATGGTGGATTTTTGCTTTTAAGGAAGGAGCGCAGTGGAGTGAACGCAAAATGGAGACAATAGAATCCTGATAGTTCTTCTGATTCTGATTATAAGCATGAGCCTTTCAGCTTGTACCGCCGAAAACGACCATGAAGATATTAACAGTTATTGATTCCTGTTCGAAAGCTTATGAAAAGCCCTAATATCTGCTGCGTGAATGAACACAGTCGCTGTTAAAGCGCAATTCAGGAAGGAGGACCTATGTGGAAAGAAAATATATTTTAGCGGTCAAGGCAATGGACGGATATGTCCTTCAGGTTGATTTCGTGTCCGGCAGCCGTCTGCTGCTGGACATGAAGCCGTATCTTGACAAAATCCGTTTTCGGCCGCTTGCTGACCTGCAGGTGTGGAACAGTGCCGTGACTAACGGTATTTTTGTCCGCTTCGGCAATGTGGAGCTGAGCCACGATGAACTGCTGTCCATGGCGGAGCAGGAGCATAATCCCCAAAATATCTGAATGAAACGAAAGGAGAAAACGAATATGAAAAAATGGAAAAAGTATGCGGGCCTTTTGACGGCGCTGGTTCTGTGCCTGAGCCTGACGGCCTGCGGCAAAAGCAGCGGACCCGATGTTGAAACCGACGTTGAAA
The DNA here is from genome assembly GCA_051879195.1 of Lachnospiraceae bacterium. Classification (GTDB taxonomy): domain Bacteria; phylum Bacillota; class Clostridia; order Lachnospirales; family Lachnospiraceae; genus TWA4. The sequence goes on from JBJELO010000276.1 coordinate 1,276, forward strand.
CCGACGTTGAAACCGTCGTTGAAACCGACGCTGAAACCGACTGGCGCACCACCGGCATTTGGCGCAGCGCCGGCACCATCACCCGCAACGGAGAGGACACTGATGTGCTGGTATGCGTTCAAAAAGAGGATGCCATCTTCTATTATGATACGGAATATCAGACGGTGTTTGACTCTGTGGACTATCCGATTACCATTGAGGGCGACGCATGGAAGATGTTTCAGAGCATCGACTTTGCTGACATGGACGGCGACGGCAACAGCGACGTGAGCATGATGTTTGCTGACAGCAACAGCAGTCTGCTGATGTTCTGGAACTGGGACATGGAGAGCGAACAGTTTGTGTTCCAGACGGAGCTATCTTATCTCGGTGAGGATGATGACGGCCGGGGCGACCAGGTCCCGGACAACGATGATGGGGTTCCGTCACTGATGTGCGATTCGAATCCCTTTACCGATACGAAAAACGTGGTATTCAAAAACTACGAGGACGGCACGTATTACTACGAAGATATGACGGAGGATGGGATGGTCATCCTGATAAACACGGCGGTGCCGAACGATTTCCTGAATGACACGCGGTCTATAGAGGAATATATGACTGATTGGGCCCTGGACTTATGTGACTCGGATCCCAGCTCTTTGGCCATTGAGGAAAATTATGACTACAGCGCGCAGATGACCTTCCCTGTATATATTGTGACATGTACCTCAGGCGAGAATGAGGACACACGTGAATGGACCGTTTTTGCCATGAACACAGATCGCTACACGTATCTCTACGCTTTCGGCTCCTCGTGTAACGCAGAAGATGATGTGAGGTTCGCTTATCAGGACATTTTCGCTGGACTGTATCTGTATTACTAAGAATAGGAAAACATTATGAAAAGAAACACTGCAGGATTTTCAATTCAATGATTGAAATATGACAAAAGTGACTGTAATGTTCCTACGGAGGTACAATATGAAAAAAACAGGTATTTTTTTAACATTGGCTATGCTCATTTGCCTGCTTGCAGCCTGCGGGAGCGCATCGCCTTCCGGTGAGTCAACCTCATCGAAGCCGGCAGAATCGTCGCAGAGCACAGTGTCGCAGAGCACAGCGTCGCAGAGCACAGCAGAGAGTACCCAGACCGATGTCCTCTATGCCGTTTTCAGTGCTGAAGACGTCAAAGAATACCCCATTGAATATACCGGCGCCCAGAAAACCGCTGAGGAACTGGCCCATGAGCTGACCGGGCTGACTGGGCTGGACTTTATCATCACCGCCAGCAAGGCCGATGACGGCTGGATTGTTGACTGGGCTGCAGATTCTACGCTGGTTGCAGGACTTGATGGCCGTGAGCAAAAGAAGGAGTTCTATTTCTTCGACCAGGATTCGCTGCGCTGGTTCATGATGGACAGCCTTTGGCGCACCCTGACCGAGAATCTTGACGCCGAGAATATCTATTACACCATGGATGGCGGCCAGGAACTGGCCTTTGAAGAACTGTATCCTGTCAACGGATTCCCCTATGATGTCCCCTATATGGGATCGGGATTCTACTTTGCCCATGCCGATGTGCGGGGCGATGAGGAAACCCAGCTTTATATCGAGAACGACGATGAATCGACCTACATATTGGACACGCAGGCGGCTTATCAGGGTTTCTGGGAGTACTCCGATGGAACAATTCTTGAAATCAGCGACGAAGAATGGAACCTCTATGAGGCCGGCGAACTTACCCCGTTTGCAGGTGGGCCGGTGAAATATGATGAGGAAGCTGCCTATCTGATGAACGATGATGGTTCTTCTGGCGGCGGTAAGGTCTATTTTGATGAAGAGGGTAGACTGATCGATTTCGGCAATGTCCTGACCTACCACGGCGAGTCCCTCTGATGCCGAAATGAGCAGGCAGGGCAACTTCTTTACCACGGAACCGGAAAAGGCGTTCGGCCCCGCCGTCTTCCGCCGGTACTATTCCGCCCGCATCTCGGGCGGTCAACCGGCGGAAGACCTGGTGACTCCGTCGCAGCGTTGTTAACTTCCACGATTTTTACACCTTAAAAACGCTGTTTTGTTAATATTGCACAAAACAGCGTTTTCAGGTGATTCGGTTTACTTCTTTTCCGCTCATTCACTTCCGGCAGATCCTCATCCGGGAAATACTTCAGATAATTCTCGTTGGGAATCATCATCGCAGGATCATCTTTGTCATGCTTGCCTATCGTTACTCTTTTGGTATTTTGAAAAATATCTGGAACAGTGTAGATGTACTTGCTCTGCAAGCTTACTATGTCCAATCGGAGACATATGAGCCTGGCAGAACAACCGACGACTTTGATGGCGGTTATCATATTTTACGAAATTCCTTCGCAGCTTTCGGTTATTGGAGGACTTCATAATTATCGTGGGAATTGTAACTTATATTAGATATGCGAAGGAATAAATGAACTATAGAAAATATACCAACATTGGTTAACAACTTTTTGATATTTTAGAGAAATAAAAAAGACACAAACCCAATCTCTTATTATATAAATAAGCAGCCAGATAAAAAACACAGAAGAGAGATGAGTTTGTATTTATCATTGAAGAATTCAATAATTAAAAATACAGGATGTGAGAAATGAAAAAGAAGAGTATGTATGAATTGGCTGTCGAAATGTTGGAAGCCACAAAGCCATATAAGAAGCCTTTGGAGGACTTTCATTATTCGTATATGCTTCTTAAGGCGTGGGAAAATAAGAGTCTTCTGTGTATTTTGAGAAAAAAACTAACTGGCAAGAGAAGAAGTGTCAGCAGCCAGGGTGCTCCGGATAAAGATTATGCAGCCTGCTATAAAGCTATAGCCGATGCTTTTGATGATTATTTTGCAGATTATAAGCCGCAAAGTTTTGCTTTTCAGCAGGAGACCAAGGTTAAGTTCGTCAGATGGTTAAAGGAGATTGCACGAAGGTATGGTATTCAGGAGGAGACAATACCGGAAAATCTTCAGGTAAAGCCAAATGAATCGGATACTGCAATTGTAATGCTGAAAGAACTTCACGATAGAAAAGGGAAAAAGGTGTCTGAGATTGCGGAAAATATGCATATTTCTCCCAGAGCAGTTCAGAAGAATCTTCGGAAACTGGATCCGGGATTATCCAACAGTGAAGAAGACAACAGGAATGCATATGTTCCATTTCGAATCGGAGGACAGCCTGTTAATGTAAAAATATCTGCTATTCCGCCTGAAGAAGGCAAAGGAAATTATTACAGAACCCCCAATACAGTACATCCACTGGTTCTCCTGGAAAATCAGATGCAGATCGGCACATTACTCAAAGTCCTGGCAAACAGCTATTATGCTGATGAAAGTGCTGTCTGTTATTCGATTGGTCTGGATATCTGGTATCAGTTGTCTGAGTATTCCAGAAGCCGGGTAAAAGCATTCTTTGCCATGGATGATCAGAACCTTCAGGACTTTATAGAAGAGATAGAAAATGCAGTGCCTGATTCAGATGGGAATAAATTCCAGACTGAGAGAAATATGTTCGAAGAAATACATGATTCCATGTCAAATCAGGAATTGATCAGATATACCATGAAAGGAGCGGAGCAGCGCTGCAATATGGTTTTATCAATTGGAGAAGAAAACATCGAATTGACTGGAAATACATTGGATTATCGTATGAATGAAAACGGTATGACTATTTACAGGGCAATCAGTTCAGATGGAGTAATTACGGAATTTACATCGGATCAGCTGATTTCCATAGAATGCGAATTGTAGGTTCGCGACGATTTAATAGATTTCTTTTATACTGTAATTGTTCCGGGGGAACAGAAAGCCTGAAATAATCAAGAGAACAGAGAACGATGATGATGGAGCATCGACGAGATCGCTGCTTGATTTTTGCAGAGTAAATTTTTTAAAATCCATTTTTTTGTGTTGCAACTACAAAGATGCGGGCCTGTATGACTGGATGAGAACCTATCAGGATGAATATGCTGAGTTTTCTGAGATGATCAGGAATATTATGGAAACATATCGTCAGCGCCTTTTGACAGGTCATGTAATTGACGACTGGCAGGTTGATTTTTCCGAGCAGTTTCAGAAGGAAACAGATGATTATGATGCAGCATGTATTTCCAATATCTGGTATGCAGCATATGGGTCAAATATAAATTCATCCAGATTTATGCAATATATGCGATGCGGACAGAGTATGATGCTGTGTCCAGGGAATTTGAGAAATGTGCTATGTATCATCTCAACAATCAGGAGATACGAAATCAACTGTATGAGGATGGTTTGAGCGCGCCGCAGTTTAAGGAACGTCTGGCACATGTGATCTGCCCGGTGTATGAATCAGCGGTGAACTGCGGTTTCAGGGAGTGGCATTATGATGGATGATACAGTGGAATATTATAATCGGAATGCAGATGCATTTTTTGATTCAACGATTCATGCGGATATGTCTGAGCAGATCAGGGTATTTCTGGAATTTTTACCTGCAGGAGGGACGATTCTGGATGCCGGGTGCGGCAGCGGACGCGACAGTCTTGTTTTTATGGAACGTGGATTTTGTGTGGAGGCGTTCGATGCTTCGGAAGAGATGTGCAAACGGGCAGCGAAAGTACTGGGTAAAGAGGTACTGCAGTGCCGTTTCGAAGATATGGCTTTTCAGGAGCAATTTGATGGAATCTGGGCCTGTGCGTCATTGGTTCATGTAAAAACGAAAGATCTGCCGGAGGTTATCAGGCGCATCCACGGTGCTTTGAAGGACGGCGGGATCCTGTATGCTTCTTTCAAAAAAGGGGAAGGTGAAAAGTATCGGGGAGAACGTCGTTTTACGGATGCAAATGAAGCGGTTCTGCAGGCATTGCTGAGTCCGTATTTTGATATTCTTATGATGAGAGACAGCGAAGATGTCCGGCCGGATCG
>JBJELO010000277.1:0-25999 GCA_051879195.1 Lachnospiraceae bacterium
ACTTGTAGAATCGTCAATGAAACAGCAGTGGACAGGAATTTACTTTACAGAGCTGTAACCTGGATTTGCATGATTTGACAGCTTTTTCCTTTTGTGCTAACATAATAGTACTGTGCAGCATCCGCGTAAGTCCGAGTATGGAATTACCCAGGATGCTGTTTTTGTGTATCTGGCGGATGCAGTATTTTATTGCATTTTGTACTGTATGAGATTATAATTTATGCGTTTAGGAGGGGTTGTATGAAACCGGATTTTTCAGATTTAATTACAAAAGAAGAAGCGTTGTCACGGCTGTTTTCCTGCTGGGATCCGCAGCCTGTGAAAGAGGTGGTTTCTCTGGATGAGGCTGCCGGTCGGGTTCTGTTTGAGGATCAGTATGCTCTTTACAATATTCCTGTGGTGCGTGCGTCCACGATGGATGGTATCGCAGTCCGTTCGGAATGTTTCAGGGATGGTATGCCGGATACCTCCGGCTGGAGGATGGGAACAGATTTTGTCCGTGCCGATACAGGTGATGATTTTGATGATGCCTTTGATACGGTCATTGCCATCGAGAAAGTTACATTTCTGGAAAATGGCGGGATTCAGATTGATCCCCATGTGAACACCCGGCCCGGATTCAATGTGAAGCCCTGCGGTGCGGATGTGAAAAAGGGTGCGCTGCTGGTGAAAAAGGGAACCGTGCTTTCCGCTTCTGATCTGGCGGCCATTGCCATGGGCGGTCTGGCAGAGGTTCCTGTGGTCAGAAAGCCCAGAGTTTCTTTTCTGCCTACGGGAAGTGAGCTGGTGCCGGCCGGTGAGCCCCTGCAGAGAGGAAAAAATTTTGACAGCAACAGTGTCATGGTGGCACAGATGCTTCGGGAGATGGGTGCGGTCCCCATTCTGCATCCCATTGTGAAGGATGACCGGGAAAGCCTGAATGCGGCGCTGGAGGAGCTGATGCCGCAGTCGGATATTGTGCTGGTCAATGCGGGTACCTCCAAGGGCGGCGAGGATTACTGTGCCGGTCTGCTGGAACAGAAGGGACATGTGCTGTTTCATGGGGTTGCTGCAGTTCCCGGGCGTCCCATGAGTATGGCAATGATCGACGGCCTGCCGGTTGTCAATCTGTCCGGACCGCCTTTTGCTGCATTTTACAGCATGGACTGGGCTGTTCGTACCATGGTCTGCAGGATGCTGGGAATCCCGGTTCCCGTGAGAGAGACCGTTGAGGCGGTTCTGACTTCCGGTTTTCATATGCCGCCTCTTTCTCTGATGGCCTGCTTCCATCTGGAGAAAAATGAAGCGGGTGAATACCTTGCTACGCAGATTTCTCTGCGGGGACCGCGTTCGGCGGGCTCTGCCGCGGCGTTGACTGCTGATGCGGTATATGTTACTGTCCCCGGGGAGAAACACAGGGAAGCAGGAGAGAAGATTATACTGGAATTGATGAAAAACCGGTCGGGTCTGTAAAACAATAATTAATGGAGTGCAGAAGATGATTGATAAGAAACCACTGAAGAAACAGCAGCTTCTTGTTGGGGTGGATGTGGGATCGACAACGACAAAAATCGCTGCGGTGGATAGAGATAGCAGAGAAATTGTATATTCCGATTACAGGAGACATCATGCGGCGCAGTTTCAGAGTGTTCATGATGCTGTGGAGCGGCTGGATGCGAGTTTCCCGGATGCTGAGGTGCATCTGGCGCTGACCGGTTCCGGGGCAAAGGGAATTGCCGAATACCTGAATGTTCCTTTTATTCAGGAGGTTGTGGCCAATTCCATTGCGTTGCGTGAGCGGTACGACCATGTCCGCACGGCCATTGAGCTGGGCGGACAGGATGCAAAGATGATATTTTTCCGGAAGGAAGAGGAGACGGGGCGGCTGAATGTGGCGGATATGCGGATGAACGGCAGCTGTGCCGGCGGTACCGGTGCGTTTATTGATGAGGTGGCGGCTATTCTGAAGGTGCCTATTGAGGAGTTTGATGCGCTGGCTTCCGAAGGGACCTGCGTTTATGATATCTCCGGGCGCTGCGGGGTATATGCCAAAACCGATATCCAGCCTTTGCTGAATCAGGGGATTTCCAGACAGGATCTGGCGCTTTCGGCCTGTCATGCCATTGCCAAACAGACCATCGGCGGTCTGGCACAGGGACTTGACATTGAGAAGCCTGTAGTGTTTGAGGGAGGTCCGCTGACATTCAATCCCACGCTGGTGCGGGTTTTTGCCGAGCGGCTTGATCTGTCTCCGGAGGAGGCGGTTCTGCCGGATCGTCCGGAGATCATGATGGCGTACGGTGCGGCTCTGTCGCTGGAATCCATGTTTTCGATGCAGGAGTCGGCTGTCTGTGTGAAGCGTGTGATCGATCATCTTCAGGCAGGTCATATGCGGGAGACAATCCGTGAAAATACGCAGGTGAAGCCTTTTTTTGAATCCGGAGAGGAATGTGAGCAGTTCCGGGAGAAACACAGGCTTCCGTCCTGCGGATTTCAGGAACCGCAGCCCGGTCAGGTGATTCGTGCCTGGCTGGGTATCGATTCCGGAAGCACTACCACCAAATTTGTGCTGCTGGATGAGGAGGAGAATCTGCTGGATTCTTTCTATGCGCCCAATGAGGGCGATCCGCTGATGGTGGCGAAAAAGGCGCTGATCGACATGCGCGACCGGTACCGCAGAGCCGGAGCCACACTGGATATTGTGGCTGCGGGAACTACCGGCTACGGCGAGCTGCTGTTTGCAAAAGCACTGAATGCGGAATGCCATGTGGTGGAGACGGTGGCCCATGCCCGTGCGGCGGAAAAATACGTAAAGGATGCCACATTTATCCTTGATATCGGCGGTCAGGATATGAAAGCCATCTGGATCGACAACGGGATCATCACCAATATCGTGGTCAATGAAGCCTGCTCTTCCGGCTGTGGTTCTTTTCTGGAGAATTTTGCCTCTTCCCTTCATATTCCTGTGGAACAGATTGCGGAAGCGGCGTTTTCTTCCCGAAATCCCGCGGCGCTGGGCAGCCGGTGCACCGTGTTCATGAACAGCAGCATCGTGACAGAACAGCAAAACGGCAAGCTGTCCGAGGATATTATGGCGGGGCTTTGCCGTTCGATTATTGAGAATGTTTTTACAAAAGTAATCAGGATTTCCAATCTGGATTCTCTGGGGGACCGCATCGTTGTCCAGGGCGGTACGTTTCAGAATGATGCTGTCCTGCGGGCCATGGAGCAGTATATCGGCAGGGAAGTGACCCGTGCGCCTTATCCGGGGATCATGGGAGCCATCGGAGCGGCTCTAATTACGAAGGAATGTTTTCCGGGGCGGCAGGCAAAACGGACATTTATCGGGCTCGATGCGCTGGATGATTTTTCCTATACCCAGACGGCCAATTCTCCCTGTCCGTTCTGCACCAATCACTGCAAACGTACCATAGTTACGTTTTCCAACGGGCAATCCTGGGTGACCAACAACCGCTGCGAGCGCGGTGAGATTCTGGGTGATCCGGGGGATGAAAGCGTGAAAGCGCAGCTGAAAGGGAAGAAAAAGGCAAAGGAACAGGTGCCCAATCTGTTCCGGCTCCGTGAGAAGCTTCTGTTTCAGGAATATCCTGTGCCGGGACTTTCTGCGTCGAAGTCCTCTGTGCCGGGACAGCCTCTGAAGCGGGATACGGTTATCGGTCTGCCCCGGGTTCTTTCCTATTGGGAAACCATGCCCTTCTGGACCACGTTCTGGCGTGCTCTCGGTTTTCAGGTAAAGATTTCCGATTCCAGTACGAGAAAAATTTATGAAAATGGTCTGTCCGCCGTGACTTCCGATACGGTCTGTTTCCCGGCCAAGCTGGTGCACGGGCACATCCGCAATCTGGTGAAAAAGGGTGTGGACCGCATTTTCATGCCGTCCATTACTACGGTGACTTCGGAAAATACGGAGAAAACCAGTGAATCCATGTGTGCGGTGGTGAAAGGATATCCCATTGTAATCCGCAATTCGGATAACCCGCAGAAGCGCTGGGGCATTCCTTTTGATGCGCCGCTGTTTCACTGGTACCGGAAGGAGGATCGGGACAGGCAGCTGACCCGGTACATGAGTGAGACGTTTCAGATTTCTCCGGAGGAAACGAGAGCGGCCATTGAGGCCGGTGACCGGGCGCAGGATACCTTTCACAGCGAGCTGAAGTCGGCCGGTCAGGCGGTGATCGACCGGGTGGAAAAGGAAGGAACCTATGCCATCGTGCTGGCAGCACGCCCCTATCAGAATGATGCACTGGTCAATCATGATCTGCCCGATCTGTTTACGGGTCTGGGAATCCCTGTGCTGACGGCGGATTCACTGCCGGGTACCGATCAGGTGGATCTGAGCCGGTGCCGTCTTGATGTGGTAAATAATTATCACGCCCGGATGCTTTCCTCGGCGATTCTGGCGGCACAGAGCGAGCATCTGGAATATGTGCAGTTTGTAAGCTTCGGCTGCGGTCATGATGCCTACCTTTCTGATGAAATCATCCGTCTGATGAAGGAGATTTCCGGGAAAATACCGCTGATTCTGAAGCTGGATGAAAGTGATGTGCAGGGGCCGCTGCGCATCCGGGTGAGGTCCTTTGTGGAGACGGTGGCCATGCGGCGAAGCCGGAAACAGAGCCTTTCTGTGCGGGCACTTGCGGATCCCTATCCGGTGAAATTTACGAAAGAAGACCGGAAAGATAAGATTGTTCTGGTGCCCAACACATCTCATGCTTTCTGCCGTGTCATGTCTGCGGCTCTGAGTTCCCAGCATCTGAAAGCAGTACCGTTGGAAATCGGGCGGGAGGATGCCATCCGTCTGGGCAAGCAGTATGTACATAATGATATCTGTTTTCCGGCTCAGATCGTCATCGGGGAAGCGCTGGCGGCTCTCCGGAGCGGAAAATATGATGGTCAGGAGGTGGCCATCGCCATGGGTAAATACGTGGGTGACTGCCGGCTGACGCATTACAGCGCCCTTCTGCGAAAAGCGCTGGACGATGCGGGCTATCCCAGGGTACCGATTCTGACCAACGACGATGTGGATTACCATAATCTTCACCCGGGATTTAAGATGAATCTGTTCTCGGCTGTGCGGATAGGCTTTGCGCTGCCCATGATCGATGTGCTGGAGGAGCTGCTCCGCAAGATCCGTCCCTATGAGCTGGAAAAGGGAAGCACCGAACATGCTTTTGAACAGGGGATGGATGCCCTCATCGACGGTCTGCAGAATCACGGCGTCCACGGAGCAAAACGTGGTTTTGAAAAGGCCATTGATCTCATGAAAGGGGTATCTTACGACCGTTCTCACCCCCGTCCCCGCGTACTGATTGTGGGTGAATATCTGCTGAATTTCCATCCGGGTGCCAATCATGATATCGAGGACTATCTGGAGCGCAATGGATTTGAAATCATTGAAGCGCGCATGAGCGATGTGATTCAGAAAAGCTATTTCTATCTGGATGCACAGAACAAAGAATATCATCTGAAGAAACCGCTTGATAAAAAGATCTGGTTTTCCGCGGTGGATGAGGTGTTCGATAAGGCTCACGATCTGACCGATTCCATTGCAAAACGCCATCCGCTTTATACGCCGGCCTGCCGTCTTCCCCAGCTGGTGAAGGAAAGTGATCCCATCATCCATCATACATTTGATGCAGGAGAAGGTGTGCTGATTCCGGGAGAAATCCTGCACCACGCCGCCCGGGGATGCCGCGCATTTGTCATCCTCCAGCCCTTCGGCTGTCTGCCCAACCACGTGGTAGGAAGAGGTATTTCCAAGCGGCTGAAGGAAATGTATCCTGACGCCCAGATACTTCCGCTGGATTATGATCCCGATGTCAGTTTCGCCAATATCGAAAACCGGCTGCAGATGCTGATCATGAATGTGAAGAGCAGCTGTTCGGACCTGGCCTGAGAAAGGCGGCGCAATCGGATTGCGCTGGTATTTGCGGTGGATATGCGTTATACTTGGCTGGTAATGAAGGGAGATTACAGCCATGAGATATTGCAAACCGTTTTATTATGATGATTTCCGGTGTCTGGCGGGGGATTGTCCCGATACGTGCTGCGCCGGATGGCAGATTTATATTGATGATGACAGTCTGGACCGGTATGAGCGTGTGAAAGGTTCTTTCGGCAGCCGCCTGGTCAATTCCATCAACTGGCAGGAAGGGGCATTTTATCAGGATGCGGGCCGCTGCGTTTTTCTGAATGAGGAGGATCTCTGTGATCTGCATCAGGAACTGGGGGAATCTGCGCTCTGTGATACCTGCCGCAGATACCCGCGCCATGTGGAGGAATTCGACGGGCTTCGGGAGCTGTCCCTGTCCTTGTCCTGCCCGGAAGCAGCCCGCATGCTGCTGACCTGTACGGAACCCGAACGGTTCATACAGTGGGAAACAGACGAGGCGGAGGATTCCTTTGAAGAAGACGAGATGGATTATCTGCTTTTCACCCGCCTGGAAGACGCAAGAGAAGTCATGCTGCGGATTCTGGGAAACCGGGAATCTGACATTGAAAACCGTATGGCACTGGTTCTTGGGCTGGCGGAAGAAATGCAGGACTGCATGGATGAAAACCGCAGCTTCGATATGGACGATGTCATTGACCGGTACCGGAAAGGGACTGAAACCGGCGAAGTGCAGGACAAAGACCTGAGTGAAGATCCGGGCGCGGAAGCTGAAAACGCCGCAGGCAGCCATGACGGAAAATTCCCGGGGCGTTACGAAACCTGCTGCCGCGAATTCCCCATCTTCCACAAAATGGAGCATCTCCGCCCCGAATGGGGGCTGATGCTCGATGACATGTGGAGCACCCTCTATGCCAGAGGCCGGGAAACATATGAAGAAATCTGCCGCGAATTCGAAAACTACTGCGAAAGCAGCAGCAGAAATCACACCATTCGCCAGCAGACAGGCGAACGGCTGATGACAGAATTCGTCTACACCTGGTTCTGCGGAGCAGTCTACGACGAAGAAATCGCCGTAAAAATACGATTCGCCGTATTCTCAACCCGCTGGATCCAGGAACTGACCATGTACCGCTACGTAAAAAACAACGGACAGCTGAGCATGGAAGACATCATCGAAATGACTTGGAAATACGCCCGGGAAATCGAACACTCCGATGTCAACCTCGGAATACTGGAAGAAGAACTTGAAAATGCAGCTCAGGACTTCGCCTGAGGAAAAATGATGAGGCAGAATGACGGTGATATCCTGTACGTGGACCCGCTCTCGCTCTGATCAAACGCAGCGGATGCTAACCTCGCGAACCTTCTTACGAAGGCCCGCTCGCTAAGCACCGGCGTTTTCTACGGTCCCCTTTACAGGACACCACCGCCATTCTGCCGCCGCAGTTTATTTCTTTTCCAGGCAAAATGAAGTGCTGAACTGTATGGGGAAAGGCGCATATTTGTAGCTGGCTTTATGTTGTGTCCGCAAATTCAGACAGCGCTTCCACCATGAATCAGGTATTTGCACATCTATTTTAAGAATCTTTATACCTGTTCTACTACATAAGGGCATCTGTATCAACAATTCCAATGCGTACTCCTCCTGCATACGGTTTGCTGGTTTCATTGCGGATAGAGAGACAACCTGTGGCGGCACCATGAATAGCAGGGCCTGTCAAGGAGACCGTTGAAAACGCCGGCACTTGCTTTTTCAAGCGTCAGCGCCGAAAAAGCTTAGTACCGCTGCGTTTTCATGCGAGCGGGAGCGCGTCTCCGGACAGGCCCTGCTATTCATGGTGCCTCACACATACTCTATCCGCGAACCCCGAACCGTAATCAAAAACTGTAAAAATCGGAATAAAAATGGACTCCACCCTATTGCATGTACTGCATCTTTTACGTTATAATCTGACTGGTACACAAATGATTGTGCATACAGGAGGATTATATTTTTATGAGCCAGAGAAAAGATATCCATAAGGTATTGATTATTGGTTCCGGTCCGATTATTATCGGACAGGCGTGTGAGTTTGACTATTCCGGTACTCAGGCGTGCAAGGCGCTGAGGAAACTGGGTTATGAGATTGTGCTGGTGAATTCCAATCCGGCTACGATTATGACGGATCCGGAGATTGCTGATGTGACGTATATCGAGCCTTTGAATATTGAGCGGATGGAGCAGATTATTGCGAAAGAGCGTCCGGATGCGGTGCTTCCCAATCTGGGAGGTCAGTCGGGACTGAATCTGTGTTCGGAGCTGGCCCAGAAGGGAATACTTGATAAATATCATGTGCAGGTAATCGGGGTTCAGGTGGATGCCATCGAGCGCGGCGAGGACCGGATCGAGTTTAAGCATACCATGGAGAGTCTGGGAATTGAGATGGCAAGGAGCGAGGTTGCCTATTCGGTGGATGAAGCGCTGGCTATTGCCGATAAGCTTCATTATCCGGTGGTTCTGCGTCCTGCCTACACCATGGGAGGTGCCGGCGGCGGTCTGGTATACAACCGTGAAGAGCTGAAGGTTGTCTGTGCCCGCGGTCTGCAGGCCAGTCTGGTAGGGCAGGTTCTGGTGGAAGAATCGATTCTCGGCTGGGAGGAGCTGGAACTGGAGGTTGTGCGCGATGCGGACAACAATATGATTACCGTCTGCTTTATCGAGAATATCGATCCACTGGGCATTCATACCGGTGATTCGTTCTGTTCGGCTCCCATGCTGACCATTTCACCGGAAGTACAGAAGCGTCTTCAGGAAAAATCCTATAAGATTGTGGAGTCCATCCAGGTAATCGGCGGTACCAACGTACAGTGGGCTCACGATCCTGTGACGGACCGGGATATCATCATCGAGATCAATCCCAGAACATCCCGCTCATCGGCGCTGGCTTCCAAGGCGACCGGCTTTCCCATTGCCCTTGTTTCCGCCATGCTGGCTTCCGGTCTGACGCTGAAGGATATTCCCTGCGGTAAATATGGTACACTGGACAAATATGTTCCCGACGGGGATTATGTGGTGATCAAATTTGCCCGCTGGGCTTTTGAAAAATTCAAGGGCGTGGAAGATAAGCTGGGAACCCAGATGCGTGCCGTGGGCGAGGTTATGAGTATCGGCAAGACGTTCAAGGAAGCATTCCAGAAGGCAATCCGCAGTCTGGAGACCGGACGCTACGGTCTGGGCCATGCAAAGGATTTTGATCAGAAATCGAAGGATGAGCTGCTTCATATGCTGATCACACCTTCCAGCGAACGTTATTTCATTATGTATGAGGCGCTGCGTAAGGGTGCCACTGCGGATGAAATCTTCGAGATTACCAAAGTGAAGCATTATTTCATCGAACAGATGAAGGAACTGGTGGAAGCGGAAGAAGCGCTGATAGCCTGCAGGGGACAGCTTCCTTCCGATGAAGCACTGATTTCCGCGAAAAAAGACGGATTTTCTGATAAATATCTGAGCCAGATTCTGGAGGTATCCGAGGATGACGTGCGCAATCGCCGGATATCTCTGGGTGTGGAGGAAGCATGGGAAGGCGTTCGTGTGAGCGGTACTGAGGACAGTGCGTATTATTATTCCACATACAATGCGGAGGATAAGAATCCGGTCAGCAGCGACAGACCCAAGGTGATGATCCTTGGCGGCGGTCCCAACCGGATCGGTCAGGGTATCGAGTTTGATTACTGCTGTGTTCATGCTTCACTGGCGCTGAAAAAGCTGGGCTTCGAGACCATCATTGTCAACTGCAATCCGGAAACCGTATCCACCGATTACGATACGTCCGACAAGCTGTATTTTGAGCCGCTGACACTGGAGGATGTCCTGAGCATTTACAAAAAAGAAAAGCCGGTGGGTGTGATTGCTCAGTTCGGCGGTCAGACCCCTCTGAATCTGGCGGCGGATCTGGAGCGAAACGGCGTGAAGATTCTGGGAACGGCACCTGCTGTGATCGATCTGGCAGAGGACCGTGATCTGTTCCGTGCCATGATGGAGAAGCTGGAGATTCCCATGCCTGAGTCAGGTATGGCGGTGAACGTGGAAGAGGCGCTTCAGATTGCGGAGAAGATTGGATATCCTGTTATGGTTCGTCCTTCCTATGTGCTGGGTGGACGTGGTATGGAAGTGGTTTACGATGCCAAGACCATGGTGGAATACATGAATGCGGCGGTTGGCGTTACACCGGATCGTCCCATTCTTATTGACCGTTTTCTGAATCATGCCATGGAGTGCGAAGCTGATGCTATCAGCGACGGCACTCATGCATTTGTTCCGGCGGTGATGGAGCACATCGAGCTGGCCGGCGTTCATTCGGGAGATTCCGCCTGCATCATTCCTTCCAGACATATTTCCGAAAAGAATGTGAATATCATCAAGGAATATACGAGGAAAATCGCGGAAGAGATGCATGTCATGGGCCTGATGAACATGCAGTATGCCATTGAGAATGACAAGGTTTACGTGCTGGAGGCCAATCCCAGAGCGTCAAGAACCGTTCCGCTGGTTTCCAAAGTCTGCAACATCCGTATGGTACCGCTGGCAATCGAGGTTATTACTGCGGAACTGACGGGAAAACCGTCGCCCATACCGGCTCTGGAGGAAAAACAGATTCCCTACTACGGCGTAAAAGAAGCGGTATTTCCTTTCAACATGTTCCAGGAAGTGGATCCTATCCTGGGACCGGAGATGCGTTCCACCGGTGAGGTGCTTGGACTTTCCCGCTACTGGGGCGAAGCGTTCTACAAAGCACAGGAAGCAACCCAGTCCGGACTGCCTCTTGAGGGTACCGTGCTGATTACCATCAGCGACAGGGAGAAGGAAGAAGCGCTGGATGTTGCAAAAGGGTTTGAAGAAGCCGGTTTCCGGATTCTGGCATCGAGAGGTACCCATCGGTATCTGACGGAGCATGGAATCCAGGCGGAAAAGGTGAAAAAACTCAGAGAAGGACGTCCCAACATTCTCGACCTGATTACCAATGGGGATATTGATCTGATTATCAACACTCCCATCGGACCCGATGCCAACGATGATGACAGTTATCTGAGAAAAGCGGCCATCAAGAAGAAGATTCCCTATATGACGACCATGGCCGCAGCAAAAGCAACCATCAGCGGAATCCTTTCCGCAAGAAAACATGGAGGAGAGCCGGTCAGATCCCTGCAGGAAATGCACGGTGAGATCCGGTAAACTGTTTTTCTGAAAATATTCCTGCAGCTGTCTGCAGGCAGAAGGTTTTATAATGATTTTCCCCGGACGAGGCGGATGTGCCCCGGTCCGGGGATTTTTTGCGGGATGATATCTGTGGACGCTGTATTTTCTGCAGGGATTTTTACAGAAATCATCTGCTTTCTTCAAGAAAACAATAGGACATCATCAGGCGAAAACGGATTTTGGGATCATCCAGGTTCAGGCGCGTAATCTCTTTGATCCGGTCGATTCGGTACAGCAGCGTGCTTCGGTGGATTTGGAGGATTTCAGCGGTTTTTGTCAGATTCCGTTCATTTTCCAGGAAGATTTTCAGGGTTGTGCCAAGCTGTGATGTGTGGCCGGCATCGTAATCTTTCAGAAGAAAAATTTCTTTGCTGCACAGCATTTCGGCCGGGAATTCCTGCAGTGCATGCTGGAAGATGAAATCGGTCCGGTAATCTTCAAAACAGTAGGTCCAGAACGTTTCCTGACTTTTTTCCCCGGTTTCCAGTGCGCATACAGCCTGGCGATAGAGATAATAGAACTGTGTCAGATCAGAGCATGAACAGCTGATACCGGCTTTCATCAGACTTTCCCGGAGCAGTACTCCGATCCTGTTGCGGAAATCCGGTATGGTCATCTGGCTGCGTGTGCTGTTGATCAGAACCACAATGGACTGCTCATAGGGGAATGCGCAGGTATGGGGAAAATGCTCGGAGATCCGTGAGCAGAGGTACCGGATGGAATTGGTCCGGATATCCCGTTCTTCGGGAAACAGACAGGCGCAGAAATATTCATCCCCGGAGGTCCAGCCATACTGCAGCAGGATCTCATCCAGTGCGCCGGGATCAATGGATTCACGCTCGATCAGGCAGATCAGAAATCTGGAAAGGGAAAAAGCGTGT
This sequence comes from Lachnospiraceae bacterium, assembly GCA_051879195.1. Taxonomy (GTDB): domain Bacteria; phylum Bacillota; class Clostridia; order Lachnospirales; family Lachnospiraceae; genus TWA4. The sequence continues at coordinate 12,014 of JBJELO010000277.1, forward strand.
TTGTGAATTACGATTTCTTCAATACGAAAGGAGTTCAGCACAACCTGTGAAAAGCAGTCCAGCAGAAACCAGTCGCTGTCGCGCAGTTTTCTTCCAAGTTCGTTGACGCAGATTCTGCCCAGATATCTGCCGTGATACCGGAGGTTCTGATACAGAATCCGATAGCCGAAAGTGTCATCGGGAAAAAGTGACGGACCGGAAGTGGACATGCTGTCAAGATAATCCTGATTGACTTTGAAATCATTCAGAACATCCAGGGGAAGGATATATCCGCCTTTCACCGGGTCATACTCCCATGACATCTGTCCGGGCATTTCATTGACGCTGGAAAGCAGATTGAAGTTTTCATCATGAAGAAAAACGGAGTTCTCAAAAACATCGGCGGCCAGTGTCAGCAGCGCGTCCAGAGATGGATGGTTGTTCAGCACATCATTGAGAGCGTCTTCCCAGTTCTGGAATTTTAGATAGATTTTCTGAATCTCCAGATAGATTTCCTGCAGACAGCAGTTGTCTTCAAAATACAGAATATCGTTGTTTTCAAGCAGACGGGACGAAGGGACACCGATGCAGATAAGCCCTCTTCCTGCTATATCAGGAGGGAAATCTTCTGCCTTTCCAAGCAGAAGAAAATTATCTGCGCAGTCAGGATCAGAACCGTCTGTACTGCAGCAGGGGTCAGAAAAGAAAGATTGATTATCACCTGACCCGCAGCAGAGGACCTGGTACCAGGTGCGGAAAGACCGGTCTGTATGGCAGGAGAGGGTACCGCGGCAGCCGTGGATAGAATCGCGGATCAGTTCCAGAGGGAGCTTCATGGTATCAATACCTCCAATACGTAATGGATTGTTAAAAGTAATGGATTCCTATAAAATGTAGGAATCACAGTATGTTGAATTTAACAAAATACGGAGTTTACATTTTGCTTTTATTTAAATATAATGAATTCATAAAAGAATTGCAAGAGATTCTGAACCTGTTAACAGATGAATTTGACAATTTTGCAGGAAAATCCGGCATTTTTGCAAAATAATCCGGTATTTTCTGCGGAAGAAGGATTCATCAGTTTTAATGAATAATCAGGAGGTAAGGTATGTTAACTAAAAGACAGAACATGATGGAAACCATTAAGGGCGGGAATCCGGATCGTTTCGTGAAGCAGTATGAAGCGCTGGCATTTGTACTTACAACACCGTATCAGCTTCAGTATCCCATGATGCCTGCAAAGCCCGGCGATGACCCGGTTGTCTGCGGATGGGGCTATACCAATGCGTGGCCGGCAGGACAGGCAGGTGCATTCCCGGTTCATGATGCAGAACATCTTGTATGCCCCGATGTCACCCGTTGGAAAGAGTTCGTAAAAGCTCCCGATATCAGCTATACGGCTGAAGACTGGAAACAGTGCCTTGAGGATGTGGCTAAGATTGACAGGAACGAGCAGATGGTAGCAGCCATGGTAGCGCCCGGACTTTTCGAGATGTGCCATTATCTGTGTGAGATTCAGAATGCACTGATCAATTTCTATGAGGAACCGGAAGCAACTCATGAACTGATCGAGTATATTACGGAATGGGAACTTAAACTGGCAGAGCAGATCTGCACTTATATGAAACCGGATGTTATCTTCCATCATGACGACTGGGGAACCCAGAGATCCACGTTTATGAGTGTGGACATGTTCCGTGAATTCTATCTGGAACCTTATCAGAGAATTTACAAATATTATCATGATCACGGCGTAGAGCTGATTGTCCATCACAACGACAGCTATTCAGCAACTCTGGTACCGACCATGATCGAGATGGGTATCGATGTATGGCAGGGATGTATGTCTGTCAATGATCTGCCTGCACTGGTGAAGCAGTATGGAAAAGATATCACTTTCATGGGCGGTATCGATAATGGCAGGGTTGATAAAGCGGACTGGACACAGGAAATCATTGCGCAGGAAACCGATCAGCTCTGCAGAGACTGCGGCAAACTGTATTTTATCCCCTGTACCACTCATGGCCTGAATTTCTCTGTATTCCCGGAAGTATATCCGGCGGTTGATGAGGAGATTGACAAGATGTCCGCGGAAATGTTCTGACAGGGAATCATTACATATACTGATATTAAGTAAAAATGTATTCTGGAAGTTAAAAATGTATTCTTGACGGTTTTTTTGAAAAATGTTAGAATTGAAACAATCGTACCGGACAGTGGATCGCACGCTGACCGGCCGGTTTTCCCTGTCGGGAACAATGAAAAGTACCGAAACAGAATGGCAGATTTAAGCTTCATATGACAGTGGTGTCTATCCGTTTTTCCGCGGATAGACACTGTTTTTTACTGCAGAAGTCTGTTCCGGGATCTTTCGCAGTAAGTCCGGAAGATCCCGGGGCCACCTGATTCATGGTACAGAAAGGATGAATCAACAAGATGTTAAAAGAACTTGCAAAAAGTATCCGCGAGTACAAAAAGCCGTCGATTGCCACCATGATTCTGGTGTCTTTCGAGGTGGTGATGGAATGTATCATTCCGTTTATCATCGCCATGCTGGTCAATGAAATTAAAGGCGGCTGCAACATGCAGGAGATTCTGCGGTACGGACTGATTCTGGTGGTTATGGCATTTCTTTCGCTGACCTTCGGCGGCCTGGCGGGCTCCACCTGTGCTACTGCCTCCTGCGGCCTGGGGCGCAACCTGCGCAAAGACATGTTCTATGCGGTCCAGGGATATTCCTTCGAGAATATCGATAAATTTCTCGCTTCATCTCTGGTGACCCGTATGACAACAGATGTTACCAATGTGCAGAATGCGTACATGATGATCATCAGGACAGCAATCCGCGCCCCGCTGATGCTGATATTTGCTTTTGTGATGGCATTTATCATGGGCGGGAAGATGGCGGTTATTTTCCTCTTTGTGCTGCCGCTTCTGGCATGCGGTCTGGGGCTGGTCATCCGCACCACCATGCCGCTGTTTCAGAAGGTATTTAAAAAGTATGACAATCTGAATGCATCTATTCAGGAGAATATCAAGGGTATGCGCGTGGTAAAATCTTTCGTCAGAGAGGAATACGAACAGAAGAAATTCGACGTGGCGGCGGAAGATGTCTGTCAGGATTTCACAAGGGCAGAGCGGATTCTGGCGTGGAATAACCCCATGATGCAGTTCTGCATCTATACGGTTATGGTCTTTGTGCTTTCCTTCGGTTCCTATACGATTATCACAAGCCACGGTCTGGATCTGGATGTGGGACAGTTTTCAGCTCTGCTGACCTACAGCTTTATGATGCTGAACAGTCTGATGATGCTGTCCATGATTCTGGTTATGGTCAGCATGGCCATGGAATCGGGCAAACGTATTGTGGAGGTGCTGACGGAAAAAAGTACGCTTTCTAATCCTGAGAACCCGCTGTATGAAGTGGCGGACGGTTCCGTTTCCTTTGAACACGTAAGTTTCAAATACTCGAAAAAGGCGGAGCGGATGGCTCTGTCCGATATCAATCTGGATATCCGTTCCGGTGAGACCATCGGTATCATCGGCGGAACCGGTTCCTCCAAATCATCGCTGATCCAGCTGATTTCCAGACTGTACGATGCAACTGAGGGAACCGTGAAGGTGGGCGGTGAGGATGTGCGCCGTTACGATCTGGAAACGCTGCGGAATCAGGTTGCTGTAGTTCTCCAGAAGAATATTCTGTTCTCGGGAACGATTAAGGACAACCTGCGGTGGGGCAATAAGGAGGCTTCCGATGAGGAACTGATTCAGGCCTGCAGACTGGCCTGTGCCGATGAGTTTATCGAGCAGTTCCCCGATGGATACGATACGTGGATCGAGCAGGGAGGAGCCAATGTCTCCGGCGGCCAGAAACAGCGTCTCTGTATTGCCAGAGCCCTTCTGAAAAAGCCGAAGATTCTGATTCTCGACGATTCCACCAGTGCGGTGGATACCCGGACAGACGCCCGGATCCGCAGCGCCATGAGACAGTATATACCGGAGACGACGAAGATCATTATCGCTCAGCGAATTGCCTCCGTAGAGGATGCGGACCGTATCATTGTCATGGAAGGCGGTACCATCAACGGTATCGGAAATCACAGAGAGCTGATGGAAACCAACGGGATTTACCGGGAAATCTATATTTCCCAGAATAAAGGAGGTGAAGAGGCATGAAACAGGATCATGCAAAAACAGATTCCGGAAAAGGAAGCATGTCCATTATTCCCCGTCTGCTGAAGACAATCCGGGAATTTTATCCTGTGATGCTTCCGATCACCGTTGTCTGTATCGTGTTCAACGCGGTGGTCAGCTCGATCCCGTCCATTTTCATGCAGAATATCATTGCTCTGGTGGAGCAGAACTGGAAAGATGGTTCCTGGGATCTGGTAGGACCGCAGATTCTGAAATATGTTGCGGTTCTGGCGACTTTTTATGTGCTGTCTTTACTGGCGGGAATTGCCTACAATCAGTTGATGGCCATCATTACCCAGGGAACGCTGAAAAAAATGCGTGAGAAGATGTTCGACAGGATGCAGCGGCTTCCCATTAAATATTTCGATACCAACAACCATGGTGATATCATGAGCCATTATACAAATGATATCGATACGCTGCGCCAGATGATTTCCCAGAGTTTTCCTCAGCTGATGATTTCGGCGATTGCAGTACTGACCATCTTCTGTATTATGGTGTATTACTGTGTATGGCTGATGCTGGTGGTTCTGGTGGGCGTGGTGTTCATGTATTTTATCACGAAGAAGGTGGGCGGCGGTTCTGCCCGGTATTTCTTCCGGCAGCAGGAGGCTCTGGGCCGGGTGGAAGGCTACATTGAAGAGATGATGAACGGCCAGAAGGTGGTAAAGGTGTTCTGCCATGAAGAGGACAGCGAAGCGGATTTTGACCGGATCAACGATCTGCTTTTTGAGGAGGCGGAGAAGGCCAACCGGTATGCCAATATTCTGGGACCTATTCTGAACAATATCGGCAATATTCTGTATGTTTTTGTAGCCATTGCCGGCGGTGCTCTGTTGATTCTCAAGGTACCTAATGTGAGTCTGTCGGGGATGGCAATCAGTATCAGCATTACGGTGCCGTTTCTGAATATGACAAAGCAGTTTGTGGGCAATATCGGACAGGTTTCCCATCAGATCAACGCTGTAGTCATGGGTCTGGCCGGTGCAGAGCGTATCTTCGATCTGATGGATCAGGAGCCGGAAACCGATGAAGGCTATGTGACGCTGGTCAATGTCCGTGAACAGGACGGGCAGCTGGTGGAATGCGCCGAGCATACCGGCATGTGGGCATGGAAACATCCCCATCAGGCGGACGGAACGGTTACCTATACGAGGCAGACAGGCGATGTACGTCTGTTCGATGTGGATTTCGGCTATGTGGAGGATAAAACGGTGCTGCACAATATTTCCCTTTATGCAAAACCGGGCCAGAAGGTAGCTTTTGTAGGAGCGACCGGTGCTGGTAAAACCACCATTACCAATCTGCTGAATCGTTTTTACGATATCGCTGACGGCAAGATCCGTTATGACGGCATCAATATCAACAAGATCAGAAAGGATGATCTGCGCCGCTCGCTGGGCATCGTTCTTCAGGATACGAATCTGTTCACGGGGACGGTTATGGAGAACATTCGCTACGGCAAGCTGGACGCATCCGATGAGGAATGCATCGCGGCGGCAAAACTGGCAGGCGCCCACGATTTCATCACCCGTCTGCCCGGCGGATATGATACGCTCCTCACCGGCAACGGCGCCAATCTGTCCCAGGGGCAGAGACAGCTCCTTTCCATTGCCCGGGCGGCAGTGGCCAATCCGCCGGTCATGATCCTGGACGAAGCAACCTCTTCCATCGATACGAGAACAGAAGCCATCGTACAGCGGGGCATGGATGCCCTCATGGAAGGCCGGACCGTCTTTGTCATCGCCCATCGCCTGTCCACCGTTAAAAATTCCGATGTCATCATCGTACTTGACCACGGAAATATCATTGAGCGGGGCAGCCACGAGGAACTGATCGCTCAGAAAGGACAATATTATCAGCTGTATACGGGAGCATTTGAACTGGAGTAGGAATCTGGATGAATCCGCTCCGCATCCGGATTGCGCCTGACAGAACCAAATGAAACGGAAACAGCAAAAATGACGAAGCGCTTTTCCCCCGCCGGTGTGCAGGAAGAAAGCGCTTCGTCGTTCATTTTCTGGAAGCATTTTCGGTGAGCCAGGCATACTGGTTCATGGAATTTTTAAAATACTTGATCAGTTTATCAATGGCATGATCGGTTTTCAGGTACCGGAACCACTGCAGATCAGCTGTTACGGTATCTCTGCTGACGATGATCACGGAATCTTCATCTGATAATCGGGTGGAAGCCGGATAATGGCGTGTAGATCCATTGATCAGTGCATGGTCAAAACGCAGTCCAAGATTGGTGTGAATGCGGAAAGCAAGGTCAAGGACAGTTGCACCGTTTTCGATACGGTCGGCGGTGCCGTCTCTTGTGTAGACGCGGATGTACTCATTAGGGGTCTGTTTATTGAGATACCGGATCAGTTTTTCCTGTGCATAACTTGTCTTGATGTACCGGAACCAGTTCAGACTGGCTGTAATCTGTTTGCTTTTTTTGATGATTACTGTATCTCCACGGCTCAGTTGCTGATAGGGAGGATAATGCTGCGGATTGTTATTCAGCAGTGCATAATCGAACTGAAGTCCCAGATTTTCGTGGATTTTAAATGCAAAATCCAGTACAGAAGCGCCTTCTTCGATTTCGATGGCGACGCCGTCTTTTGTGTAAACTCTGATCATGGAGTTGTCATCTTCATTCACATCCAGACGAAATTTGTCTTTTTCAATATAGGTTCCGAGGCGGTAGCACAGATATTCTTCTTCTGTTTTGATAAAAATACGGTACTGGTTGTTCATGGCATCGCACAACAGGAGATAATCCGAATCCTGATTCTGCTGGTGATTGCGCTGAAAGCTGCGCCGCCGGGTTCCTATATGAAAGCGTGGCCCGGCAGGTTTTTTATGGTGTCAGGATTTGCAGGCTGCCTGACGAGCTGGTTTTTGACAGTACATTTTACTCGATAAGTCCTAAAAAGTCCTTGAAAAGTATGGAGAATGCTGAAAATGGATGAAAACTCTTTTCCTGCCCAAAGGCGGGGGGAGGGTTTTTCTGTTTGATGCAGCAGTTGCTTCATAACCGGGAATCTGATAAAATGGTACTGTTCAGAGCCAGGCAGATCATAACACGCAGTGTTTTTGAGGTTAGCTCTAACAGTAATGATAAAATTACTGCAGATAGAAATATTATACATTGGAGATAAGATATGGAACTCAGTTTTTTAGGCGGAGCCATGGAAATTGGCGGGAGCTGCATTTATTTGAGAATAGCGGGGAAAGGGATTCTGATGGATTCCGGTATCCGTCAGTCCGGAGGGAAGGATCCGCTTCCGGATTTTCGTACGATTCAGCAGATGGGCGGGCTGGATGCGATCATTATCAGTCATGCACATATGGACCACATAGGGACTTTGCCGATTATCAGCCGTTCCTATCCGACGGTTCCGGTGTATATGACGGCCATGACTGCGGATCTGGTCCGGGTATTGCTGTATGACAGTCTGAAGGTGATGGAACGGCGGGAAGAGGAGATTCCGCATTATACGGAGAAAGATGTACTTTCCATGCTGAACCGTATTGTGACCTTCGGTTTTAATACACCTCATAAGATTTTTGAGAATTTTACGCTGACGTTTTATCCTGCGGGGCATATTGCAGGGGCGGCATGCATTTATCTGGTGACGGAGGAGGGGAGTCTTTTTTACTCGGGAGATTTTTCTTCTTTTGCCCAGCGTACCATTGAGGGAATCAGAATTCCCAGGCTGAGACCGGATGTGAGCATTGTGGAGACAACCTACGGTAATCGGCTCCACGCCAACCGGCAGACCGAGGAAAGGCGGCTTGTCAACCTGATTGGAGAATGCCTGCAGAAAAAACATAAAATACTCATCCCTGCATTTGCACTGGGCAGGGCACAGGAAGTCCTGCTGATTCTCCGCTCGGCCATTCAGAACGGAGAACTCCCGGCTGTTCCGGTTTATGTGGATGGCATGGTAAGAGATATCAATACCATGTACATCCGCAATCCGCTTTATCTGAAAAATGCACTGGGAAAGCGGATTCTGAAAGGAAATGAGCCGTTCTATACGAAAGAGATCCAGCCTGTTGCTGTGAATCAGAAGAGGGAGGAGCTGATGGAGGGATCGGATCCGGCGATTTTTGTTTCCAGTTCGGGTATGCTGACCGGCGGTCCCAGTGTTCTGTATGCGAAGAAACTGATTTCCATGGAACATGCCAGCATCATCATCACCGGATATCAGGATGAAGAATCGCCGGGCAGAAAGCTGCTGAATCTTCTGGAGAATCCGGATGAAAAAACAATCACGCTGGATGGAACGACAATTCCGGTAAGATGCGGGGTTCATCAGGTAGGGCTTTCCGCACACGGGGATCAGTCGGAGATCATGGCACTGCTGAACCGGCTGGAGTCCAGAAACATCTTCCTGGTTCACGGCAACCGGGATGTGATTGATGAACTGGGAGCAGTGATTGCGTCGGAGGATTACCGGAAAAGAGTATATCTTCCCGAGTGCGGACAAACCTGCGAAATTCTGATAGGAAAGAAGCGAAAACAGCTGTCACAGATATTTCCGCATACGCTTCAGAAAGACAGTCCATTTACAGTTGATGATGAAAAGCTGCTCTGGGCTTACTGGAGAGAGTATTATCCGGAGAAGATTTTTTCTGTGGCACAGATTGCGCAGATCTGGTATGGAAAAGCGGTTTCGGATGAAACAATCCTTCAGGACATGCAGAACATTTTTTTGAAAAGTATATATTTTTCACCGGATCCCAGACGGATGTTTTTGTTCTGCGCCAATCCGGAGGAAGCGGTGAAGCAGGCAGAAGCGCCGAAGACCATGACGATTCAGGAACTGGAGAAACAGGTGCAGCTTCATTTTGGTGAATTTCCGTATAAAAAGATCAGCTACCATGTGGAAGTGCAGGAAATCATCCTGATCTTCGATTACCCTGACAGCCAGGATACAGGGCGGCTTCAGGCGGCTGCAGAGAAGTTCAGAGAGGAAACCGGCTGGACAATCAGTATCAATCCCTCCATGAATCATAACGCGGCAGGTGTACTGCTGTATGGCTGGTTTGAAAACAGGCTGATGAAAACCTCTTATTTTCAGGAACGGAAGGAATATGCCGTCACACTGAGCAGCATGACGGAGGAAGATGCCGGAAAAATACAGGAATTCCGGAAAATGACCGGCTGGAAGCTGGTAATAAACGGAATATCCGATTCCGGAAAGGATTCTGCGGGAACGGCCGGCAGCGGTGTTTTATCAGGTTCATCGGAGCTGTCGGACAATGGGATGGATTTCTTCCGGCCGCAAAATGATAATGCGGAGCAGGTGGAACAGAATCTGGCATTTTCCTGTATTGACCAGACATTTGAGGGGCAGCCGTGTACGCTGTACAGGAAAGGCATCAAAAACGACGGGGAAGGCAAATTCCTGGAATTTTCCTTTATCTCCCCTGCACTGGGCAGGCGGTACCGGCAACTGCTTCAGACACTGTCTGATCAGATCGGGTGGAGAATCCGTATCGCAGATAAGGTCAATCAGGCGGAGCTGATCAAGATTGCAGGTGTCCTGTGCAGTAAATACGGCATCACCGTATGCAAAAATCCTTCCTATCTTCCCGGAACGAAGGAAATCCAGCTGACCATTCTGCCGGGAACGGAGGAATCAGTTCTGACAGAACTGGCGGCAGAATTTAAAGAAAAAACCGGCTGCGGATGTGGATTCAAGGTGAGATGAGGCGGTTAGCCGGTATCCGGCGGTATAGATGGAAAAAGACGTATCTGCATGGAAGCAGTGAATACTGCTCTGAAATGAGCCCATTATTGGTGAGTTGTCATCAATAATGGGCTGCATATTCTGAAACATCGTTTTTATGCAATCTTTTTCTGAACAGCTGATGTCTATCGGCTCATTTACTTACTGATTTTTACCTTTTTTACTACACTCCATGATGAATAGTATTTTGTATTTTCCACTGTCTTATAAGCCCTTATCTTTACATAATAAATTTTGCCTTTTGTCAGTTCATTTACCGACGTTGTCACCGACTTATTTCCACGGAAAGTCTTTGTCTTCGCTCCGCTGAAATTACTGGAAGATGCATACTTCAGTTGATAACCACTGGCCCTGGTATTTCCTGTCCAGGTTACTTTAAAAGTTCTCTTTCCGCTGTTTGTCAGTCCGGATATGGAAGGACTGCTCAGGTAGTAAATGGTTTTACCGGCACTCGAGCTGCTGGTGTAGGTTTTATCAGACACTGTTTTATATGCCCTGACCTTATAAACATATTTTATTCCGTTACTGTCCGCGCTTTTATCGTTCCAGCTGAATACTGTATTGGTTTTGATGGCAGCTACTTTCGACCAGTCTGTTTCTGAACCTTTTTTTCGATACACATAATAACCGTCTGCTTCACTTATTTTGTTCCATTTCACGGTAATTCCTGCAGAATTATTGGAGAGACTTTCAATAGACGGTGTTCGGGGAATAATCTTCAGCTGCAGTTTTTTCGTTGCCTTATGATAATTTTTTGTTTCCGCCGCATTTATGGTGATCACAACCGTTCCAACGCCTGTTCCGGTAACTGTTCCCTTTGAATCGACCTTCGCTATATTGGAATTACCAGAGGAAAATGTTATTTTGGACGATCCGCTGGAAGAAGCATTAATTGTTACTGTTTTTCCTTTTTTGACAGTAGATGATGAAACGGATGCCGATATGGTCTGATCAGCTTTGTCAATCTTAAATGTTGCTGTTACCGTTCCCTTATAGTTTCCTTTACCTGTTATAATAACCTCACCGGTTCCTGCATTGGTGTTATTTTCATAGGATACCGTATAATCCGTGTTTTTTTTCAGCGTAATATTTCCCAGCTTTACAACTGCAGCAGGTTTTTTCGCTTTTCCGTCATATGTATATGAAGTCTTTGAAAGCGTTACTGATGCCTTACTTATACTTCTGGTTATATCAAAGAAATTAACCTGATAGGAAATATCCGAGCTTTCTGCTCCTGAGATCGTTACATTGAACCGATCTCCTGCTTTAATGGAATCCAGTTCCTCAGGTTGAAAAATAATGCAGCCTGACTGACCATAACCATTATTTACATAAAAATGTCCATTTGAAGAATTACTGCTGAAAACCCATTTTTTATTGTCTGATTTTCTGACAAGAGTAACCTTGATATTTGATGCCGTCAGTTCTTTACCAAAAGAAACGGACCATGCATCCCCTGCAGAAAAATACTGTACAGGCATGTTCTGTGCCGGCCATGCTACCCGGGTCTGTCCCCCTTCCCCTGATTCATCCAATGCATACAAGGCATAATAACGATTTGTTGCACCAAACCCGACCTTCCCCATCTCAGGGTTAAGTATCCAGCGCCTGTGACCAACTCTTTCAATATTGGAACTGTCGGAATCTGACATCCATCCATTCATAATTGCTGAATTCAAGGTACTGTATCCCGCTGCAAGATTGGAATTCATCGCACCTCTACGGCCCCTGTCATAAAGGAGGCCCTCATCGTTTGATACCAGTACGGACGGCTTTTTCGGATTATGGCTCAGTTCTCCGTTCAGGTAGTTAACAAGTGTAGCTGCTGATGCCTGACTGGAGTAATCATCATCCAGAGTGACATCCGCATCCAAACCGGCAATATAACGACACTGATTCAGTAAATTTAATGCTGAATTCATTGTTTCATCTGACAGAATGCCTTCACTGTACGGATTGCTTAAAGACGGCTCCTTTTTATAAGTAACCTTCTGTGATACGGATGCCGGATATCTGGAGGCAAAATCCCTGATTTCTTCCACTGTGCGCTTTGTTACATTCAGCCCTTCATTTTCCGCGTTTGTCCCTGCTTCTTCGCTTACGGCTGCCGTTTTGTCTGCTTCGCTTTCGTTCTTGTCAGCTGCAGCAGTTGGAACTGCGAAAAATGCCGAAGAAACTAAAACGGCCATCAGCATACACAGGATAATAGACACAATTCTTTTTTTCATATACTTTCTCCTTTCCATTTGTGCATATGATTTGAAAATTTGCGAAACATATAGTCTATTATATTGTATCCAGGACTATATATCAAGGGTTTTACAGACCTGTTTTGTAAGAAACCTTTCCGCCTGTCATTGTTGGTTGGCGTCATCCGATGATTTTCCGGAAGCAAAGGTGGTTTGGCATGTATTCTCCCAGCTGTAAAAAAGGATGTATCTGTCTTTATATTTTCAGGGAGCAGCATAAACAGAAAAACAGAAAAAGGCTGAACCGCTGGCCAGCGTAAGCTATATACCGGTTTCTTTGTTGATTTAATGGATGAAGTTTTGAAATATGCAGCAGAATGTGCTATGATAGATGTGTCGTACATATAGGGCATCAAAAAAAGCAGATAACGGGAGTCGAACCCGCTATCAAAATGGCAAAAATGCAGGAAATATAAGGGTTACTGAGCTATTACTTTTGATTACCTTTGATTACCATGTAATCATTGTTTTCGATTTTCACGGAAATTGGAAACATCTGGTTTAAGGAAAGCAGGATGCAGGTATCGGTCTGCATCGAAGGCTTATTTTGAAATCAGAAAGGTAAAATACACAGGAAAGGAGAATCCTGTGCGTATGACATTGACAAACATGCGGTTTTATAATAAGATTATATAAACAGTCTCATCTAATCGGAGGAATCCAATGAGCAGCATGTTAACCTGAGTCAGGAAAGATTCTTCATTTGTGTGTAACTTGAAAAGCTAAAATCAGTATGATAAAATGAAGTCAGAAAAAGATATGGTTCTCAAAAATATTCGCTTCTGCAGAGATATTTTATCTTACTGATTTTCTGAAGAAAAGGAGCAGAATAGATTTGGGAAAAGCAGATACAGTAACCAAACAGTATATGGAAGATAATCAGGTATTTGCAGATGCTTTCAATTATCTGATTTATGGTGGGAGAGAGGTCATACAGCCAGAGAAATTACATCGTCTGGACTCTGTGGCAGTTGAAGTTCCGTATGGTTCGGACGGAGCAGAGCTTCCTGTTCAAAAAGTGAGAGATGAACTGAAATATCTCACCGCAATGGCTGATGAACATGCAGCATATGTGATTCTGGGAATCGAGAATCAGGATGAGGTCCATTATGCAATGCCGGTCAAAAATATGGTTTATGATGCGCTGGAATATGCCGGTCAGGTCAGGAAAGCTGCATCATCACATCGGAAAGCAAAAGACGCAAAGGAACACAGTGCAGGAGAGTATCTTTCCGGTTTTTATAAAGAGGATCGGCTGGTACCTGTGATAACGCTGGTTGTATTCTTCTCCGCAGAAGAGTGGGATGGTCCCATGAGCCTGCATGAGATGCTGAATGTGCAGGATGAAGAGATTTTATCATTGGTAGAAAATTATCACATTCATCTGATTGCACCGGCATATCTGAATGACAGAGAACTGGACAAATTTCATTCCAGCTTAAGAGAGGTTCTTTCATTTATCAAATATTCAACCGACAAACAGCAGCTTGAAAAACTTGTTGACAAAAATGAGAAATTTTCTGTTCTGGACAGAAAGGCTGCAATGGTTATCAATGTATGTACGAATTCAAAATTGAAGATTGATCCGAATCAGGAGGTGGTTGATATGTGTAAAGCTATAGCAGATATGAGAAGCGAAGAACGTAGAGAAGGCCATATGGCAGGCTTAAAAGAAGGTGCATTGGATAAAGCAAAAGAGACTGCGCTAAATCTGAGGGAAATGGGAATGAATCCGGAAATCATTGCAAAGGTGGTGAATGAGGATATTAAAATGGTAGATCAATGGTTGAAGGAAAGGTAGCGAAAGTACT
>JBJELO010000278.1:0-2380 GCA_051879195.1 Lachnospiraceae bacterium
CAGAGGGTGTCCGGCATTATCCAGCAGGCAAACTGTAACTTAAGATGTTTGCAGTATTTGCAGGAGCAGGGGCTTATGGCTTCTGCACCGATTGGCTGCAATGATACGGGAATTGAGCGTGTGCTTACCACAAAGAGTACCGCTATTCTTGTGCCGTTCTGTACGCAGGAATTATTTATGCCTGCACCGGCAATCTACTATGGTTTAAATGCCCTATCAAACAACATGATCATGGCAGACAGAAAGCGGCTTCGTACACCAAACGGAGTGATTTTAGGAACACCGGGTAGTGGTAAGTCCTTTAGTGCAAAGAGGGAGATTTTATCCTGCTTTCTTATGACAAGGGATGATGTGATTATCTGTGACCCGGAGGGCGAGTATTTTGCTCTTGTGGGAGCCTTGCATGGGCAGGTGGTAAAGCTGGCAACCAATTCCAAAGACTATCTGAACCCGATGGATATTCAGTTAAGCCATAAGGGAGATAAGGAAGCTCTGAAATTAAAGAGTGATTTTATCATTACCCTGTGTGATCTGATTGCCGGAGGGAAGGACGGTCTGGAGAATGATGAGAAAGGTATCATTGATGAATGTATCCGTCATATCTATGATGCCTATTTTGAAAATCCGGTGCCGGAGAATATGCCTATCCTTGAGGATTTATATAATGCCCTTTTAGACCATAAAAATGCGAAAGCAGAGCGTATTGCCAACTCCCTTGTACTGTATGTGCATGGTTCGCAGAATTATTTTAATCACCGCACTAACGTGGACAGTAAGAACCGTATCATGTGCTTTGATATCAGGGATTTGGGAAACCAGTTGAAAGAGCTGGGTATGCTCATCGTGCAGGATGCTGTATGGAACAGGGTGTCGCAGAACAGGGAGAGAAAAATCGCTACCCGTTATTACTGTGATGAGTTCCACCTTCTTTTAAAGGAGAGGCAGACTGCCATTTATTCGGTGGAAATCTGGAAGCGTTTCAGAAAATGGGGCGGTATTCCGACAGGTCTGACACAGAATGTGGGTGACTTCTTAAAGTCGGAGGAAATCGAGGGTATTCTTGGTAACTCTGATTTTGTTTATCTGCTGAACCAGAATGCAAAGGATCAGGCGATACTTGCTGATAAACTGGGGCTTTCCGAAAAGCAGCTTTCCCATGTAACAAATTCAGAGCCAGGTTCCGGTCTGATTCTGTTCGATAACGTGGTTATTCCTTTCGTGGATAAATACCCGACAGACACAAAGACCTATGCGATTATGAATACCAAACCGGAAGAAAGTGTAAAGCAGGAGGATGTTGATTAGTGGCAGAGAATAAAAAAGACAAGTCGGCTGAGTTTGCAAGTGATAAGAGTGCTTTTGCTAAAGGTGGTTCCGAAAAGGAAACCGCTTCGCAGAAAGCACAGCATAAGCATTCCGGGACACATCAGCCAAGAGATGCAAATGACATTTCCAGAGATGCTCAGAAAAAGGAACAGTCTGAAACCTTTGGACAGAATGTCCAGAAGTCGGGGCAGTCAGCAAAACGCAGAAATAAAAAGCAGTATCAGAAGCAGGACACTTTTGGACACAGTGACCAGAAGTCTGAGAATACGGATGCGGACAGTAAGAAGAAAAGCGATTTTTCGCAGGAAAACAATACTTTTACAGAGGAAGGTAACAGGGAGCAGGAGGAACATCAGCAAAAGGATGATTACCACCGCAGGGATACCTACCACCAATCCGAGAAAAAAGGAAAATACCACAGACGGGAGTATCAGAACAGGGAACGGACAAAACAATCTGATTTTGAACGTGATTTCCAGACGAAGGACAAAACCTTTACGGAAGGAGCAGAGCCAGAGTTTCATGGAAGCAAAAAATTAGACAGACTACAAAATAAGGCAGAGAAAGCCGGGAAAAAGACCGAAGCTGCAAGAAAGAAGATACCAAAGACAAAGGAGTATTCCTTTGAGCGTGTCTTTGATGAAAAGACAGGAAAAGCAAAGTATGTGCTGACTGCCGTGGAAAAAGAAAAGCAATTCAAACCGGACAGTCCGGTAAAAGTGGTTGCAGGCAGGGTCGGTGCAGAATATTCCAATTTTGCCCATGGCAAGGTTGCCGAAGTGGAGAAAGAAAATTCTGCCGTGGAAGGAGCACATAAGACGGAGCAGACAGCAGAAGATGTCTATCATTTTGTGAAACGTAACCATAAAAGCGGATTGCAAAGGAAGAAAGAGAAAGTCGCAAAGCTGGAGAAAAAACAGTTTAAGAAAGAGGTTAATTTCCGGTATCAGAAGTTTTTGGAAGAAAACCCGGAGATGCAGGAAAAGACCCTGAAAAAGCAGATGCAGAAACGATTGCAGAAACAGCGTATCAAGCGGGAGTATGCAAAGGCAAG
>JBJELO010000278.1:2480-6064 GCA_051879195.1 Lachnospiraceae bacterium
GAGATTGATGCTGCGGACTTGGCGTTTTCCGAGCTGGAAATGGAATTGCAGAAAGAAATCAATTCCATAGAAACGGATTATCCGGATTATGACGAATACCGCTACAATCTGGATGCCATAGGACATGACCCGTTTGTTTTAATCAGTTACCTGTCGGCAGTACATACGGAATTTACGGCAAGTGAAGTACAAAGTGAGATAGAAAGCCTTTTTGAAGAAATGTATGAGCTGACCTTAAATCCTACCACGGAAACGAGGACAAGGACTGTCACAAAGACAGGAACAAGAACTGTAACAGACCCGGTAACGGGCGAGGAAACAGAGGAAGAATATGAGTATGAGGAGGAAGAAGAATACACCGTAACCATACTTGAAGTAACTCTGACAGCCACAGATCTGGGTGTGGTGGTAGCCGGACACATGAATGAGGAGCAGAAAGAAATCTATGCTCTTTACAATGAAACCCATGGGCTGACACAGCAGTTTTATACACCGCTCAATCTGTATTGGTACAGCTATGTGTCGAGTTATTATGGCTACCGTATCAATCCGGTCACAGGGCAGGAACAGTTTCACCGTGGTGTGGATATAGCGGTGCCCACAGGGACAACCGTGCTGGCAGCGATGGATGGAACGGTTACAACAGCAACCTATGGTGCTTCTTATGGTAATTATGTTGTGATAGAGGACAGCAATGGTTACTGCACCAAGTATGCACACATGGATACACTAAATGTCAGTGCCGGACAGACAGTTACACACGGAACAACCATAGGAACAACAGGAAATACGGGAAGCAGTACCGGAAGCCACCTTCATATCGAGTGTTTGTATAACGGGGAGTATTATAACCCGTTATTTTACTTTGATGTGGGTGAGGGAACTCTTTATGGAGAAACTCCGGGCGGTGGCGGTTCACCGGGAAATGTCACACCACCGGATTCCTATGATGATGCAACAGTACAGGCACTTATGGAGGAAGCAGCAAGATATCTTGGTTATCCGTATGTATGGGGCGGTTCTTCTCCGTCCACGAGCTTTGACTGTTCCGGCTTTGTATGCTGGGTATTTACCAACAGTGGCGTACATAATCTGCCAAGAACTACAGCACAGGGCATTTATGACCAGTGTACTCCGGTGTCAGCGGCAGATGCCAAGGCTGGGGACATCATCTTTTTTACAGGTACTTACAATTCACCGGGACCTGTCAGCCATGTGGGTATCTATTGCGGAAACGGTGTAATGATACACTGCGGTGACCCAATCAAATATGCTTCTATCAATACACCATACTGGCAGAGCCATTTCTACAGTTTTGGAAGATTAAATTAAAAGCAGGAAGTGAGGATAAATGACAAAGGAAAGAATTGAAAAAGAGCTTCTGAAAGTCCGGGAGCAGCTTGCAGGATTGCAGGCAAGGCAGAAGGACTTAGAGGAGCAGTTACAGATGGCAGAGGATGCGGAAAAAATGAAATTTATTGAGAAGAATAAAATTTCTTTGGAACGGCTGATTTTACTGAATAAAGTCAGTGAGGAAGAAATCCTGCATCTGTTAAAGAAAAAAGAACAGGAAGAACAGACACAACAATCAGAAAAGGAGGCAGTAAGCCATGAAAAAAATGAAACTATCATCTAAGGCGGTGTTATCGCTTGTTTTATCAACAGTTTTATTCTGTATGCCCGCTTTGGGTTTTGCCATGAACGGGAATTATGCAGTGAGTGTTCATGCGGAGGATACAGAGCCGGAAAGCAGTTTTGAGGAAAACAGAACCGAGAATGATACAGAGCAGGAAACGGAAAGTGGTTCTGAAGAAAACAGTACGGAAGAGGATACGGTATCCGGTGGTGATGTGAAAGAACCGGAGTGTACCTGTGAGGATAAATGTGGTGCGTATGAATACGACCATAATTGCGAGGTATGCGTGAAAGATTATAAGCTCTGTGCATATAAAAAGCCGAATGTCACAATCCAGATCAATCAGCCGGATGGATGGCATAATGACAAAGCAACCGTAACATTTACAGTTGTGGATGTGGCACACACAGGAAATTTTGAAATTGCAAAGATACAGGCAAAGGTAGGACAGAATGGAAGCTGGACGGATGTGACAGAGGACAGAAAGCTGGAGATTTCTGAAAACTGTACGGTGTATGTGCAGGTCACTGACCAGAAGGATCATACCTATGAGAGAAGCCGTGCAATCAAATGTTTTGACACCACAAAACCTACACTTAATGCCGCAGTCAGTGATGGACTTTTGAGTGTTCAGGTACATGATACGGATTCCGGAGCGAAAGCAGTCTATGTCAACGGATATGAATTTACAGACCTTACAAATGGAACTTTGAATATCCGCCTGCAGCAATTTGATGCGGGGTATGAGTATTTTACCATTTCTGCAATGGACAATGCCGGAAATATGTCGGAGGTCTACAAGACGAAAAATCCATACTACAAAGACCCGGCAGATGAGAGTGATGACAATCCGGCAGAACAGCTTCCGGTCAATGCAGAAGCTACTAAGCCGGGAAGTGCCACAGGAACCGTAACAGAGCATACAAAGACAGACAGTAATGGAAATACCACTTCACAGACAAATCCTGCGGAGCAGAAGAAACAGGCAATGGCGGAAGCGGATGCTTCGGAGAAAGCAGAGAATGAGGATAAGGACAGTAAGCAGTCCGAGCAAGGCAAGGAATTTTACACCATTCAGACAGCATCGGACAAGGTGTTTTATCTGATTATCGACAGGGATGGTGAGGAAGAAATGGTATATTTCCTGACAGAGATTACGGAAAATGACTTGCTGAATACCACATCCGATAACAGCGAGACCTTACCGAAAAACTCCGCCGCATTAGAGTCTGCAATCCCGACTTCTGAAGGTGCATTGCCGAATAATAATGCAGAACAGGAAAATAAGCAGGAGGAAGCTGCGGAAGATACAGAGGGAACAGAAGAAGATACAGAAAGCACCGAGGAACCGGAAGAAACGGAGGTTAAAGAGCAGGCAAATCCTATGATTTCCTATATTCTGATGGGAGGTCTTGCAGTGGCAGTAATCGGAGGTGCGTATTACTTCAAAGTGGTACGCAAAAAGAAAGAGGATTTCATCGAGGATGAAGATGAGGACGAGGAAGATAACGAAGAATATGAGAATGAAGATGAGGAATCAGAGGGAAGTTCGGATGATGATTTCTTTGAGGAACAGGAGGAAGAATAATGCAGTTAGTGATAGCAGAAAAGCCAAGTGTGGCACAGTCAATCGCCAAGGTGCTTGGTGCAGATGAAAGAAAAGACGGATACATGGAGGGAAACGGTTCTATTGTTTCATGGTGCGTAGGGCATTTGGTTGAGTTGGCACAGCCGGATGCCTATTCTGATGCATGGAAAAAGTGGACTTACGACAGCCTGCCTATGATACCGGAGCATTGGCAGCATGAGGTCAAGAAAGACACGGCTGCACAGTTCAGGGTATTAAAGGAGCTGATGCATGATACAAGAGTAGACAGCGTGGTATGTGCCACGGATGCAGGACGGGAAGGAGAGCTTATCTTCCGTCTGGTGTATGAACAGGCGGGAT
>JBJELO010000279.1:0-6033 GCA_051879195.1 Lachnospiraceae bacterium
GGTAAAGGGGATTTTTCGGTCCCACAAACAGCAGCGGTTCCATCCGCATCAGCGGGTAAAAGGACAGCTTTTTCCGGGTAAGCAGCTGCCCCGCAAATGCAGTCTGCCGGTCAGAAATAAAGAGAAATCCCACATCAGTTTCCCTGCCTGATACGGAGTCAATGATCTGTTCCATACTTCCTTTCACATAATCCGCATGAAGACCGCTGTCTTTCTTTTCCATATAATAGTGTGAAAAAAGTGCCACCATGCGGTCTCCGGAATTGGCTGCAACTCGCAGCGTCCTGCGGGAAAGTTCCTCCGGCAGATTGATGATGCGGTTGGAATCAATCAGCACCTGTCTGGCATAGTGATAAATATTTTTCCCTGTCTCGGTGACCTGTACGCCCTTTACATTCCGCTCGAACAGAGGACAGCCAAGCTCGTCCTCCAGCGCTTTCACTGTCTTGCTTACATGGGGCTGAGTGGTGTACAGAAGCTCCGCCGCCCGTTTGAAACTGCCGCAGTCCACACTGACTACAAAATACTGCAACTGTTTTAAATCCATATCTCCCTCCGCATTTATCCTGTCAATCATTTGTGATACAGCAAGCATAACCCCGTTTTTTTCTTTCGTCAAGTACCGTATACGCACAGCATGCACCACCGGATCATCCACGAAAAACCGGCCGGAACTGCGCCCCGGCCGGTTTCTCTTTCACCTGTAGAGAGATTAAGGGTGAGAGAGTATATAGAGGAGTATATTCCGTGGAAAATTATTATCCCGGAATTATATATCTGTTATGTAACTGCTAATAATTTTCACCGCCGGCAGATTTCAGAAACACACAGGAGATTTCACCCGAATGCCCCTTCTCTTCCACCGCTTTTTTCAGCATCTGCTTCCATTCACGATCCGTGAATTCCACAACATTCTCATTTTCCAGAATTACTTTGCAGCCTCCGCAGGCCGTATAGATTTCTTCCGTACAATTCCCCTCTGAGTCCTGATATAATCTGTTGTACGGTACCGCAGTCCTGAAAACCCCCAGGTCTGTCAGCGTATTAATCATGCGGTAGACAGTTGCGATTCCTATGGATGCATCCTTTGCCCGTGCTTCATAATAAATTTCCTTGCAGCAGGTACATTCATGAGAAAATACAATATCCAGTATCAGCTTCCTCTGTTTCGTAATCCGAAAACCATTTTTTCTGAGCAGATCGAGAATCGCATTCTTTTCCTGGCTGACCCGGGTAAGAGGCTGTTCCTCACTGCCTTTGGACCGGTCACTCATGAGCTTATTTCCTTTCTGTTACTGCGCTGCCGCAGCTGCAGGATGCTGCCGGAGCATAACTGTTTCCGGGCGTATGGCTGTTTTCAGGTGTATGGCTGTTTTCGCAGCAGCCGCCGCAGCCCGGACAGCCCGCGCACGACTTTCCCGACTTTCTATCTTTATACAGACTTCTGACTGCCAGAGCGACAATCAGGATTACTACTGCCAGAACAACCGCTGTTCCCATTACGCTTTCATTGCTCCTTTCACGATTCTGCCGTTTTCCGCCTTTCTGGCCGGACGAACCAGCAGATAGATAAATACTGCCGCAATAATAACTGCGGCCACTGTACCGATGCCGAATGCTCCGCCTGTAAGCACATTGCCAATCTGATAAACAACCAGTGATGCACAGTAAGCCAGCAGGGTCTGATAACCGATAGCAATGAACGTCCATTTTGCACTGTTCATTTCACGTTTAATCGCACCGATAGCTGCAAAACAGGGTGCACACAGCAGATTGAAAATCAGGTAAGAGTAAGCAGCGATGGCGGTATAATGCGCACCAATCGTTGCCAGAAGCTGTGCATTGTCTTCTGCCACTTCCTCGCCGATACCAAACAGAATACCGAAGGTTGCAACCACATTTTCCTTTGCTACGAGACCGGAAACAGCTCCGACAGCTGATCTCCAGTCACCCCAGCCGAGAGGAACAAAGATCCAGCAGATTGCACGACCGATGGCTGCCAGAATGCTGGACTCCTGTTCCATTGTTTCCAGCATACGGAACTGACCGTCCACAAACCCAAAACCGGACAGGAACCATATCACAATGGTAGAAAGCAGGATGATGGTACCGGCCTTTTTGATGAAGGACCAGCCTCTCTCCCACATGCTTCTCAGCACATTGCCCACGGTAGGCATATGGTAAGCAGGCAGCTCCATAACAAAGGGCGCCGGATCGCCTTCAAATACTTTCGTCTTTTTCAGAATAATACCGGAGCAGATGATGGCTGCAATTCCGACGAAATACGCACTGGTTGCCACCCAGCCGGCATTGCCGAACACAGCGCCTGCGATCATGGCTATGATGGGAAGTTTTGCCCCGCAGGGGATAAACGTTGTTGTAATAATTGTCATTTTGCGGTCGCGGTCATTTTCTATGGTACGGGAGGCCATAATACCGGGAACGCCGCAGCCGGTACCGATCAGAATCGGAATAAAGGATTTACCGGACAGACCGAATCTTCTGAAAATACGGTCCATGATAAATGCGATACGTGCCATATAACCGCAGGCTTCCAGAAATGCCAGGAAGATAAACAGTACCAGCATCTGAGGTACAAAGCCGAGTACTGCACCGACGCCGGCAATGATACCGTCAACAATCAGGCTTACCAGCCAGTCTGCGCAGCCGATGCTTTCCAGGAAGCCCTGAACGGCCGGGGGAATGATCTCGCCGAACAGCACATCGTTGGTCCAGTCTGTTACGAAGCTGCCCACTGTCGTTACAGAAATATAATATACGAGAAACATGACTGCTGCAAATATGGGCAGTGCCAGAAAACGATTTGTTACGATCCTGTCGATTTTATCGGAAACTGTCAGTTTATGCTGATTTACACGCTTGCAGCATTTGCCGATAATGGATGAAATGTAGACATAGCGCTCATTGGTAATGATACTTTCCGAATCATCATCCAGAGCATCTTCCACTGCAGTAATGATACTTTCCACATCGGGTTTTCTGCTTATGCGGGCCACAATCTTTTCATCTCTTTCAAACAGCTTGATGGCAAAGAAACGCTTCTGGGATTCTTCCACATCACTCCCCAGAAAAGATTCGATCCGGCACAGAGCATCTTCCACTTTTTTATCAAATGTATGTACCGCCATCTGTGCTTTGCTTCGTTTTCCGGCCTCCACCGCTGCTTTTGCCGCTTCGGCAATGCCGGTTCCCTTCAGCGCGGAAATCTCCACCACTTTGCATCCCAGTGCCCGGGAAAGCTTATCGGTATAAATTTCATCACCGTTTTTTTCTACCACATCCATCATGTTGACAGCCATAACAACCGGAATTCCCAGTTCCATCAGCTGCGTGGACAGATACAGATTACGCTCCAGATTGGTACCATCCACAATATTCAGAATTACATCCGGCTGTTCGTCAATGAGGTAATTTCTGGCCACAACCTCTTCCAATGTATAGGGGGACAGGGAATAGATACCGGGAAGATCCGTAACTGTAACATCCTCATATCCCTTTAATTTACCTTCTTTTTTCTCTACTGTAACACCGGGCCAGTTGCCCACAAACTGGTTGGAACCGGTCAGTGCATTAAATAATGTTGTTTTACCGCAGTTCGGGTTGCCCGCAAGTGCAATCTTCGTTGCCATTGATCTCTTTCCTCCTTCAGAGTATGGTTAGATTTTCCTAACCCACAGTTCTTAAAAAAGATTCCTGCCGCAAAATACCGCCGCCGGAATCTATTTCACTTCAATCATTTCTGCATCTGCCTTTCTTAAAGACAGCTCATACCCTCTTACCGTGACCTCCACCGGGTCACCCAGAGGTGCAACCTTACGCACGTAGATGCTGGTTCCTTTTGTGATCCCCATATCCATGATCCTGCGTTTCACAGCACCTTCACCATGAAGCTTTACAACGGTAACTGTATTTCCACAGGAAACTTCTCTTAAAGTCTGCATCGCTGTTCCCTTCCTTTCTCAATGTCTTCCCAATGTCTAAACTGTCCCTTTAGCCGTTTGGCCCGCCGCCTGAAAAATCCTGTCAGGCAACCATAATCTTTGCAGCCAGACCACGGTCCAGCGCAATACGAACTCCCTTCACCTGGAGAATCATACCTGCCGCATTATGCCCTACCACCTGAACTTCGGTGCCGGGTGCAAAACCAAGGTTCTGCAGATGACGGATCACATCTTCTCTGCCTTTCAATGCAGTAATCTTTTTAATTTCTCCCACATTCATAAATGCCAGTGCCATCACACATATACCTCCTGTTCCTGTTTCCTGTCAGGACTCTCCGGCAGCGATCCTTTGCGGGGAGTTCCTCTTCAGCCAGACCGGTTCTTCACAACCAGAGTCAGCTCTCCATAACCAACAAAAGTTAGTTTTCTTTAACTTCAAGCAGATTATACACACTTTACGAGTTAAAGTCAACTAACTTTTGATATATTTCAGCGTATTTAATTGAGAAAATTTATCATTAGGCCTGCAGCAAATCCTGGTGATCCATACCTTATTCCAGAATTTCCCTGACTTTCTCTACAGGAATCTGACTGATTTCTGCAATCTCATCCGGAGTCTTCCCCTGCATAGACAGTTTAAAAACTTTTTTAGCCAGATTTACTCCTTCCTGTATTCCTTCCTGCCTTCCTTCCTGTCTTCCTTCCTGTCTTCCTTCCTGTCTTCCTTCCTGCCTTCCTTCCTGCAAGCCACGTTTACGCCCCTCCTGAAGCCCCTGTTCCATTCCAAGTTTCCGCGCACTGCTCATCTGTGAATTGTAATCCCTCAGTGCCTTTTCTCTTGCTTCATATTCGAGCCTCTTTTGCTCGTTGGCACTGAGTTCCATTAATGTACTGCAGGCTTCATCCAGATACTCATTTTTCTTTGCCATATCGCAAAACTCCTTTCTGCTTTTCCCATTGAAAAACTGCATCCAGTCAAAAACTCCGTTTTTCTTTTCCGCATCAGGCAGAATCTTTTTTAATTCCAGTATCTGTATTTCCAGCAGATCCGTATATATCTTACCACTCTGTTCATCGCAGAAATGAATCACCCGATAGCATTCCCTGTCCTCCGGGAAATGAATAAAGTCCAGTATACTTACGTGGATGCATTTTTTCAGAGTTTCATATGACTCTCCTTTTTTTAGCTGCCCCGCATACATTTTTGCCAGATAAAACAGAATTCGTTTTTCCCAGTATGCAAAATATGCAACCTGCATTTCCATATCCAGCTGTGTTCCATCCTCCAGTACAACCCTCACATCAAGAATACCCAGTTTATCCTCCGGTGTATCTCTGCCAAGTATTGTAGGCAGCAGCGTGGTTTTTTCAATATCATCCGGAGAACAGCTCAGAAGCGCTGAAATAAACCCTTTTCTCACCTTGTCGTTCTGCATCAGTTCTTTAAAACAAAAATCTACAGTTGGCAGCATAATAAAGTCATCTTCCGTTTTTTTCATTACAATCTCCTTTCATTTACAGGCGAAATGGCAAAAAGGAGATTCCGTGAATATATCCATTGTAGCAAATTACAGACGGACTGACCAGAGGAAATTCTGATATTTTCGAAATACCTAAAGTCTTCCATTACTGACAACAATAGATTTTCCTTTTTACACTGCGCCTGTTTACAGACAATTATTACACTCAGGATACCTGTGGCAGAGCTGCCTGACCTGATTCATATGGACCGCTTTGGATAAAAAGAACTCCTTTTTATCCAAGGCAAAACAGCGAACGGATCGTCCGCCTCGAAAAGTAACTTTATGATATCACAGATTAAATAAATAGTCAAGAAGGTGATAATATAAAAGTAATTACGGTTCAGAGCCAACCTCGAAAACACTGCGTATTTCCCCGGTGCAGCGTATCTGTCAAATGGATTTAAACAAAAGTATTGGGCTTTGAGCAGTAACAAAAAGAGGTCTGAAGAAATTCTTCAGACCTCTGTCTACGTGCGTTAGAAGATTCGAACTCCCGGCCTTCTGATCCGTAGTCAGACGCTCTATCCAGCTGAGCTAAACGCACATCC
>JBJELO010000280.1:0-6028 GCA_051879195.1 Lachnospiraceae bacterium
TCATAGCCGAAAGCACCGAACATGGCCACATTGAAACGGGTCTCCAGCGGTGTCTCGCGGAGAATCTGATGATTCGGTACAACAGAAACATGAGCACCCACACTGCTGACCGGATAACAATAGGAAGTTCCGTACTGAATACCGATCCGTTCCACCGCATCCGTATCATCACTGCACCATGCCTGGGGTGCATAGTACAGCATACCGGGATCAAAACGTGCCCCACCGCTGGCACAGGATTCAAACAGGATTTCCGGGAAGCGGGCAATCAGCCGCTCATACAGGTCATACACACCCAGAATATAGCGGTGATAGATCTCACCCTGCTGATCCGGTCCATATGCAGCCGAATAACATTCGGTAATGCTGCGGTTCATATCCCATTTAATATAGGTAATATCAGAATCTGCAATTACCTTTTCCATCATCTCGTAAATGGCATCCACTACAACCTTTCTGGAGAAATCCAGTACATACTGGTTGCGGCCAAGGGAAGGCTCCCGTCCGGGTGTTGCCAGAATCCAATCGGGATGTGCCCGGAACAGGTCGCTGTCTTCATTCACCATCTCCGGCTCAAACCAGAGGCCGAAACGCATGCCCATTTCGGTGATTTTTCTTGACAGACCGCTGATTCCGTTTTTCAGCTTGTCCGTATTGACAAACCAGTCTCCCAGTCCCCGGAAATCATCGTTCCGCTTGCCGAACCAGCCGTCATCCAGTACAAACAGCTCGATTCCTGCCTCGCAGGCCCTGCGGGCAATCTTCAGGATCTTTTCCTCATCAAAATCCATATAGGTTGCTTCCCAATTGTTCAGCAGAACCGGGCGCTCTCTGTCTCTCCAGTATCCTCTCGCCAGACGGGTGCGGTACAGCTCATGGAAATTCTGACTCATGCCGTTGAGACCCTGTGAACTGTAAACCACCACTGCCTCGGGTGTCTGGAATTCCTCACCCGGCGTCAGATTCCAGCAGAAGCCTCTGGGATTGATACCGATCATAACACGGGTCTGACCGTAGGTATCCCCTTCCGCCTGCGCCAGGAAATTGCCGCTGTACACCAGAGAAACACCATAAGCCTCGCCGCAATCCTCTGTGGTCCCCGGTTTGCGGATCACCACAAAAGGATTCTGGTTGGGACTGGAACAGCCGCGCATACTTTCCACAGAAGTCACACCGCTTCCGATCTTTTTCACAATGGGTTCACGTTCCCTCGCCCACGCACCGGAAAACTGCATCCATTCATAGTCGGTACCCGGCAGGTCAAGACTGAAACTCATGGCAGAATTCAGTTTCAGCGTCTGACTTCCCTTATTCTCAAAATGCGCGCTTCTGGCAATGGCATTATAATCGCGAAAAACAGTATAATTCAGCTTCAGCTCCACCTGTGTCACTTCATCAAACAGGGTAAAAACAATCGTCTCCGCCTCTTCGGGTGCTTCCGTATAGGTGGCAGGCAGACCACAAAGCACCGGCTTACCGGAGATAATCTCATGAGAAACATATCTGAAATCGCTGACATGACTGCCATTTTCCTGCAGAATCTCAAAAGCCGGATTACGGAAATCAGACGAACCAAACGAAGGATATTCCTGCTTCAGCAGTTCCAGAGAAACATCTCTTCGATCCAGACCGCCCACCCAGGCAACCATGGAACGCATCCCGTACTCCTGCAGATGCTCAAAACTCTCCCGATCCTTCAAACGCCTTCCGTAATAAAGCTGGCCCAGCTGGCCATTGGGCAGAATTGAAATAATGTAACTGATTTCATCATTAAAAAGATGAAACTCACCGGATTTTTCATGAAAAACAATACTCATGATAAGTCCCTCCCCCTTGAAAAAATGATAAAAACGCAACAGGTCAGCAGGCATCCGCAATGCACCGCTGAATAGTAAAACACCCTGTAAAGATAGCTCCAGTTTATGACACAATCCCCAAAAAGCCAATCACCCCATGTTGCGCAAACATGGTATAATGTTGCAATTTGTTTATGGGGGCGGATGGCAAAACAGTGAGGCTCCATGGATGACAAAGCCTGTCCGGAGACGCGCTCTCGCTCTGTGACAAACGCAGCGGTACTAAGCTTTTTCGGCGCTGACGCTTGAAAAAGCAAGTGCCGGCGTTTGTCAACGGTCTCCTTGACAGGTTTTGTCATCCATTCCGCCGCCACATGCTGTCTCTTTCATCCGCAGAATCATAAGACAAATTGCGACGGGAAAACGCACATCTGATTTGTTGTCGCTGAAGCCGGATATCTATCGAGATGCCACTACCCACATTCATCACCACTACATAGTGATTGCTGCCATCTCCATCCACAACTACTACGTAGTGGCAGTCACACTTACGCGCTCTCCCACAACTGTTCAGATCTTTATCTCCGGCGGATGGGAAAACCTATGGCGGCGGAATGACAGGGGTATCCTGTAAAGGGGACCGTAGAAAACGCCGGTGCTTAGCGAGCGAACCTTCGTAAGAAGGTTTGCGAGGTTAGCATCCGCTGCGTTTGATCAGAGCGAGAGCGCGTCCCCGTACAGGATATCCCTGTCATTCCGCCTCACACCCCTCCCATCCGCACCAAAAAGTCTGAACAGTTGCATTTCCCTGTTTTTTCCTTTATAATCAGGGAGATACAACCAAATTCTGCTGTCCGTTTTTGCGGGATATTCCATCCGGTTAAGTCGGGCGGCACCTGTTTTATTTAAGGAGTAACATTATGAAGGTATTATTATTAAACGGCAGCCCTCACAAAAACGGCTGCACCTACACAGCTTTGTCCGTTATCGCCGGCCAGCTGGAGAAAAATGGTATCGAATCGGAGATTGTACATATTGCGGCAAAACCGGTGCGCGGATGTTCCGGCTGCGGTACCTGCAAAAAGGATGAGAAAAAGCACTGCGTTTTCCTGGATGGCGGCGTTAACGAAGTGATCGACAAGCTGGAAAGTGCCGATGGTCTGATCGTGGGCTCCCCTGTGTACTATGCTTCCCCCAACGGAACGGTTCTGTCTTTCCTTGACCGTATGTTCTGCGCAGGAAGTACTTATCTGGTCAACAAGCCGGCTGCTGCTGTCGTATCTGCCCGCCGTGCCGGTACTACGGCTTCTCTGGATGCCATCAACAAATATTTTACCATCAACCGCATGCCCGTGGTATCCTCAAACTACTGGAATATGGTTCACGGCAATACCCCTGAGGAAGTCATGAAAGACGAGGAAGGCGTTCAGATCATGAGAGTTCTGGCCGACCAGATGTCCTGGCTGCTGAAATGCATCGAAGCAGGCAGACAGGCAGGCATCACCGCACCCGAAGGGGAAGAAAAGATCAAGACCAATTTTATCAGGTAAGACAATGCCGACATCTGTTTCAACTGTCTGTCTCTGAACAGTCGCCGGCACACAACACAATATTGTTCAAAACCATGGATCGGCAGAGTATTTCCCTCATCGGAAATGCCCTGCCTTTTTTGTGATAAAACACTGCCCGTTTCTGAACTGCAGCCAATAAATTTTATCAATAACAGAATCTTCCGGCATTTTCACGTCCCATTTCCTTTCCGCGTCGCTTGACTCTGAGAAAATCCCATGTTACCATACAGTTACGTACGGGCGGGGGTGAAATCCAAGCCATTTCACGTTCATGCCGCAGCGGATTCTGAGACAGCTTCCGATTTTTCCCGTCAACATAAAAAAGAGGTCAATACATGTTTAAAAATTATCTGAAAAACCGCACCGCTCTGATTCTCAGTGCGCTGATCGTTTTGATTCTGCTTGGAAGCATTGCAGCTTTTCTGTTTCTGAATACAGGTGAACAGACCGGGACGATTGCCGAAATCTATCAGGACGGCGAACTCATTAAAACCATCGACCTGAGTACAGTAACGGAAGATTATTCTTTCACTGTTTCCGGAGAAAACGGTGCATACAATGTAGTAGAAGTTCATCACGGCGAAATCGGTATTGCAGAGGCAAGCTGCCCCGACGGACTGTGTATCAATATGGGATTTATCCATTCTTCTGCCATGCCTGTCACCTGTCTGCCCAACAAACTGGTGATCAAAATCGTTACAGAAGGCGGCAGTTCTGAAAAAGTAGATGGAGTTGCATATTGAAAATACAGTAACTATCCAGAACAGTTCTGCCCTGGCAGAATTGTTACAAAATATGAATGAGATGATATAAAAATATGAACAATTCAAAAAATACAAAAAAAATGACGGTTCAGAGAATGGTTCTGCTGGCCATGTTTTCCACCATTGCTCTGACCATTTTCGTGATCGAGTCCATGCTGCCGCCCCTGGCACCCATTCCTGGGATCAAGCTGGGACTCGCCAATGTGATTACGCTGATTCTGCTGGTATGCTTTAATGAACGGGACGCGTTTCTCGTGCTGTTTGTCCGGATTCTGCTGGGCAGCATCTGCGCCGGACAGATGATGTCATTTATGTACAGCCTGTGCGGCGGCCTGCTGTGCTTCGTCACCATGGCACTGATCAACCGCCTGCTGCACAAACAGTTCATTTTCATAACCAGCGTATTCGGTGCTATCGCTCACAATATCGGCCAGCTGCTGGTAGCCATTTTTCTGGTCAGACAGCCGGGCATCCTGGTTTACCTGCCTTTAATGATGATCAGCGCCGTACTGACCGGCCTGTTCACCGGATTCTGTGCCTGGTTTACGACACCCCGTCTGGAAAAGCTGCTGAACAGATATCATGTGCAGCGGTGATGCAGCGTCTGCTTTGAGGCACTGAACAGTTACACAAATATCAGCAGCCCCGACAGAATCCCCGCCAGCAGTCCGCAGATCACATCGGATGGATAATGTACGCCGCCCAGCACGCGTACGGCTGCCAGCAGGCAGCTCCAGGCCAGGAAAAAGAATCCCATGGGCATACAGACACTGAGAAAAGCCATGGAGATAACCGCTGCGGAAAAGATATGACGGCTGGGCATGGACTGGCCTCTGGTGTCTTTTTTAATTAATGGAGACAGATTCCATGTCTCATAAGGGCGGGGCCGGTTGATCCGTTTTCTGACAACGGACAGCAGCACGAAAAACACAGCCGGCACTGCCGCCGCCCGAATCCATCTGATGTCCCGTTTCCACATAAGCCATATGAGAAACAACGGATAGATCACATAAACCGCCCCGGTCAGAAACCGGTTCAGCAGGTTCAGATCTCTGATCCATGCCGGATGCTTCCTGAAAGGAGCCGATATTCTGCTGTAAAACTGTTCATAACCCCCCGCCTCCAAACCGCATTTCTTCATTACGATTCCTCCTGTTGTCTTATTGTTCCGTTTTCACTTTCCGTCTTTCGTCTCCGGCTATTCGTTTTAGTCTTCAGTTATCCGACTCCGGTTTTCACCTTTCCCTCCTCAATCTTCGGCCATCATCACCATACATTCTTTCCTGTAGAAACAGATACCGTATTTCCTGATATCTGAATAACCCTCCCGCCTCAGAGCATCATCATATTTCTGCACGGAAATCTGATCAAGAGCATTCCTGCAGCACTCTTCCATTTTTCCGAAGGAATCTGCAACTTTCAGTTCCATGATAACCGCACTTCCGTTTTTCAGCCCAGGCGTTTTTAAAACAATATCGGGGCGCCCATATCCGTTTTCACGATTGAAGTATACACGATAACGGCTGGAAGTTTTCAGCAGCCCGCACAGAAATCCATGGTAATAATTTTCCGAGTAATCATAAA
Organism: Lachnospiraceae bacterium; assembly: GCA_051879195.1. Classification (GTDB taxonomy): domain Bacteria; phylum Bacillota; class Clostridia; order Lachnospirales; family Lachnospiraceae; genus TWA4. The sequence continues at coordinate 5,716 of JBJELO010000280.1, forward strand.
AACTGATGGTTTCCAGCAGCTGTTCCGACAGGAAACTGCCGACAGCTTCACAGTCTCCATGTTCAATTCCCCGGAACAATTCCGACATATCCAGACTGCGGACTTTCTTTTCGAACCATCCCAGAACCGTATTGCGGTAAATGGAGCGAATCTCCATGTTGGGAATTGCCAGTCCGACATATACACAATCATCTTCCCAATGCTCTTCGGTTTTCTTCAAATAACCTGTAAAAAAGAGGAAATTCCAGAGATTGTCCTCCGATTCATGAATATCCTCATAAGTAACATCTTCATGGATCGGTTTTTCCAGAAC
>JBJELO010000281.1:0-21529 GCA_051879195.1 Lachnospiraceae bacterium
GCCGTACACCAGAAACAGGCCGCCGGCCAGCACCACCGCCAGATACATGAACCCGTCAAACATCCTTGTGGAAGTCTGAAAAACACCCATATAGCGGTACGTTTTCTTCTTAATCCCCAGAAACTCCTGATTATCCGTCTCAAATTTTTCTTTTTCAATCTCCTCATTGGCAAATGCCTTAACCACCTTCTGACCCAGCAGACTATCCTCGATCCGGGCATTCAGCTCGCCGATCTGATAGCGCTGCATACGGAAAGCCTTCCTCTGCCACCGGTTCAGCCGGATACAGCAGAACAGCATAACCGGTATGATCAGGAAAATGATCACCGTCAGCGGCACATTGATCATGGATAAAATCAGAAATGAACCCAGCGCCTTGATCCCGGCGATAAAAAACTCTTCCGGACAATGATGCGCAAATTCAGTAACATCGAACAGATCGTTGGTAATCCGTCCCATGATCTGTCCAACCTTTGTATTGTTGTAATATCGATCCGACAACATCTGCAGATGAGCATAGGCATCCCTCCGCATATCGGTTTCAATATACGCACCCATCACATGACCTGTATCTGCCATATAATAACTGGCCAGACATTCTACAATTTTCAATATGAAATAAAGAAGCGCCAGTCCCAGAATCATCCGCACCGTCAAAAGTTCCAGATGATTCATCCCCGTATTTGTGATCTGACGCATAATCATGGGCAGCACCAGCTCGCAGACCGTCGTCAGCGCCGCACATCCCAGATCCTTAATCAACGTCCCCACATAGGGCCTGTAATACGGAACAAACCGCTTCAGCAGCACACCGGTGGTATACTCCCGGCAATCCCCTGCCTGTCCATTCTTTTTCTCCTGTGTGTTCATTTACATTTCCTCCGTCCGTGTTTCATTCCCATACTACACGAATCAGAAAAAAAGTTCAAGCGTCAGAAAAAAGTCAGGTATCAGAACACGATTCAGGCATGAATAAACTCGGGTGTCAGAATAAAGTTCAAATATCAGAATAAAAAATCGAGCACCGGCAAAAAAACAGGAACCGCCGCAACCGTAATAATTCCGGCAACCACCACAGAAAGACTGCTCATTGCCCCCTGAATCTCCCCCATTTCCATAGCTCTTGCCGTTCCGATGGCATGGGCGCCGGTGCCGCAGGCCAGCCCCTGAGCCACCGGTTCTTCTATATGAAGAAACCGAAACAGAACCTGAGCGATCATATTTCCGAACAGACCGGTCATAATAACCGCCATGACCGTGATGGCCGGCATACCGCCAACTTCCTCGGAAAGTCCCATGGCAATAGCCGTGGTAATCGATTTCGGCATCAGTGACACGGTCAGTGTCCGGTCCAGCTGTGTCACCGCCGCCAGTCCAAGAACTACCAGAATACAGGAAAGCGCCCCCGCCAGAATACTCAGCAGAACCGCCGCCAGATTGTCCTTCAGAACCTGAAATTGCCTGTACAGAGGCACCGCCAGACAAACCGTGGTGGGTGTCAGCAGATAATTGATATACTTTCCTCCATAATTGAACGTATCATAGGTCACATCTGTCAGCTTCAGAAACAAAATACAGAAAATCATGGACAAAAGCAGCGGATTGCACAGCGGATGCTTCACCTTCTGCTGAATCACCGTCCCCATCCAGTAGGTCAGCAGACTGAGTGCAAAACCGAAAAACAGAGACTCCGACAGCATATCATTCAGACTCACACCATTTAAATTTATTTCATTTAAGCTCATGCAATCACCTCTTCTTCCATGCGTTCTTTTCCATTTTTTCTCATAGCGCAGTTACCGGCTTTTTCCTTTTCTCTCCGGATTCGGATAACACACTGAGCCACCGCACCGGTCACAGATATGGTGGTAACCGTCGTAGCAAGACAGATCAGAACAATCGCAGGAATACTTCCCAGCACACTGCTGATGGAATCCATCAGACTGACACAGGGAGCCACAAACATCACCGGCATAACAGACACCAGAAAATCAGCCGTATCCTCTACATAAGAAAGTTTTATCACGCCGGTCTGCAAACACATAAACAAAAGCAGCATCCCGTAAACACTGGCCGGAACCGGCAGCGGCAGCAGCACACTGCAGAATTCCCCCGCAAAAGTAACCAGACCAATTACCATAACCTGTTTCAAAATTTTCATATCCATAACTCCTTCACATAAACCTTAAAAAGCAATTTGCACGATTGGTCCTTCCAATCCACAACATACTCAATAGTTTAGTACCACCCACATCACAATGCAACCACTTATAACTGGAAATTTCATGTAATTTTTGTAGTAATTAAATAAAATCTGCCCGGCTCTGAACAGTTACATAAAATCTTTAGTTGCCATATTTCCCTTTATCCGCTAAACTGTACTTACCATTTATTTACGCTCACGAAAGGAGTAATCTTAATGAAAATCAAAAAACTCATATCCTGCCTGCTGCTTACAGCTCTCATCTGCTGCACGGTCCTGACAGGATGTTCCGAAAAGGGCAGCATGTTCTCTGACATGAAAGAGATTTCTCAGATTACAGGCGCCGAATTCAGTGCCGAAGGTGATGTCTCCATAAAATCCGAAGATGAAGACATCTCATTCCATTTCACCGTAGACGGTAAAACCAATGGTAAAGACTGTGCTGTCAATATGTCTTTTACATCCGGAGCTCTGACTATCACTCTGGATGATTTTATCCGCATGACAAACAACACAATCTATATCAACCAGTCTTCTCTTTTTTCCGCTCTGTTCTTTTCCGATGAGATCGACGGTATGAAAGACTGGATTTCCGCTCCGGTCAATGCCGCTGATGATGAAACACAGGCCATGTCCCGGAGCTTCAGCAATACTCTGATCGATTCTCTGGAAAAAATCTGCAGAGATCAGGATATTTCCAAAAACGGGGATACCTGGACCATGAATGTCCCCGCTGATCAGATGGTATCTTTTGCGAATGCAGCTCTCGACGAGGTCGATGCCAATATTTCTTCATGGTATGATCAGTATGTGGAACTGCTGGAGGCTTCCGGATCGGGTGAAATTCTGAAAGAGTATTCCGCATTTACCGGGGAAGAAACCGATGACAGTGAAGACATGATCCAGAGCCTGAAAGATAATAAAGAAGACAATCTGAACACATGGAAAGAGATGAGCACTGCATTCAGAGACAGTCTGAAAGAACTGGATGAATCGATTTCAAAAGATGAGACGGCAGCATCTGCCAAAATAGAAGTCTCCCTGACCGGAAAAAAAGGTTCCCGTTCAGCCGGAGAGGCATTTTCCTTCCAGTGTGAAAACAGCGGGGAATACGGCAATGTATCCATGTCCATCAGTCAGAATCTCACGGAAACCGATGATATCACCGTTGACGCGCCTGATGCAGCGGATGTCATGACTATGGATGAATATTCCAAAATCATGTCCGACTACTATGATTCTTACGATGATTACTATGATTCTTACGACGATTACTACGCCGGTCTTGATGAAGAAGAGGAGCAGGCGATTCTCTCCACGCTGAAAGATAACCAGATCTATCTCTGCAACAATGAATACTATATCTTCGATGACGGCAGCACCGAGAACAATGCTCTGACACCTTATGTGATCACACTCGACCCGAAGATCTATACCATCGATCAGCAGATCGGCAACTACACGCTCGATCTGGAAATCACCGATAAAGACTCTGCTTTTGCCAGCATCATTTATGAATCCGGCAATCTGGAAGAGGATCTGAAGGAGTACTACATTCCGGAAGATTCCTCGCTTTCCACACTGACCACAGATGCTGGAGAAATACTCTGGTATACAGAAACCGATGAAGACTATGTCTATACCTATTTCGGTCTCCAGCTTGATAAGGATACCTATCTTTTAGCCATGACAGCGTTTGAAGCTGATGATAAGCTCGATGATGAAAGCTGCATCAAAGGCATGTTTAAAGATATTCAGCCTTACACAGCTGTTCCCGATTCTCTGTAGTTTTTTCATGCATATGCTGTTTCCTGAATCTTTAACTATCAGACGGCCTGCTGCGGAAACTTCCGCGGCAGGCCGTTTTTCACTTCTTCATTGGTATTTACCGTTTCATTCTGTGTCTGCAGTTATTCCATCACAAACATTCCTGCACCACCAGTCCCGTCACCCACACCGCTGCCAGCACGCCTGCCAGCGTACACAACAGCGCCGCAGGCAGAATCCACCGGCTTTTCCGGATATGTACGTGGGTAAGATACACCGACATCACAAATAAAACCGTTTCCGTGGAAGAAGCTATCACTGCGGCCAGCATCCCCGTACAGGAATCGGGACCGAAGTTCTTAAAAATATCCAGAAGAATCCCCGTTGCCGCCGATGCGGAAAACATTTTTACCAGAATCAGAGGCAGCACCTCGGCCGGGATATGAAGCAGACCGGCCAGAGGCGACAGCAGCCCGGCGATACGGTCCAGCAGTCCGCTGTCCCGCAGCAGGCGCACAGCAGCCATGAGACCGATCAGCGTAGGAAGAATCCCCGCCACCGTCCTGAGTCCCCGTTTCGCACCTTTTACAAATACATCAAAAACAGGGCAGCCGCCAAGCCACCCGTAAATAACCACCCAGCATACCACAAAAGGCATGCAGAAGTCGGACAGGAATAAAATCAGCTTCATAGTTCACTATATTCCTGTCCCTGCTCACTTATTCCTGCTCCGGAAATTCCATCAGATCCACAAATGTATCCTGAAAATCGGGATGTGTTGCCAGCTCCAGGAATCCGCATCCTGCAGCAATCTTTTCGCAGCGTCTGTATTCTTCATAATTCAGTGCCGCAATTTTGGCGCCTTCACCCGCAGCATTTCCTATCGGCACAATACGCGCCTCCAGTTCACGGGGAATCATGCCGATTCCGCAGGCACTGTGAGGCTCCATATAATTGCCGAATGCCCCGGCTATCATAACTTTTCTGATATCACCGATTTCTACTCCCAGTGTATCCGCCATCAGCGTGATACCGGCAGCCATGGCGCTTTTTGCCAGCTGCACTTCCCGGATATCCTTCTGACTCAGATAAACCGGCCGCCCGTTACCGCTTTCTTCCTCATCTGCCAGAAGAAAGGCTTTCATATTGTTTTCACCGACGCGGATGATTCTGGAAGCACAGGCTTTCGCCTCCTCTGTTTCATATTCATCCGTATCCAGCATACGGCCCATCTCATCCATAAGGCCCTTTTCCAGCATAAAAGTCACAATATCCATAAGACCGGATCCGCAGATTCCCACCGGTTTTCCGCCCCCGATTACGCTGAACGTAAAGCGGCCATCTTTCCATCCCGCATGATCAACAGCACCTTTCGCACCGCGCATGCCGCAGGCAATTTTTGCTCCTTCAAAAGCAGGTCCCGCAGCTGTAGAGCAGGCAATGTAGCGATCCTTATTCCCCATGACCATCTCGCCGTTGGTTCCGATATCGATTGCCAGAGACAGTTCCTCCTGCGCATCAAACTCTGAAGCAAGCAGCACACCAACCGTGTCGGCTCCCACAAATCCCGCAATATTGGGAAGTACCATCACTTTTCCTTCCGGGAAAATACCGATCTCCAGATCGGAGGCTTTTAACATCAGCCCTTCACTGACAGTAGGATTATACGGCGCATGCACCAGCGCTTTGGGAGAAACTCCGGTAAACAGATGATGCATGCAGGTATTGCCAACCATGGAAATCATATAAATCTGTTCTCTGGAAATACCTGCTTTATCCACGGCCTGACCGATCAGCTGATTTAACGCCTCATGAACCAGACCGCTCAGTTCCTCCAGCCCATGGGAAATGGCATAATTGCTTCGCTCAATTACATCAGCGCCGTGCTCCGACTGCGGATTCAGCATGCTGGCAACAGCCATCTCCTCACCGGTAGCCGCATTGAGCAGATATCCCACAATCGTTGTCGTACCGATATCAAACGCCATCACATAAACAGGATCATCCGCCGTCCGCAGGTCAAGAACTTCGTTTCCGCAAAGCACTGCATTCAGACTGTAGTCATTATCCTGCAGAATCTGATACAATCCCGATATCAGTTTCATGTTTGGCACAATCGCCGCTTCATCAATGGAAGCCGCCTCTGCAACAGCTGTTTTCAGCCGTTTCCAGTCAGACAGATTTCCGCCCAGTTCACAGCGCTGCACCGTCACATTAACGCTGCGGACGGCAGATGCGATCCTGATTTTTCTATGGACGCCTTCCATCAGAATGGAGTGTTTACCGCCGGTCTGAAGTTTCACCGTCATGTCTCCGGTTACTTTTGTCGTACAGGCCTTCTGTACCCCCGGAGGATTCCCTTCCATAACATTAACCAGACACTTGCCGCAGGTTCCTTTCCCCCCGCAGGGCGCATCCGGATGCAGCCCGGCGCGGATCTGGGCAGTCAGCAGATCTGTCCCCGCCTCCACCATGACATCAATATTCTGCGGCATAAATTTTACCCTGTACTCACTCATTTTCATTCTCCTTCCCCTCGAACATTTTGTAGGACAACAGCAGATGAAGCAGTTCATCGGGATTCCCAATATCCAGTGAAATCAGATTTTCAATTCTCTCCATTCTTCTGATGAAAGTTGTCCGATGTATATATAATTTCTGAGCAGCCTCGGAAGCATTAAAGCGATTCATAATGTAATACTTTAACGTCCTGACATACTCCGTATCATGTTCTTTGTCATATTCCTGCAGTTTCAGCAGTCCTTTATGTGCAAGCTGTTCAGGTGAAAACAGCACTGTCATCTGCCCTGTCATATAATCCAGCGTGAAATCCTTAAAATGATAATACCAGCGGTAGGAATCTTTTTTATTGCCGTATTCCAGGGCAATATCAGCCTGGCGGCGGTAATTGCCAAGAGCAGCATAATCGTGAAAAACATCGCTGATACCGGCCTTACATCCGAAATCCCGTATCAGATACGGAAAATTGCTGAAAAAATCCTCCTTGCTTTTAACAACTGTTTCCCTGGTGTAATTAATAATCCAGATAATTTCCTTATCCGTGCGGAAGGTGCAGGAATATTCAAACAGCCGCTCCAGCTGCTGGCACAGATACGATGCACCCTGTTCGGACTCACGGGAACCGAATATCTGAAGTACGATAATCTGATATTCATCATAACGATACCAGTTGTACATGCTCAGCGCATGAAAATCCACATCATAATCTTTCTTTCTGGGATGAAACAGATATTTCTTAAACATCTGGTGAAGCATATCATCCTGATTCCCCGCCGGATAACTGCGCAGATTATGAAGATACATGTGTTCCACATATTTTGCAAAGCAGGTAAAAAGCTGGCCGATTCCCGGATGATAATCAAATTCCGGCAGCACCATCAGAATACGGGCGGAAAATTCCCCTGAAAAACGGATATTATAGCAGAGAAGATTGGTCTTCGCCGGTGTAGACGGAAATACAAAGATATGCGTATGCTCATCCGCGTCCAGATAATCTTCGTTCTGAAGCATCCTTTTGATATCCGGCTGGCTCATCTGCCAGTTGATCAGTCTGTCTTTTGTCTCCGGGAAATACAGAAAATAGTCCTCTGTGCACCCCAGCACAATAAAATTGCGGTCAAAAACAGCCAGAGGAAGCCCGATCACGCGCCGTCCTTCATTCAACAGATCACTCATATCCTCCCACTTATCTCCTCTGTTCTCCTGGAGCTGTGCTTCCCATTTATACAACATAAAGAACATATCAATCAGTTCTTCCTGAAGATCTTCCTCGAACTCAACATCACGTACATATATGATATCCATAGGGATTCTCTTGCTGTCTTTAATCTTTCTCCAGAACCCGTCCTCTTCTTCTGTACCTCTTCCCCATGCAACAAAACCACATTCCGACAACATCCTGACAGGATGTGTGATCAGTTCTTTCACTCTGCTGACTGAAATCATATACAGCTGCTTCTTTTCCACCTGCCCGCGGTACTTTTTCACTGACTCCATGGGCGCATCAAAATATGCATTCCTGACCTCATCCACATTATGTTTTCGGGACAGCAAATAAGCAATTTCGCTGAATGTTATATCCATACTTCTACCTCCGGAAGCTTGTTCTGGCAATTTAGACAACTTTTTCTAAACAATTATACAATTATCGGCATTTTGAGTCGTTTCCATAGTAACATACTTACACTGTTTTGTAAAATGTTTTGTACTTCTCCCGAAACCTTCGTGCTACACTTTGTAGTGTTTATTGTAAAAAACGGCAACATTATAACAATTTACGAACCCTATATCAGCACTTATAATAAAGTCATTAGCATATTCAGAGGGGATTGCAGGCAACTGACTGGTAATATTTATCAATTCACCAATATATTTCCAAAGCAGGATGTCTGTAATAGAAATATGTATTGTTTCCAGTTTTTACCGGTTTGATTTATCCGGTACAGAGGCCGAATTAAAAAGGAGGATTCTACAGTGATTATCATTGGTGAAAAAATTAACGGTTCTATCCCTTCCATGGGGAAAGCAATTGCAGAAAGAAATGAAGAATATATCAAAGACATCGCCAAAAAACAGGCTGACGCCGGTGCTACTTACATTGATGTCTGTGCTTCCGTTGCAGAAGATGTGGAAGTAGAAACCATGAAATGGCTCATCGATCTGGTACAGAGCGTTACCGATCTTCCCATCGCAGTAGACAGCCCCAGTGCTGAAGTAATTGCAGAAGCATACAAGTTCTGCAACAAGCCCGGCATCCTGAACTCCGTATCAGGCGAAGGCAATAAGATGGACGTTCTCTTCCCTATCATGAAAGAAAATCCCGAATGGGAATGCGTTGCTCTGTTAAGCGACGATACCGGTATTCCCCAGTCTGCAGAAGACCGTTTGAGAGTATTTGACAAGATCATGGCAAAAGCAAAGGAATATGACATTGCTCCCAGCCGTCTGCACATCGATCCCCTGATCGAAATGCTGTGTACATCCGAAGACGGTATTTCCATGGTTGTTGAAGTTATGCAGACAATCAAAAAACAGTATCCTGATATCCATATCACAGGCGCTGTATCCAATATTTCTTTCAACCTGCCCGTTCGTAAGATCCTGAACCAGGCATTTACCGTTCTGGCTATGAACGCAGGTCTGGACAGTGCAATTTTCGACCCGCTGAACAGAGATCTGATGGGTATGATCTACGCTACAGAAGCGATGCTCGGTCTTGATGATTACTGCATGGAATATATCGGTGCATACAGAGAAGGTCTGATCGGACCTGTTAAATAATATTACATGATTCTTACCCGGAGATACCATCTGCATAAAGTATCCCGGCAGAATATATATGTACCGGGATGAGGAACCGGTACTGCCATTACGAACCACAAACCGCAGGTCTCCGGAAGTGAGGAGCCGGAACCTGCACTGTGCATTTCACTGTATTTCACCAGAAGTGATTTGCCGGATTTCAAATTTCAGGAGGATAATATCATGTCAAAAATTGAAGAATTAGCAGCAGCTGTCACAAAAGGTAAAGCAAAACTCGTTCCCAATCTGGTTAATGAATGCCTTGCAGAAGGTACCGATCCCGTTGAAATCCTGAACAAAGGTATGATCGACGCTATGGGTATTGTTGGTGAGAAATTCAAAAACAACGAAATCTTCGTTCCCGAAATGCTGGTAGCAGCACGTGCTATGAAGAAAGGCGTTGAAACTCTGAAACCCTCTCTGGCAGGTGACTCCAGCGTTTCCGCAGGCAAATATGTAATCGGTACCGTAGCAGGCGACCTTCATGATATCGGCAAGAACCTGGTTGCTATGATGATCGAATCCGCTGGTTTCGAAGTAATCGACCTGGGCGTTGACGTTCCCAAGGAAAAATTCGTTGAAGCAGTTAAGAATGATCCCGAAGTTAAGATCGTTGGTCTTTCCGCTCTGTTAACAACTACCATGCCCGCTATGAAAGACACTGTAGAAGCTCTGATCGAAGCAGGCTGCAAGAACCAGGTTAAGATCATGGTCGGCGGTGCACCCATCACTCAGGAATTCGCTGATGAAATCGGTGCTGACTGCTACACAGCAGACGCAGCTTCCGCAGCTCAGGCAGCAAAAGCTTTAGTATAATTAATTACACTGTTATTCAGACTGCACAGGATGTGCAGCAAATTATCCGCATTCACAGTTAACTGTTGATTTGGGCAGCTTCGACTGCCTTCCTGAACACTTTGACAGACAACTTTGAATAAAACCACCAGACAGCGAAAGCGTTTCATAATCATAAAAACATCCCGTCACCGGTATGAAGTATCCGTTGGCGGGATGTTTTTGTACTATCGTGCTAATACAATTATTTTCTATCTTCCATTGCCTGTGGTGCCGTTTACACCGGTTTCATTTGCAGTACCGTTTTCCGTACCATTGACCGCACCGCCGTTGGTCGTACCGCCATTGGTACCGTTATTGCTGCCGCCCGTGGTGCCGTTTCCGGTACCATTGCTGTTTGTTCCGTTATTTATTCCATTTTCCGTGCCATTGCCGTTTGTTCCATTATTTGTTCCATTACCGTTCGTACCATTTGTGGTGCCGTTTTCTGTACCGTTTCTGTTATCCGTGCCTCCATCCATGCCACTTTCAATAGCTGATTCCGTATCATTCACTGCCCGGCAGGCCGACACGGAAAACACCGTGCAAAACAGCATGAGCATCAGGCACACCCTCGCTGCCATCCTGCTGCCTGTTCTGTTCCGCTTTTCACAATTGGTTCTGTAGTTCATATCGATACTCCCTTCTGGTAATAAAAATAAAGGCAACTGTTCAGCGCAGGCCCCAAAAACACTATCTGCCCCTGAACAATTCCAAAACAAAAAGGTGAAAACCCTGAAACAGGATTTCCACCTTAGCTTGCCCGAAAGAGCGTTTAATTATTCAAAATCTTCCCGATACCGCTTTACTATATCTGATCCACACCAAGTTTAATCTTAACAAAATCCTTAATCACCTGGGCACATTTATCCATGCCGATCCTGCCGCTGTTCAGAATCAGATCGTATGCCTTGGGATCTTTCCATTCCTTACCACCTGAATAATATTTGTAATAGTCGGAACGGTACTTATCTGTCTTCAGGATCATACGCTCTGCCTCCGCATCATCCACGCAAAGACGCTCCTTCACATTCTCGATACAGTAATCCATATCTGCTTCAACGAATACACTGACCACATTGGGATAATCCCTCAATGCCAGATTACCGCATTTCCCCACGATAATACATGACTCCGTACTGGCCAGCTGGCGGATAATCTCAGCCTGAATGCTGAAAAGATTATCATCTGAAACAAATTTCTTATCTGTCGGCTGCGCAATCCGGTTGATATTGGGAAATCCAGCCAGTTTCTTCTTGATATAGGAACCTCTGAGTTTTTCATCCACCTGAGCAAACAGCTGCTCGCTGATCCCGCTGTAATCGGACGCCATCCTCAAAAGCTGATCCTCATAACAGGGAATCCCAAGCTCCTCAGACAGATTGATACCGATCGTCTTACCACCACTGCCAAATCCCCGCGCAATCGTAATAACATAATGATCACTCATAATTTCACCTCCCTGAAATGATATGATGTTGAAGCTATTATACCATAAAAGAAGGAAAAATACAGTCTGCTGAGGGGCAGATGTGGAAAAATATGCTGTGAGGCAAAATTTCACTGTTTCAGTAGCCCGGGCATTCTATAACCGGATTTCCCCTGCTCCGTTTCCCGGACAGTACTCTACAGTACTTTCGAGAGGAAGTCTCTGAGTCTGGGGTTTTTCGGGTTTCCGAAGATTTCGGCGGGTGTGCCTTCTTCGGCGATGACGCCGTTGTCCAGGAACATGATGCGGCTGGCTACTTCTCTGGCAAATCCCATCTCGTGGGTTACGCAGATCATGGTGATGCCGCTGTGGGCCAGTTCCTTCATTACGTCCAGTACTTCGCCTACCATTTCGGGGTCCAGGGCGGAAGTAGGTTCATCAAACAGGATGACCTCCGGGTCCATGGCCAGCGCGCGGCAGATGGCTACACGCTGCTTCTGACCGCCGGAAAGCTGTGACGGATAAGCAGATGCTTTATCCTGCAGGCCGACACGGCTCAGCAGATCCATGGCTTTTGCATCAGCCTCCTGCTGACTCTGTTTCAGCAGTTTCACCGGTCCGATGGTCAGATTTTCCAGAATCGTCTTGTGCGGGAACAGATTGAAATGCTGGAATACCATCATCATCTTCTGTCTCTGTTTATTGATATCTGTCTTCGGGCTGGTCAGTTCCACATCATCCAGGAAAATCTTACCGCCCGTGGGTTCCTCCAGCAGATTCAGGCAGCGCAGAAAAGTGGATTTACCGCAGCCGGAGGGGCCCAGCAGAACCAGTACTTCCCCTCTGCGAATCTCCGTGTCAATTCCGTCCAGTACCATCAGATTGCCGAATGACTTTTTCAGACCTTCCACACGAATCATAACTTCATTACTTTTTTCCATTTCAGCGCCTCCCTATCTTCCATCCGTTTTCAGTTTCTGCTCCAGTCTGCTCACCAGAGATGACAGACCGACCACAATGATCAGATAAATAACCGCTACTGCAATCAACGGCAGGAAAGCATCATAGGTATTGCTTCGGATAATATCGCCGCCGCGGGTCAGGTCCCTGATACCTATGTAACCGGAAATGGATGTCTCCTTCAGCAGTACGATAAATTCGTTGCCAAGAGCCGGCAGTACATTTTTAAATGCCTGAGGCATAATGAAATAACGCATGGTCTGTGTATAGTTAAAACCAAGGCTCCGTCCGGCTTCAAACTGCCCCACATCGATAGACATGATGCCGCCGCGGACAATTTCCGCAATATAGGCAGCCGAGTTGAGACCGAATGCAACGGAAGCCACCACAACCGGATTGATATCGCTTGACGCAAATACAACATAATAGATGATCAGCAGCTGAATCATGGCAGGCGTACCGCGAATCACCGTCAGATAAGCCTTCAGAATCATATTCAATGGCTTCGCTTTGCCGGTCATATCACAGGTGCTGCGGCCGATGGCAATCAGGAAGCCCAGAACAATACCGATGATAACTGCAAAGAAACTGATCAGCAGAGTCGTTCCGAGACCGTAGGTCAGATACTGCCATCTGCTGTCCTTTATAAAGTTGTTGTAAAACTTTGCTTTTAAATCAGCAATGGTATCGCTCTTGCCGTTGCGCACCACGATAACCTGTGTGGCTGTCGTATAGGAATCCGTAAAATCAATACTCTTCAGACGATCCTCGGTAACAGTCATACCCGCAACACCCACATCGGCCTTGCCTGACTGAACCGCACTGATGATGGAATCGAATTTCATATCGGTAATCTTCAGTTCCATACCCAGCACATCACAGATTGCCTGTGCCATATCCACATCAATACCTGTAATTTCATTATTCTCGATGTATTCATATGGTTTAAACTCCGCATTGGTCGCCATATTCAGAACACCGTTGGAACGATCCACATCCTCAGGAGATTCATAAGGGTATTTGCCCTGTGTGGAATCACCGATATAATTGCTGATGATCTTATCCATCGTTCCATTTTCTTTAATCTCAGCCAGAGCGGCATTGATCTTCTCTTTCAGCTCCGTATTCTCCTTGGAAATACAGATGGCATACTCTTCCACCACGAATTCCTCGTCCAGAATGGACAGACTCGGGCTTCCTGAAATATACGCCCTGGCAGGCTGCTCGTCAATGATCACGCAGTCCACCTTGCCCTGCTTCAGAGCCTGAATCGCATCGGTTCCTTTTCCGTATTTTACGATGGTTGCTCCTTCTTCTTCGTAATCGGAAGCATATATATCGCCTGTTGTACCAAGCTGTACGCCGATCTTTGCCGTGCCCAGATCATCTGCACTCTTCACAAAGGACGCCTCCACCTTTTTACCGCATCCCGAAAGTGCCATCACCAGAAGCAGGGTCATCAGCACAAACAGCGCCAGGAAACGCTTTCCGGCAGAACTCTTACCAGCCGGATATCCACTTTTTCGCTTCATAGCAATTCTCCTTCTCTCCATTATACATTATAATAAAATAACGCAACTGCCCCGAGCCGACCTGCTTAATCACACCCCGACTCTGTGCAATCAGTCAGTTACAGCCCCTGAACCAAGCGCCGCATCTTCAAAACGCGCCGTAACAGGGGCTGTAAATCAGATAATCACAGACTATCACTCAAAGAACAGATTGTCAATACAGCAAAGCATTTTTATACATTTTTTGTGTATTTTTATTCGCAGATACCACATTTACGCCTTTCCTTTTTCTTTCCTGTAAGCCGCTGAAATACGGTATTCCGTAGGAGTACAGCCGCAGAATCTGTGAAATGTTTCTGTAAAATAACTGGCACCGGAAAAGCCGGTCTCAAAACAGATTTCAGAAACCGTTTTATCAGTCGTTTCCAGCAGCCTGATTGCCTTTTTCAGCCGGTAACCGGTCAGATACGAAACAGGAGTTTCATTGGTATACCTGCGAAAAACAGCACAGCAGGTTGTTTTCCCCACCTTTCCTGCCTGACAGATCTGGTCAAGAGAGATTTTCCGGTCATAATTCTGATAGATAAAGCGAAGCATGTCTTTCAATATGGAAAGCTGCTGATTTCCAGCCACCGTCTTTTCTTCCACATGTCCTGATAGGAGGAACAGTTTTTCCCATATGCTCAGAAACAGCCTCTGTGCTGTAATTGCAAACAGTTCTCCGCTGCAGCACCGATCAATTTCCCCTATTATCTTCAGAATTTCTTTTTCATACTCTTTATCAGGGTGCAGCACCAGATAAGACATGTTTTTGTGTTCCAGAACCGGCTCAACGTATTTCTGCTCGATATAAGCTGATGCACACAGCAGCACCGGATGGACCAGTATACAGATAAAAATGCATTCTCCGAAATCTTTTGAAAATCCGTAATGAAGCTGCCTGCTGTTGACAAAAATCCCTTCTCCCTCTTTAATCCTAACAGTTTTACCGTTAATGTTATAATCCATGTTCCCCGATTCCACCAGAATAAACTCCACATCATCGTGCCAGTGGCTGATTGCACTGAAATTCGGGTAGGAAGACAGTACCCCGCGGCGCACATACACCGGAAACTCCGGTATGTTATAACAAACATTTTCCGATCTGTCATTTTTATTGCTGAGTTCTACCTGCATATTTTTCTCTTTCTGAAATATTGTTATAGTTTTATGGAATATCTGTATAGATAAGTCTGTTTTTCCGAAATATAATTAACAGCAACAGTATCAAATAAGTCTGATGCCATAATACCATGCAAAGGAGAGAGCGTCAACAAAATGCTTTCTCCGGAAAGGAGAGAACAATTCATGTACGCAGATTATCACCTGCATACCTATTACAGCGATGATTCCGATTATCCCATGGAACAACTTGTTCAGGACGCAATTGATAAAGGACTTTCAGAAATCTGTTTCACCGACCACGTTGATTACGGAATTAAAGAAGACTGGAAAGACCTGTCTGATACATATCACCCGGAGGAAAAAGCCGGTCTCCCTGTTATGAATGTAAAATACCCTGCCTATCACGCGGAAATCAACCGGCTGCGAAAAAAATACGCAGGAAAAATCATCATACGGGAAGGTATGGAATTCGGCATGCAGGTACATACCATTCCCCAATACCGGAAGCTTTTTTCTTCCTGGCCCTTTGATTTCATTATCATGTCCTGTCATCAGGTGGAAAATAAAGAATTCTGGACGCAGGATTTCCAGAAAGGTAAAACACAGGAGGAGTACAACCTGAAATACTACAAAGAAATCCTTCATGTAATCCGCAAATACAAAGACTACAGTGTACTGGGACATCTGGATATGATCACCCGCTACGACCCGGCAGGCATCTATCCCTTCGAAAAAATCAGGGATATGGTTGCAGCAATCCTGCAGCAGGCCATCAACGACGGGAAGGGCATTGAGGTAAATACTTCCAGTTTCCGCTACGGACTTTCCGATTTGACGCCGTCGAAAGATATCCTGAGACTTTACAAAGAACTTGGCGGAACAATCATCACCATAGGAAGCGATACGCATAAACCGGAACACCTTGCCGCTCACATGAAAGAGGTATCTGAAAAATTAAAACAAATCGGCTTCACTTCCTTCTGCACTTTCCAGAACATGCAGCCGATTTTTCATCAACTTTAAGGAGGAGCATCATGCCCAAATGGATCATACAGGGAATTATGACAAACCTGAGATCATGGATTCAGTTTGAAGAAAATCCCCTGTTCTGCAATTTTTATATTGAATATTACAACGCACTGAAATCCCAGGAAACTCCACACAAATAAGCAGATTCATCTGTATCAGGAAATCATATCATCCAGAATATCCTGATAACGCAGTATCTTTATCCTGCTCTCCCATGATATCAATCTCAGTCTGGCTGCGGGTGGACGGATCCGTTCCCCACCAGCGCCCCAGTTCAGAAAATTCCACAGGGGATTTTCCATCCAGCAGCAGTTTCCACATACCGACTCTTCTTATTTTAGTCAATTACGATTTACTTATTTATACTTTAGTAAATCGTAATTGACTAAATCAGATCTTTGATTTTTTTCGCCTTTGATTACCCTGTTACCTGCTTCCCTCTACCCATTCCCTGTGGTACAATAAAATCATTATTTCTCTGATTCATTGTTTTTCTGACTGCCTGCACAGGGGAGGATTCTATGGGACTGATTTCCGATTTAAAAAAAGGTAAAAATTTTACAGAACGTGAAGAAAATATCCGTGACTACATATTGAACAACCCGGAAAAGATTAAAAACATGTCAGCAAAACAGCTGGGTGAGGCCACCTTTTCCAGCGCC
This sequence comes from Lachnospiraceae bacterium, assembly GCA_051879195.1. Taxonomy (GTDB): domain Bacteria; phylum Bacillota; class Clostridia; order Lachnospirales; family Lachnospiraceae; genus TWA4. The sequence continues at coordinate 16,882 of JBJELO010000281.1, forward strand.
GCTTCCATCAGCCGTTTCTGCAAAAAGATGAGCTGCAACAGCTATTCCGATTTCAAGATCCGCTTTTTCGGTGAACTGAAACTGACCGATCTGGATTCCGTGGAGGACAAGCTGGCCATTTCCCAGCAGGAAACTGCCGTTTCTGCCATCTCCAAAATCACGCAGATCAATCAGCGTGCTCTCGACCAGACACGAAAAGACATCAATCTGGAACAGATGGCCCATCTCGGCCGGTGGCTGAATGAGGCGGAATACATCGATTTTTACGCCTATGACCTGAACATCTATCTGGCCCAGTACGGCTGCAACAACCTTTATTACTGCAACAAGATCGCGCATGTCTACTCTGCCACCAACCTGCAGGAGCTTCATGCTCTCAGGCACCACGACAAACATCTGGCCATCATTATCAGCCACACCGGAAGAAATGCCCGTCTTCTGGAAATTCTGCGTACACTGAAGCGCACAAAATCCCGTATAATCCTCATAACCAATCCCAGGGATTCCATCATGGCCAGAGAAGCCGGAGAAGTGCTGTACGCCTACGGAGAAGACGACAACCCTCTCTACGAATTCTCCTCCGTCATGTTCTCCACCTCGGTCAAATACCTGCTGGATATCCTTTTCTGCATGGCATTTGCCGGAGAATATCACGACAATTACAAGCTGCATCACGAATACGACGAGATCGGCGCCAGACAGCTGTGGTCACTGCTGGACACGCTGTAACTATTCATATTTTTCAAGCCATGAAACATCGTTTCATGGTTTTTTTATTTTCTGAGAGAAGTTGTGAAACATGCAACCAGTTCAGGCCCCAGCTATTGCATTTTACGGTAATATTGCATATAGTGTACCCATCAGGAAACGCAAAGCCGGGACAAACCGAAAAAATCTATCAGAAAAAAGCGTTTACCCCGAATGCAGATTGTCCAATCTCCCCTGACAACCCAAAGATACATTCAAGAAATTCAAGAAAGAGAGGAAAACAAATATGGCTCAGGTAAGAGACTATACAAAGCTCGCCAAAGACATTATCGTTGCTGTAGGCGGCGAAGACAACATTGTTAATGCAGCACGCTGTGCTACCAGACTTCGCCTTGTACTGAAAGAAACCCCCGCGGATGCTCATGATAAGATTGCATCCATGACCGGCGTCATTACCGTTGTTGAAAACGGCGGTCAGTTCCAGGTCGTAATCGGAACCCATGTAGGTGATGTATTTGAAGTTGTTTCAAAGGAACTTCATCTGGATGAAAAACAGAGTGACATGCCCGAACAGAAGCAGAGCGTTTTAAACCGCGTCATCGCAACCATGTCCGCTGTATTTGCACCTTTCATCTATATTCTGGCTGCTGCCGGTATTTTACAGGGTGTACTGATCATTATCACCATGTTTGCTCCTGATTTTGCAGCTACGGGAACCTATTCCCTGTTAAGCATGATGTCATGGACCCCTTTTACATTCCTGCCCATCTTCATCGCAGTAACCGCTTCCAAACATTTTAAATGCAATACATTTATCGCGCTGGTATGCTGCTGTGCGCTGGTAAACCCTGACCTGTCGGCACTGGCCGGCCGTGTTGCAGACGGAGAAACCATCAAGTTCCTGTTCTTCAAGCTTTCCGAAACAACTTATACTTCTTCCGTTCTGCCGCCTCTGTTCCTGGTATGGATTCTCTCCTATCTGGAACGCTTCGTACACAAAAAACTTCCCGATGCACTGAAAGCACTGTTCACACCTTTCATCTGCCTGATCGTCATGGTTCCCCTGACGGTTCTGCTGATCGGACCCCTTTCCACTTTACTGGCAAACGGCATCGCAAACGGTTACAACGCTATCTACAACTTTGCACCGGCTCTGGCAGCTGCAGTCATCGGCGGTGTATGGCAGGTTATCGTTATCTTCGGTGTTCACTGGGGTATTACTCCCGTCGTTCTTGCCAACTTTGCAAATCAGGGATTTGATACCTTCCAGGCTTATCAGACCATGGCCGTTATGGCTCAGATGGCTGCTGCCTTCGGTGTATTCCTGAAATCCAGAAACAAAGAGTTCAAGGGCGTTGCCCTGTCCGCAGGTATCACCGGTATCTTCGGTATCACAGAACCCGCTATCTACGGTGTAACCCTGAGACTGAAAAAACCTTTCATCTGCGGCTGTATCGCAGGTGCTGCCGGTGCTGTAACAGCAAGCCTTTTCCACGCTGTATATTATACATACGCAGGTCTGCCCGGTGTACTGACTGTTGTAAATGCTCTTTACCCTGTTGATTCCACCGCTCAGGTATTCCCCATGGCCTTCACCGGTGAGCTGATCGGTGCTGCTGTTTCCATTATCGGCGCCATCGTACTGGTTCAGATCGTTGGTTTTGAAGATCCGGTTTCCGCTGCAGCTGCTGACGCTGAAACTCCTGTTTCTGATACAAAAGCTGTTTCCGGTATTGAAGCTGCTCCCGCAAAGGATGCCGCTCCTGTTTCCGTAAAAGCGCCCATGACAGGCAAGGTAATCCCTCTGTCAGAAGTTGCTGACGAAGTATTTTCCTCAGGTGCTCTGGGAGGCGGTGCTGCCGTAGAACCCGCTGACAATAAGGTATATGCTCCCGTAGATGCAACTGTAGAAAGTATTTTTGATACAAAACATGCCATTGGTCTGACAACAGAAGACGGCATGGAGCTGCTGATTCATGTTGGTATCGATACCGTTAAATTAAACGGCGCTCCTTTTACTGTAAAAACCTCTGTTGGTTCCAAAGTAAAAGCAGGCGATCTGCTGCTGGAATTTGATGCGGAAGCAATCAAAGCTGCCGGCTGCCCTCTGACCACACCCGTGATCATCACAAACTCCGACGATTTCTCTGATATCGCCATCTGCGCAGAAGGCAGTGTAAACCACGGCGACGAGATGATCATTGTAAAATAACGTAACAGATAAACAGCAGCCAGTCAGAAACCGGACTGCTGTCAATTACCCGATTTACCCAATTTACCCGATTTCACAGCTGAATAGCCCGTCTGGTTATTCAGCTGTCCGTTTATGGAGGATTTATCATGTCTCAGAACAAATTACCGGAAAACTTTTTATGGGGCGGCGCGGTTGCTGCCCATCAGCTGGAAGGCGGCTGGAATAAAGGCGGCAAAGGCCCCAGCGTATCCGATGTACTGACCGGCGGTGCCAACGGTGTTGCCAGAAGAATCACCGACGGTGTGATCCCCGGCGAATATTATCCCAATCATGAAGCCATCGATTTTTACGGAAATTACAAAAAAGACATCGCCCTGTTTGCAGAAATGGGCTTCAAATGCTTCCGCACCAGCATCGCATGGACCCGTATTTTCCCCAATGGCGACGAAACAGAACCCAATGAGGAAGGTCTGAAATTCTATGACGATCTGTTCGATGAACTGCTGAAATACAACATTGAACCGGTTATCACCTTAAGCCATTTCGAAATGCCCTGGCATCTGGCCAGGGAATACGGCGGATGGATGAACCGCAAAGTCGTTGATTTCTTCGTTCACTACGCCGTTACCGTTATGGAACGCTATAAAAACAAGGTTAAGTACTGGATGACTTTCAACGAAATCAACAACCAGAGCAATACCGACAACGATATCTTCGGATGGACCAATTCCGGCGTGCGCTTTTCCGAATTTGAAAATAAAAAGGAAGCCATGTATCAGGTGGCTCACAACGAACTGGTTGCCAGCGCTCTTGTTGTGAAAAAAGGCCATGAAATCAACCCCGATATGCAGATCGGCTGCATGTGCTCTTTCGTACCGTTCTATCCTTATTCCTGTAATCCCGATGACATGATGCTGGCAAACGAATGCATGCATGAACGGTTTCATTTTGCAGATACTCATGTGCGCGGCCATTATCCCGCCTACACGCTGAAGGAATGGGAACGGGAAGGCTATCACATTCAGATGGAACCCGGCGATCTGGAGATTCTGGCAGAAGGCAAAGTGGATTATCTGGGATTCAGCTATTACATGACCAACGTGGTAAAAGCCGATGTCTGCAATGATACCTCCGAAAGCACTGACGGAAGCAACCCTCATTCCGTGAAGAACCCTTATGTAAAAGCCAGTGACTGGGGCTGGCAGATCGACCCTGTGGGTCTGCGCTACGCGCTGAACGTTCTGTATGAACGCTATGAAATCCCGCTGTTTATCGTGGAAAACGGTTTCGGCGCCATCGATGTGCTGAATGAAGATACGACCTGTGATGACAGCTACCGTATCGATTATCTGAAAGCTCACATTGAAGAAATGAAAAAAGCAGTTCTCTACGATGGCGTTGACCTGATGGGATACACCCCCTGGGGATGCATCGATCTGGTTTCCTTCACCACCGGAGAACTGAAAAAACGCTACGGATTCATCTACGTGGATAAAAATGATGACGGCACCGGAGACGGCGCACGGTATAAGAAAAAATCCTTTGACTGGTACAAACACGTCATCGAAACCAACGGGGAGGAATTATGAAAAACAGGTTTCCCTTTCGTCTTGCTCTGATTTCTCTGATTGGAGTAATCATACTGGCATTCGGTATCTCCATCTGCCGTATTTCACACTGCGGAACAGACCCGTTTACCAGCATGAATACCGGCGTAAGCGAAACCATTGGAATGTCCCTGGCTCT
>JBJELO010000281.1:21629-25526 GCA_051879195.1 Lachnospiraceae bacterium
CGTTTACCAGCATGAATACCGGCGTAAGCGAAACCATTGGAATGTCCCTGGCTCTTTACCAGGGGCTTTTCAATATCGCTTTATTTGCCATATTGATACTTGCCGACCGGAAAAACCTGCACTTCATCCACATCGGTGCTGTTTTCAATATGTTTCTGCTGGGAATGCTGATTGAAAATATCCTGAAAATCTTCTGCCGTCTGATGCATATTGCCAGACCCGAAAATCTGGCAATGCCTTTTCCGGCAAGGATCGCAACGCTGATTGTCGGTATTCTGATCACAACTCTGGGCTGTTCTCTGTACATGACAGCTGATCTGGGAACCGCTCCCTTCGACGCGCTGACGCTGTACACCTCAGAGCGTTTCCCCCGCATCCCCTACGCCGTTCAGAGGATCATCAGCGACACAGCCGCAGCGACAGTTGCGTTCATCTTCGGAGGACCGCTTGGTATTGCAACGATCATTCTCATGCTTTTTACCGGCCCGCTTATCAGCTTCTGGAACCGGAAAGTTTCCGAACCGGTTGTGAAAAGATTCGGTGAAAAACGCAGTTCTCAATCATTCAATCTTCAGCATCCGGTATCCGATACCGATATGAGTCTGAATATACTGCGGTGAATCCGGTCTGCTTTCCAGTTTTTTGCGCAGCGTCGCCATAAATACCCGCAGGGATGCCACGTCATTTTCCCAGCTGCTGCCCCAGATGCTCTGGGTGATGAATTTGTGAGTCAGCACCTTGCCCGTGTTGCGGGCCAGCAGGCACAGAAGCTTGTACTCAATGGGTGTGAGGTGAAGCTCCTCCTCCCCCAGAAATGCGCACCCTGCCGCATAATCGATGCGCAGCTGGCCGTTGATGAACATGGCCTGCTGCGCATTGTTATTCTGCATCAGCGCCAGACGGCGCTGGGTAACCCGCAGTCTTGCCAGCAGTTCTTCCACAGAAAAGGGCTTTGTCAGATAATCGTCGGCCCCCGCATCAAGAGCATCGATTTTATCTGTATCCTCACTTCTCGCGCTGATTACAATAATAGGAATATTGGACCATGTACGGATCCGCCGGATTACCTCCACCCCGTCAATGTCCGGCAGTCCCAGATCGAGAAAAATCACATCGGGATTATGGGACGCTGTCTCCATCACCGCGCCCTCACCGGTAGCTGCCGTTATATAGCGATAATCATGTGCCTTTAATGTGGTCGTGATCAGATTGCGCACAGGCGCATCATCTTCAACCACAAGTATCATTATTTTGCTCATGCAGTGTAACCTCCTCCAGCGGAAGTGTAAAGCTGAATACAGCTCCCCGGGGCTGATTATCCGTCACGTGGATGGTGCCTCCGTGTGCCTCCACAATGGCCCTGCAAAGATACAGTCCCAGCCCCAGACTGCGGCGGTTATCCGCAATCCTGTTTGCTCCGCAGTAAAATTTATCAAATATTCTCATTTTCTCTTCATCGGAAATCCCACCGCCGTTATCGGCAATGCGAATCTCCGCCATGGCATTCGTTCTATCCGGCTTTCCTGGCTTTCTGTATTCTCCGGTAGTCTCAATTCTCCGGGTGGTAATCCGTATGAAGGACCCGGGCGGCGTATATTTCACCGCATTGTCCACAATATTGGTGATCACCTGTACCACCAGTCTGGCGTCTGCTCTGACCAGCAGCAGATCGTCCTCGTATTCAACCGAAAGCTGATGCCCTGCAGCCTTGCGGCTGATATGATACATGGCTTCCTCCACAATATCGCTGAGCAGTTCCGTGGTAGTGCGAAGTGTCATGCGCCCTTCCTCGATCCGTGTGGCTGACAGCAGATTTTCCACCAGATTAATGAGCCACATGGAATCATCGTATATATCAGAATATATCTGCTGTTTTGTCTCCTCATCAAAACTGCTGCCGTTGCTCAACAGGTTGCTGGCATTGCCGGAAATGGTCGTCAGCGGCGTCCGCAGATCATGGGAAATCGTCCGCAGCAGATTCGCCCGCAGGCGTTCATTTTCCGCCATTACCATGGCCGCCTCTTTCTCCCGGGCATTCTTCTCATTTTCCAGAGCCAGAGCACACTCCCCCAGAATGGAAAGCAGTATGCCGTGATCCGACGCATCCAGCGGATTATTCTCCGCCTCAATACCTACTACACCGTAGATCCGTTCATTGACACGCAGTGCCAGATACAGATAGCGGGAATCCGGCAGGGTATCAGTGGTGGCACCGGCAGAATGATTATGCTCCACCACCCATTTTACAGTGGGCAGTTCTTTCTGAAGATCATAATGCCTGCCGCTGCCGGTATCCGTATTTCTCTCTTCTGTACTGCTCCGAAACAGATAAGGACCCACCGGCTCACCCTTGTTCACTTCAAAAATCACCACATTCCGCCTCAGCAGCTTGACAATCTGTTCCGCCGCCGCATTCAGAATCTCATCCTTATTTTTCGCTTTGGAAAGGAGCTGGTCTGTATCGAAAAGAATCTTGGTCCGATAGGCGATTTTGGCCGACTGTCTTGCCTGCTCCTTGTACCGCATGGCAAATGTCCCCGTAATAAATGCAGTCAGAAACATAACCACAAATGTGACCGGGTATCCCGTTTCGTAGGCAGTCAGTGTAAAACGCGGCGTGGTAAACAGATAATTGAAAACAAATACACTGGCCACAGAGGAAATCAGACTGTAGATCTGTTGTGACGTAACCACGGAAGTCAGCAGCACCCCCAGAATATATACCATGATAATATTGGCATTGGTAAATCCCAGATTATAAAAAAGCAGGCTGAGGCCCGTAGCCCCCAGAAACACACCTACACTTTTTACCACATTTCTCAGGATATCAGACCTCTGATTCGTTCTTATTTTCCGCGCCCGGTAATTCACGTCTGTATTGTAATCCGGTATGATATGGATATCGATTCCCGGTGCATAGGCAATCAGCTGTTCCGTCAATGTGGGCTTACGCAGAAAATGCTTCCTTGTTACCACGCTGCTGCCCAAAACGATGGAAGTAACCCCCGACAGCCGGGCATATTCAGAAATCTGATACGGCACATCCTCTCCGTAAGCTGTCTCAATATGGGCACCGAGACGCTCCGCCAGACTGCTGTTTTCCTGCAGGCGCCTTTTATTCTCCGGCGTCTGGGCATGAAAATCCGGCGTCTCCACAAAAAGAGCCGTAAACTGACAGTCAAAAGCCTTTGCCATCCGCGCCGCCGTACGGATAATCTTCTCATTGGACGGAGCTGAAGAAAGGCAGACCAGAATATGTTCATCCATAATACGCGCCTCCCGTCTTTCTAATTCAGATATTATCACGGAAATCCATTTTATACAATAAAAAAGCTGACCCTTTCCAGGCCAGCCCCTCGTTGTATTACTGTTCAGATTTCTTTATAGTTATCATTTATGTTCCGTATCTTCCCGGCTGATCGCCACCTGATTTTTCTCCAGAAATGCATCAACCTTTTTCATAACAGAATCACCGTACACCAGTACAGCTATTACCGATACAACTAAAAAAATCACTTTCATGGGATCACCTCCGTCCGATTTTTTCCGGTGTTACTTCTACTTTAAGTATTCCATGATTCCCGTGAAATGTGTGTTAGAATTTCCGTTCTGACATTAAAATTGTGTAAAGATGACCATGCCGGTCATACTTTGAAAAAATCCGGAATCTATCGGGTTGGTATTGTAAAATCCATCAGGTTGATATTATAAAATTTATCAGGTTGCATTCCAAAAATATATCGGGTTGTATTTCTAAAATATATCGGGTTGTATTTCTAAAATATATCGGGTTATTTTTCCAAAATCTATCGGGTTTGAATTGTAAAATCTATCAATTTGGTCTATAATACTTTCAGGAGGAGATTTCATGAATAAAGAAAACTATATACCACGTAT
>JBJELO010000282.1:0-6025 GCA_051879195.1 Lachnospiraceae bacterium
GCCGGAAATGCCGGTGAGAAAATCGGATGCGGAACGATTGAATGGGTGGAATAATCCAAAAAGGAACGTCCGAAAGTATCTCAAAACTGTTCGGACGTTCCCGCATATTCATCTCTATGAACCACAGATATCCCAAGCTCTGCCCTTCTTACTGCGTTACAAATGCATTGTCGATAACTTCATTCATATTCCCCACATAGGTAATATTGAGTCCATCTGTAATCTCACTTGCCAGTTCTCCCACATTGGGTGTGTTTTTCACAGGTACAAGAACGTTGTGGATGCCCGCCATCTTGGCTGCCAGAAGCTTCTCCTTCAGACCGCCGATAGGAAGGACACGTCCTCTCAGGGTTACTTCTCCGGTCATAGCCAGATCCGCATGTACCTTTCGGCCCGTTACTGCGGAGAGAATCGCCGTCGTCATGGTGATTCCGGCACTGGGGCCATCCTTGGGAACTGCGCCTTCGGGAATATGTACATGAATATCGTGTTCATCAAAATATTCCTTGCTGATACCGTACTCCCCAGCCACAGACTTCACATAGGTCAGTGCAATCTGGGCAGATTCCTTCATGACATCTCCCAGCTGACCGGTCAGCTGCAGTTTACCGCTGCCCGGAATCATATTAACCTCAATCTGAAGTGTATCTCCGCCCACACTGGTCCAGGCCAGCCCACGGACAATACCGACTTCATCTTCCTCGTTAACCGATTCAAAATTAACTTTTTCCAGTCCAAGATAATGATTCAGATCCTGTTCGTCCACAGTTACGCAGGACTTGCCTTCTTCCAGAATCTCACATACCGCTTTGCGGCAGATATCTGCAATACGGCGCTCCAGATTACGAACTCCCGCTTCTCTTGTATAATTATGAACAATCTTCTTCAGAGCTTCATCGGAAATCACCAGCTGACCTTCTTTCAGGCCGTTTTTCTCCATCTGCTTTTTAATCAGATGCTCTGTAGCGATATGATACTTCTCATTCTCCGTATAACTGCTTACTTCAATGACTTCCATACGGTCATACAGCGGTCTGGGAATGCTGGACGGATCATTGGCCGTCGCTATAAACAGCACCTGAGAAAGATCGATAGGTACCTCGATAAAATGGTCTCTGAAATGGCTGTTCTGTTCGCTGTCGAGAACTTCCAGCAGAGCCGCAGAAGTATCTCCCTTGTAATCACTGCTGACCTTGTCGATTTCGTCCAGCAGAATCAGCGGATTGGAGGTTCCCGCCTGCTTCAGCGCCTCCGCAATCCGTCCGGGCATGGAACCGATATAGGTTCTGCGGTGGCCGCGGATCTCTGCTTCATCACGAACACCGCCCAGACATACGCGGACGTACTTTTTATTCAGTGCGCGGGCAACGGAACGGGCGATGGATGTCTTACCGGTTCCGGGCGGTCCTGCCAGACAGATGATAGGAGCATCACCTTTCTTTGTCACAGCCCGAACAGCCAGATATTCCACCACGCGCTTTTTGATTTCTTCCATACCGTAATGGTCTTCATCCAGAATCCTGCGCGCACGCAGAGTATCATTATTATCACGGCTTACCTTATTCCAGGGCAGATCAAGAAGCGCTTCTATATAGTTACGTGAAACAGTCCCTTCCTGACTTCCGTTGGGAATCAGTCGAAAACGGTTGATTTCCTTGGTAAGCACATCTTTTACTTCTTTGGGTGCTTTCAGCTTTGCAGCACGTCTGGCATACTCATCCGCATCATCAGAATTATTGACATCTTCTCCCAGTTCTTCGCGGATGACCTTCATCTGCTCGCGCAGAATGTACTCCTTCTGTGATTTATCGATATGTTCCTTCACTTTCATCTGAAACTCTTTTTTGATCTGATTGATCACTGTCTCTTCCCGAATCAGTTTCAGAATAAACATATACAGATCCTCATATCCCGAAATCTCCAGAATCTGCTGCCTTGCTTCAACAGTAAACGGAAACGTGATAACAACCTGTTTCAGTAAATCCTTCAGAGTTCTGCATTCAAGCAAATGGGGAATCGCCTGCTTTCCCAATGAGCTGTCCGCACCGTACTTTTCCAGATCATCTTTCAGGATGCGCAGCATCGCTTCCTGCTGATTGTAATCCAATTCTCTGTTAATATCACCCCTCGGTCTGAACTCCATCTCACCGGTCAGATAATCTCCGTCTGTATCCAGGCTCATCAGTTCTACACGCTCAAGGCCTTCTACCATGATGCGCAGAACATTCCCCTGCATCTTGATGAGCTGTTTTACGCGGGCAAGTGTTCCCATCGTATAAAGATCTTCAAAACCCGGATTTTCAACAGTAATATCCTTCTGAAGAACCAGAAGAACTTTCTGTCCCGAAGCCATGGCTTTCTGCGCAGCCTCGATCGACATCTGTCGGCTGGCATCAAAATGAACAACCATACCCGGGAGGACTGTCAGACCTCTTAATGCAATAACAGGGACTTTCATGCTATTCCCCCTTCTCTCATGTTTATGCGCTTGTAGAGCCGGAACCCATGGTTACTTCATCCGTACGGTAAGTAAGCTCCGGTTCTCCCTTTCCTTCTACAACTTCTCTGGTAATGCGGCATCTTCCGATATTATCATCCGACGGAATCTCATACATAACATCCTGCATGACTTTTTCCATAATTGCACGCAAACCTCTTGCACCCGTTTTCCGTTCCTGAGAACGAACTGCAATCTCCTCGATTGCATCCGGATCAAATTCCAGAGCCACGCCATCCATTTCAAACAGCTTTTTATACTGCTTTGTGATTGCATTTTTCGGCTCCGTCAGGATTTTCTTCAGTGCTTCCCGATCCAGCAGATCCAGCGCCACCACTACAGGAACACGGCCAACAAACTCCGGAATCAGCCCGAATTTGGTCAGATCCTGAGGAAGCACTTCTTTCAGCAGCTGAATGGAATCAGCGTTATTCTTCTCATGAACCTCCGCATTGAAACCGATGGAATTGCTTCCCATACGATTCTCAATGATCTTGTCCAGACCATCAAATGCACCACCGCAGATAAACAGAATATTGGTGGTATCGATCTGGTACATATCCTGATGAGGATGTTTTCTGCCGCCCTGAGGAGGAACACTTGCCACTGTCCCCTCCAGAATCTTCAGTAAAGCCTGCTGTACGCCCTCACCGGACACATCACGGGTAATGGATACGTTCTCCGATTTTTTCGTAATCTTGTCAATCTCATCGATATAAACGATTCCATACTCCGCTCTGCTGATATCATAATCAGCTGCCTGAATCAGTTTCAGCAGAATATTCTCAACATCCTCGCCCACATAGCCGGCTTCGGTCAAAGTCGTTGCATCGGCAATTGCGAACGGAACGTTAAGCAGTTTTGCCAGTGTCTGGGCAAGAAACGTCTTGCCTGATCCGGTGGGGCCGAGCATCAGAATATTACTCTTCTGAATCTCGACTTCATCATCGGACGGTTCAGCACTGATTCTTTTATAATGATTGTAAACGGACACTGCAAGCACCTTTTTCGCTTCATCCTGTCCGATTACATAATCGTCAAGGTAACGTTTGATTTCTTTAGGTTTCAGAAGATTCAGACCACCTTCAATGGTATGATTCTCGTCCATGTAATCCATGTATTCGCTGTCAAGCAGTTCTGCACAGTCTTCAATACACTGATTACAGATGTAAATTCCCCTCTGGGAACCGGAAGCAAATAACTTTCGCACTTTTTCCTGCGATTTGCCGCAGAAAGAACATCTTATCTTCTCTTCATATCTGTTTGCCATAATAGCACCGCGCTTTCTAAATTGAAAAATCGAACTAAATGCAGTTATCCGGAGTCAGACTTCGAACAGTTGCAGATAAATAAAATCAGAACAGCAGGTAAATAAGTTTTCCACCTGTTACATACCGGTTTTCGCGCGGAATCCCGCTCCGCTACTATCTGAATTCAACCACAAAAACCTGCCGGCGCCGTAACGGCCACCGGCAGCATCGTTAACTTGCGGGAATCGGTATCTTATCTTCTTTCGAGAACAGCATCGATTAATCCGTACTGTTTTGCTTCTTCAGCAGACATGTAATGATCTCTTTCCGTATCCACTTCGATGACAGAAAGAGGCTGACCTGTATTAGCAGCCAGTATTTCATTCAGTTTTTTACGTGTTTCGATAATACGATCTGCCACGATTTTAATATCTGTAGCCTGACCCTGTGCTCCGCCGGAAGGCTGGTGAATCATGATCTCCGCATTGGGCAGTGCAAAACGTTTGCCTTTTGCTCCGCCGGAAAGCAGAAATGCTCCCATGCTGGCAGCCATACCGATACAGATTGTGGATACATCACACTTGATGTACTGCATCGTATCGTAAATAGCCATACCGGCAGTAACAGAGCCGCCCGGGCTGTTAATATACAGACTGATGTCTTTTGTAAGATCTTCTGACTCCAGATACAGGAGCTGTGCCACAATAATACTTGCAGACTCATCTGTCACCTGAGAATCCAGAAAAATGATTCTTTCTTTCAACAGTCTTGAATAAATATCACTGGATCTTTCACCATTTCTGGTGGTTTCAACTACGTAAGGAATAACCGGCATCCAAAGACCCCCCTTTTATAGTATCAATTAAACTTCCTTAGCTTCGTCTACCAATAACTTACTTGCTTTCTTATAGGAAATATCTTCTTTCAGGTATTCCATGTTAACCATGGTCTTAACCTGATCTTCTTCCATCTGGTACTGTTCTGCCATGGACTTGATCTCAGCATTGATTTCATCTTCTGAGATTTCAAAAGCTTCTGCTTTAGCGATTGCTTCCAGCACCAGTCTTGTCTGGATTCTCTTTAAAGCGTTGGGCTTCATCTGTTCTCTCATGCCGTCCTGTGTCTGACCAAAGTATTCCAGATACTGATCCAGCTTCAGGCCCTGACGTTCCAGATTGCTTGCAAATTCTCTGATCATGTTGTTGGCTTCTGTTGCTACCATTGCATCCGGAATATCCATCTGTGCATTGTCAACTGCTTTCTGAATAGCAGCTTCTTCCTTAGCCTGCTCTGCAGCAACTTCTTTTCTCTCTGTTTCAGCTTTTTCAACATGTGCTTTATATTCAGCCAGAGTTTCAAATTCGGAAACTTCTGCCGCAAATTCATCATCCAGTTCAGGCAGCTGTTTTTCTTCGATCTTCTTAACTGTTACTTTAAATACGGCTGCTTTGCCCTTTAATTCTTCTGCCTGATACTCTTCAGGGAATGTGACGTTAACATCAAATTCCGTACCGATCTCATGACCGATGATCTGATCTTCAAATCCGGGAATGAAAGTGTTGGAACCGATTGTTAAAGGATAATCTTCACCTTTACCGCCTTCAAAAGCTACACCGTCAACAAAACCTTCGAAATCAATGGTAGCGATATCTCCGGACTGTACAGCACGGTCGTCCACATTGACATTAACAGCGTTCTTTTCCTGTTCTTTCTTAATGATAGCCAGAACATCATCTTCTGTTACAGTCAGATCTGCCTTGGGAACTTCCACTCCTTTGTATTCACCCAGGACAACTTCGGGCTTAACTGCCACTTCTGCTGTAAATACCAGATCTTTTTCAGGATCGGTTTCAACAAACTTGATATCGGGTTCGGAAACGATATCAAGTCCGCTTTCCTCAACTGCTTTTTCGTATGCTTCAGGCATTACGGAATTCACTGCATCTTCATAAAAGAGGCCCTTACCGTACATCCTTTCCAGTACAGAACGGGACACTTTGCCTTTTCTGAAACCGGGCACGCTGTATCTGCTTCTGTTCTTCTGATATACAGCCTGCATAGCTTTTTCGATTTCATCTGCTGATACAGTAATTGTCAGCTTTGCCATGTTTTTTTCTAAAGTTTCAACTGTTACACTCATCGTGTGTATCCTCCTTAAATTGCACTGTTTCGTCTCGTTTCGTACGCTTTCGTGGGAAAAAAGCTGCTCGATTACCAGAAACAGAATCATTGCATTCTAAATTATACTGCAATAAGTCATTATAGCATAAATATAACT
>JBJELO010000283.1:0-6023 GCA_051879195.1 Lachnospiraceae bacterium
CAGCACAGCGCCAGCGATACAAGTCCTGAAGCGGGCATTTTCAGCCCGCAGAAGGACTTCGTATCACTGGCGCTGTGCGTCCCGTGGACCAATCACCTGCCCCCGGAAAAACAAACTTTAAATCTCAACCTGAATCTTATCCAGATGCCAGATGTCATCCACATATTCCTGGATCGTGCGGTCAGATGAGAATTTACCTACATTAGCCACATTGCGGATGGCTGCTTCTGCCCACCAGTCGGTGTTTCTGTAAGCAGCTTCCACTTTCCGCTGTGCATCCGCATAAGCATGGAAATCTTTCAGGATGAAGTAGGTATCCGCTTTGGATGTACTGAGCGTATTCAGCAGAGAATTATACAAAGCACGGAAACGCTCCGGATCATCAGGCGCATAATATCCGTTGATCAGCTGCATAAGCACGCGGCGAATTTCCATATCATTATTGAAGATATCCATAGGATTGTAACCGCCGTTTTTCTCATAATTGATAACTTCATCAGCTGACATACCGAAGATAAAGGCATTTTCCCCGCCGACTTCTTCCACGATCTCCACATTGGCACCATCCATAGTTCCCAGTGTCAGCGCACCGTTTAACATGAACTTCATGTTGCCGGTACCGGAAGCTTCCTTGCTGGCCGTGGAAATCTGTTCACTGACGTCAGATGCAGCAAAGATCCATTCCGCATTGGATACACGGTAATCTTCAATAAATACCACCTTGATCCTGCCGTTGATGCTCTTATCATTATTGATCACATCTGCTACGCTGTTGATCAGCTTGATGGTCAGCTTCGCAATCTTATAGCCGGCTGCAGCCTTGGCACCGAATATAAAGGTACGGGGATAGAAATCCATCTCCGGATTGCTCTTCAGCTGATTGTACAGATACATTACATGCAGAATATTCAGCAGCTGGCGTTTGTATTCGTGAAGACGCTTCACCTGTACATCAAAGATGGAACGGGGATTCACTTCGATTCCGTTGTGTTCCTTGATGTATTTTGCCAGACGGACCTTGTTCAGATACTTGATCTGCATGAATTCGGCTTTACTTCTGGGATCTGTGGCATATGCCTCCAGTTTCTTCATCTGGGACAGATCAGTGATCCAGCCGTCTCCTATTTTTTCGGTTACCCAGTCAGCCAGCAGCGGATTGCCGTGAAGCAGGAACCGACGCTGTGTGATACCGTTCGTCTTATTGTTGAATTTTTCAGGGAACATCTCATAGAAATCTTTCAGTTCCTGATTCTTCAGAATCTCCGTATGAAGTCTGGCAACACCATTTACGGAAAAACCGGCAACGATTGCCATGTTGGCCATCTTAACCTGGCCGTCATAAATAATCGCCATCTTTTTGATCTTTTCCTGTGCACAGTCGGGATA
Source organism: Lachnospiraceae bacterium (assembly GCA_051879195.1). Taxonomy (GTDB): domain Bacteria; phylum Bacillota; class Clostridia; order Lachnospirales; family Lachnospiraceae; genus TWA4. The sequence goes on from JBJELO010000283.1 coordinate 1,387, forward strand.
CATCGCCCAAATCTGATTGCAGAAACGACGGTTAATCTCCTCAACAATCTGGTAGATACGGGGCAGCAGGCGGGAGAACAGCTCGATAGGCCATTTTTCCAGAGCTTCTGCCATGATCGTATGGTTGGTGTATGCGCAGGTCTTTGTTGTTACGTCCCATGCCTCATCCCATGTGAAATAATATTCATCCATCAGGATACGCATCAGCTCCGGAATTGCCACTGTGGGATGGGTATCATTCAGCTGGAAGCAGGCTTTTTCATAGAACTTATGAAGATCCGTATGCTTCGGATTCTTCAGATATTTCTTAATTGCGGTCTGAACAGAAGCAGAAATAAAGAAATACTGCTGTTTCAGACGCAGTTCCTTACCTGCATAATGATCATCACAGGGATACAGAACTTCCACAATGTTTTTAGCCAGATTCTCCCACTCCACAGCCTTGCGGTAATCACCGCGGCCAAAATCCTCCAGATTGAATGTCTTAACGGGTTCGGCATCCCAGATACGCAGCGTATTGACCACGTGATTGCCGTAGCCCACGATGGGAAGGTCATAGGGAACAGCGCGGACTGCCTGATAGCCTTCCAGCCCGTAATGATCCCGGCCGTTTTCATCCTTTGTCACCGTTACATAACCGCCGAATTTCACTTCCTTGGCATATTCATCCCGGCGGATTTCGAACGGATTGCCGTATTTCAGCCAGTCATCCGGAACTTCCTTCTGGTATCCGTCACGGATTTCCTGCTTGAACATACCGTATTTGTAACGGATGCCGCAGCCGTATGCCGGATACCCCAGCGTTGCCAGAGAATCCAGGAAGCAGGCAGCCAGACGGCCCAGACCGCCGTTGCCCAGTGCGTAATCTCTTTCTGCATCTTCAATCTCATTGAGATCAAGACCCAGCTCCTCCAGAGCTTCCTTCACTGTTTTGGAAGCCTGCAGATTGATGATATTATTGCCCAGAGCACGTCCCATCAGGAACTCCATGGACAGATAATAGACCATCTTCGCATCCTGCTCATCGTATGCCTTGTGAGTTGCCATCCAGTCTTCCACAATGTATTCTTTCAATGCATAGGCAACCGCATTGAACAGCTGATGATTATCTGCATCTTCAATGGTTTTACGGTAAAAATTCTTCAGAAAGTCCTTAATGTCCTTTTTAAATGTCTTTTTATCTAATTTCTCCATTCAAATCTCCATTTCTGTCTATGCGTTTACTTTAACTCCCAGAGTAACCTTGTGTCCGTTGATATTCCATTCCCTGCTGCAGCCGTCCATGGAACCGGTCACAACACTGTCCGCCAGTACATAGCTCTTAATTTCTTCTTCATGCTCTGTCAGCAGCGCTTCCATCTCCTCATTGCCGTCAACATAAATGACAATATGATCTGTCAGCTGGAAATCTGCTTCCTTACGCATGGTCTGGATCTTGCTTGCCACTTCGCGGAGCAGACCTTCCTTCTTCAGCTCCGGTGTCAGGTTGGTATCCAGTACAACCGTGATATTCTTATCCTGTTCCGAAACAAATCCGGGAATCTGAGCCGTATCAATGAGCAGATCATCCTTCGTCAGAACCACTTCCGTACCGTCCACATCGAATTTCAGTGCCCCGGATTCATTGAGTTCATCCATGGCTTTATTGCCGTCCAGATCTGCCAGAATACCTTTGATCTTACCCAGCATTTTACCGTACTTCGGACCTACAGTACGCATCTGGGGCTTGAAACTGTAGGAAGTAAAGCTTCTCACATCATCGGTAAATGCAATTTTCTTCACATTTAATTCGTCTGCAATGATTGACTGATAGAATTCGGGAAGCACCACTTCACTCTTGACAAACATCTGTCCGATGGGCTGTCTGTTCTTGATATTGGCGCCGTTACGGCATGCACGCCCCATAACAACCACCTTCAGAACAGTCTCCATATATTCTTCCAGTTCTGTATCGATATACTCTTCCTGAACTTCAGGGAAATCGCACAGATGTACGCTGATCGGTGCGTCTTTATCCAGTGAGCAGACAAGATTTCTGTAAATCTGTTCGGTCATGAACGGAATCATGGGAGCTGCTGCTTTGGAGATCGTAACAAGCGCAGTATACAGCGTCATATAAGCATTGATCTTATCCTGAGGCATGCCCTTTGCCCAGAAACGTTCTCTGCTTCGTCTTACATACCAGTTGCTCATGTCATCCACAAATTCTTCCAGAAGTCTTGCTGCTTCGGGAATCTTATATGCCGCCAGATTATTATCCACGCCTTTCACAACCAGATTCAGCTTGGACAGCAGCCACTTATCCATAACGGACAGTTTATCATAGTCCAGAGTGTACTTCGACGCATCAAATTCATCAATATTGGCATACAGTACAAAGAATGCATACGTATTCCACAGCGTGCCCATGAACTTTCTCTGGCCTTCCGTAACTGCTGCATCGTGGAAACGCTTGGGCAGCCAGGGAGCGGAGCTCGTGTAGAAATACCAGCGGATAGCATCAGCACCGTGCATCTGCAGCGCTTCCATGGGATCTACCGCATTGCCCTTTGATTTGGACATCTTCTGTCCGTCCTTATCCTGAACATGACCCATAACGATAACATTTTTAAAAGGAGCCCGGTCAAAGATCAGTGTGGAAATTGCAAGCAGAGAGTAGAACCAGCCCCGGGTCTGATCAACAGCTTCGGAAATAAAGTCTGCAGGGAACTGTGCCTTGAACAGATCTTCATTCTCGAAAGGATAATGATGCTGTGCAAACGGCATGGAACCGCTGTCATACCAGCAGTCGATTACTTCCGGTACACGATGCATCTCTTTGCCGCAGTCGGGACACTTGATGGTAACCGCATCGATATAGGGACGGTGCAGTTCAATATCATCGGGACAGTTGTCGGACATCTCTTTCAGTTCCGCAATACTGCCGATGGCATGTCTCTTACCGCATTCGCATTCCCAGATATTCAGAGGAGTACCCCAGTAACGGTTACGGCTCAGGCCCCAGTCCTGAACATTCTCCAGCCAGTCGCCGAAACGGCCCTTGCCGATGGATTCGGGAACCCAGTTGATGGTATTGTTGTTGCGGATCAGCTGATCCTTTACAGCTGTCATGCGGATAAACCAGCTGTCCCTTGCATAGTAGATCAGAGGGGTATCACATCTCCAGCAGAACGGATAGTCATGTTCGAATTTCGGTGCGTCAAACAGCTTGCCTGCTTTGTCCAGATCTTTCAGGATCACAGGATCCGCATCTTTTACAAACATGCCGGCATAATCTGTCTGCTCGGTCATCTCGCCCTTGCCGTCAACCATCTGTACAAAAGGCAGATTGTAATGACGGCCCACATTGGCATCGTCTTCACCGAAAGCAGGTGCAATATGAACGATACCGGTACCATCCGACATGGTTACATAATCATCACAGGTTACGTAATGTCCTTTTAACTTCTGCTTTTCAGCTTCCTTTGCAGCACACTCGAATAACGGTTCATATTCTTTGTATTCCAGATCTTTGCCCACGTATTTCTCCAGAATTTCATATGCAGGCTTTCCTTCTTCTGCCAGACGCCCCAGTACCTTGTCAAGCAGCGCTTCTGCCATATAATAGGTATATCCGTCAGCAGACTTTACTTTGCAGTAGGTTTCGGAAGGATTCACGCAGAGAGCCACGTTGGAAGGCAGTGTCCAGGGAGTTGTGGTCCATGCCAGGAAATAAGCATCCTCGCCGATTACCTTGAAACGTACAACAGCAGAACGCTCTTTCACCAGCTTGTAGCCCTGTGCTACTTCATGGCTGGACAGAGGCGTACCGCAGCGGGGGCAGTAAGGAACAATCTTAAAGCCCTTGTACAGCAGGCCTTTTTCCCAGATCTGCTTCAGTGACCACCATTCGGATTCAATATAATCATTCTCATAGGTAACATAGGGATGTTCCATATCTGCCCAGAAACCAACGATGTCGGAGAATTCCTCCCACATTCCTTTGTATTTCCACACACTTTCCTTACAGTGTTTGATGAAAGGCTCCAGACCGTATTCCTCGATCTGCTCCTTACCATCCAGACCCAGCATCTTCTCCACTTCCAGTTCAACCGGAAGACCATGGGTATCCCAGCCGGCCTTTCTCGGTACCATGGCACCCTTCATGGCATGGTATCTGGGAATCATATCCTTGATAACACGGGTTTCCACATGACCGATATGAGGCTTGCCATTGGCTGTAGGCGGGCCATCATAAAACGTATAGGTCGATCCTTCCTTACGGGAGTCAATACTCTTCTGGAAAATCTTATTGTCATCCCAGAATTTCAGAACTTCTTTTTCTCTCTCAACAAATTTCAGATCAGTCGAAACTTTCTGATACAACATGTTTCTTACCTCCATTACCGTACTTGCGGCATAATCAAACGGGTGACATAATAGACAGAATAAAAAAGACTCCGCCCAAACTGGACGAAGTCATAACAATCTTCGCTATACCACCAACTCAAACAAGTCTGTTCCCTTTAACGGAGGGACACCGGCACGGCTTGCGCATCACACATGATCACTGTGTTCTGCTTTCTCGGCCTGCAGCTCGGGAGTGATTCTGCAGATTGAAAACCCGCCGGCTTCCACCAGTCCCGGCTCGCTGTCAG
>JBJELO010000284.1:0-6013 GCA_051879195.1 Lachnospiraceae bacterium
ATATACGTCGATGTCACCGGCTCACTGCTGTCCCAGAGTACCATCATAATCTCCAGTTCCGCATCGCCAAGACGTTTGCTTTTTTTATCAGTATCCCTTTTATTCATCTTCTTTTCATCCCTTCCCGCCAGAATTCATCCCCATTGCGCCATCAGAAATTTGTATCATTCCCTTGAATATTCGCGTAAATATATTTACAGATAATATTATACGTTTGCATAATGTTATTGTCAAGCAGAATTTTTTTGTTTTTCCTGCCGCGCCATTCCCCATATTGACGAGCATCTCAATTCACTTTCCTCCCCTTCCTTCATATACTGAAATGAAAACCTCTTTCGGAGGCAGATATGGCCTTTCGCGTATTTATAGACCCGGGACACGGCGGAACCGACCCCGGCGCTGTCCACGAAGGACGGCAGGAAAAAGATGATGTACTCAGGCTGGCACTGGCTGTAGGGCGGATCCTGGAAGACAACGGAATCGATGTGGTTTATTCCCGCACGGAGGATTTCTACGATTCCCCCTATGAAAAAGCCATGAAAGGAAATGAATCGGAGGCGGATCTGTTCCTGTCCATCCACCGCAATGCGGCAGTTCTTCCGGGAAGCGGCAGCGGCGCCGATATGCTGGTATATGCCGATACCGGGCTCGCTTCCGATGTGGCAAACCGGATTGGAGATGCCATCGCCGATATCGGTTTCCAGTTCAACGGAATCACGGAACGTCCCAATCTGGCAGTCCTGCGCCGCACCAAAATGCCCGCTGTTCTGGTAGAAGCAGGCTTCATCGACAATGAAAATGACAACCTGTTTTTCGATGAAAATTTTGATGCGCTGGCGGAAGCAATCGCACAGGGCGTTTTAAGTACATTTGACCAGTATACCGGTTTTGACTCCATGTCCGCCGCAGACGAACGTACCGACCACCCGGAAAATATGGCAATGAACGCAGACTCCCGGTCTGCCTTTACCGATATTGACCCGGCCCGGCTGATGCAGAGTGACAAAGAACAGATCCCGGCCTCCGCAGGCGCTACAGCCGAAGCTGTCGATAAAGACGACACAGCTGATAACGGCAGTGCAGACGAAGGCTCCCCAAACGCCGGCATTCTCTCCCGGCAGAATGTCACGGATTTCCCGGACAATATCATTCAAAGCCAAAATGACAGATGCGGAAACTGTAATCATGATGACCGGGATGATGATGAAGGACGCGACAGAAATGACCGCCGTGACAGAGATGGCTGGCGTGACAGAGATGACAGACGCGACAGAGATGATTGGCGTGACAGAGACGACCGCCGTGACAGAGATGGCTGGCGTGACAGAGATGACAGACGCGACAGAGATGATTGGCGTGACAGAGACGACCGCCGCAACAGAAATGACTGGCGTGACAGAGATGACCGCCGTGGCAGAGATGACCGCCGTGACAGAGATGACCGCCGTGACAGAAATGACCGCCGTGACAGAGACTTTCCGTGCAACAGAGATGACTGGTGGTGCAGAAACAGATGGCGTGACGGGGATGGAGGGCGCGGCGGATGGTTTGATATTCTGGATGCTTCCGCGCAGCCCGGCAATCCCGCACAAACCGGCAATTCCGCACAAAGCGGCAATTCCATGCAGGGCGGCAATCCCGCACAGCCCGGTTCCCCCGGCAGACCCTCCGGCCCGGAATCCCCCGGCAGGCCGAACCGCCCCGGAAGACCCGGCAGTTCTGAAAAACGCCTTTACCGGGTTCAGGTCGGAGCCTTTACCAATCCCATGTTTGCTACCCAGTTGCTGAATCAGCTGCTGCTGGAAGGATTTCCTGCTTTTGTCATCTTCTCTGACGGATTGTACCGGGTTCAGGTCGGCGCTTTCTCTATGCTGGAAAATGCGGTGCGCATGGAGCGGAAACTGCGCAGTCAGGGATATCAGACGTATATTACAACCTGAAAAAGCAAATAATCAACCTGAGGGGCTGATAGCTTAAGGGGCTGAAGCGGCATTACTGAGCCGGCAGCCCCCTTTCAAAGTATAAAACCTGTTGAATTTTTACCATTAATGCGCTGAAGCAGTCTGTCACTCCAGAAGATAATCCAGTGCTTTTATAATTTTAATCCCGTCCTGTGTTTGTGTAAGATCACTTTCCAGGGCAATGACCATCTTTTCATAATTATCCCGGATTTTACGCAGGGGCGCGAGTTCCCGCTCTCTGGTTTCAGGGGCGTTCATAGATTCTGTAACCTGAATGTATTTTTTCTCGTCTGCTTTTGTGGCAATAAAATCAACTTCCTGATTGTCAATTTTACCGATGGCTACGTCATAGCCACGGCGCAGCAGTTCAAAATAAATGATATTCTCCAGAATATGTCCGCTGTCACCGTCGCGGTATCCCAACAGATAATTCCTCAGCCCGATATCCACAATATAATACTTACCCAGCGTGCGCAGGTACTCTCTGCCCTTGATGTCAAAACGCTTAATTTCATAGAAAATATAAGCTTCCTTCAAAGCTTCGATATATGCCTGAATTGTCTGTACGGCAGGCTTTGCCCTTCGGTTTCCATCTTCCAGCAGGCCCTCATTGACCAGGGTATTGCCAATCGAAGTAGCAGAAGTGTTGTTCCCGATATTGTCTGCCAGAAACAATATGATTTTTCTCAACAGCACCGGATCTGTGATATTCCGCTGACCTTTTCTCTTTTCCCGTTCCAGGATATCATTAATAACGGCTGCGGAATACACGCCGTCCAGGGCAGCTGTCACCCGGTCGATCTCCAAACCTACATCCGCCAGCATGGGCATACCACCAAATCTGGCATAAGCATCAAAGAGTTCTTTCACATCATAAATTTCACCCTCTGTGTCTGTGATTCGCTTTCTGACACCACCTGCAGGCGACTTCCGTTCTGTCAGGGTATAGCCGTGGAATTCCAGAAATTCCCTGAAGGATAATGGAAGCACCCTGATTTCCACATATCGTCCGGACAGATAAGTAGAAAGCTCAGAAGAAAGCAGCCAGGCATTGGAACCGGTGATATATATATCGCAGTCAAAGTCTACCCGGAAAGAATTAACAGCATTTTCCCAGCCACGTACCTTCTGTACCTCATCAAAAAACAGGTATGTCCGTTTATCCGGGCAGATGCGTGCTTTGACATATTCATAAAATCCTCTTGCATCCATGTCGGGAATACTCATAGACTCAAAATTCATTTCAATAATCTGGTCATCGGTCACTCCGTTTTCCCGCAAATGCTGAGCCATCAGTTTCATCAGGCTGGATTTACCGCAGCGTCGGATACCGGTCATGACCTTGATCATCTCAGTATCCTGAAATGCAATCATCCGATTCAGATAAAGATCACGTTTTCGCAGCGTTGTTTTTTGCATAGAGAAAAGCACCACCTTTCATCTGAAATCATATCATAAACTTCTCAAATACACAAGTTTTTAGAATTCATACTACAAACTTTTGTTTTTAAAAAGTTTGTAACATGATATGTTCTTTTGCCGAAATATGTTGATTTCAGAACAGCCTGGTTCCAACGGAAGATCGGATCACAGCAGCTGCAGAAAAATCTATGATACCATGCAGCCGGGAGAATCCGAAGTGGAAGGAATAATCCGGGTTTACAATGACGAAATCTGTGATGTGATCGATAATTATAATTGCAGTGCCTATTATGAGCCATCCTATGTGATTGCCAGAGCATATAATAACGGTGGTTTCTAAGGCAGAATGACCATGGTGTCCCGTAAAGGATACCACGGTCATTTTTTTAACTGATTTTGTGCTCAGGCGAGGTCAGGACAGCAACGTTTTGCTGCCTGCGAATCCTGTGTTCTGTCAATAATTGCGGTTTCGGCAGGAAGATACACGGTTCGTAAAGCTTTTTCAGAGTTTTTACCACCTTATTGCTGTCATTTTCATGAACCACCACATCATACTGCCCTTCAATGCTTCCGAATGTGATCACATCGTCCACCTCCAGCATGGAAGCCAGATAATCCATCATATGTGCCCGGTTGGCGTCGGGATGATAAATCTTGATGTAGCTGTAGCCAGGGTAATCATCCGATGGGTATTTCAGGATTTTGAAACGCTGTGTCAGCTTCTGCTGCTCCAGCTTTTCATAAAAACGGTCTACTCTCTGAGCGGTATCCACCATCATCAGATACACCACATCCGAATATTCCCCAGGCTCTTTCTTTATATAATTGCGGTAAGGCGATTTTCTCAGACCGGTGAAAATGTCCTTCTCCGCTTCATTGTTGAATTCACCGTAATGGATCAGCCAGATATCCTCCACGATCCGGTTGACAAACACATGGAAGCCTTCTTCCTCCATAAAATGCTTCAGCATGCGGGCATCCTCTGCCTCCAGAACAAACTTTTTCAGATACCGTTTCTCCTGTATATCAAACAGAACGGCTCCGTCCATACAGATCACCGGCAGTTTCAGGCGGATTCCCTGAAGATTCTGCACCAGATCGGCAGGTGTCCGCATGGTGGACAGGGTAAACTTCGCACCCTCATCCAGCATCCGGTTCAGTTCCACAAAGCTGTACGGCGTCATTTTCTGATGATCGGCCAGCAGCGTATCATCCACGCCGGATACAAACATGATATTCTCCTGCTTCCGGTAAGGCAGATGTACCATGTTCAGGAACATTCCGATGAGGATTCCCACCTCCGTATCCACCATTCGGTTCAGCACAAAAAGGTAAGGATTCTGATCAGCTAAATGAAGCACCGCTATGCTTAAAAAAACAACACATGCAAAGTAGGAAGCATTTTTACGTTTCAGCAGAATGGTTGTGTAAATGATCGGGACGATCATAAATGAAATCAGCGTATACCGCGCCATCTCCGGCAGACCTGCACCGTGTGTAACCATCTGCTGTCCCACAATAATCAGCAGGCCGTACAGACCTCCGATCAGGGTTCCGATGGAGCGCTGGGCCGCCATCCCCAGTGTATCGCCCCGGTAAGGACGGATACACCAGAGTACGGAAAGTGCCGTATAAAAGGGAATACCGCTTCTGCCGCGCAGCTCATAAATCACAAATCCAAGCAATACTCCTGCCGCTGACTTCACAATACGCATTCCCACAGGAGGAATTACCGTTTTTTTATGATGCATGACTTACCGTTCCCATCTTCCCGAAGCGCCGCAGGGCAATACCAGCCCCGTCTCGGTCACCGGAAGGCCGATTTCATCCGCCGTCACGCTTCCGCCGTACTTCTTCTGAACCGCCATACCCAGCATGTAGGTCAGCACAGAGGGTGCCAGCCCGGTCGTATAGGAATTGATCAGGAAAAACAGCGGATCATCCGAAAGCAGTTTCGCGCACTCCTGTACCAGCGGGTAAATGGCATCTTCAATCTTCCAGATTTCTCCCTTCGGTCCCCTGCCGTAGGAAGGCGGATCCATAATGATTCCGTCGTAATGATTCCCACGGCGGATCTCACGCTCCACAAATTTCATACAGTCATCCACCAGCCAGCGGATGGGAGCCTCCTCAAGCCCGGAGCTTCGCGCATTCTCTCTGGCCCAGGTCACCATGCCTTTGGACGCATCCACATGGGTCACAGAAGCACCTGCTGCAGCTGCTGCCAATGTGGCGCCGCCCGTATAGGCAAACAGATTCAGTACCTTTACGGGACGGCCCGCTTTTCTGATCTTATCCGAAAACCAGTCCCAGTTCACCGCCTGTTCCGGAAAAAGGCCGGTATGCTTGAAGCTGAAAGGCTTCAGCTGAAAAGTCAGGTTCCGGTAATGAATGCTCCACTGCTCGGGCAGGTCGATAAATTCCCACTCGCCGCCGCCCTTTTTGCTGCGGTGATAATGGGCATTGGGACGCTTCCAGCCCCTGTTTTTCTCATCGCCGGTCCAGATGACCTGCGGATCGGGGCGCACCAGCAGGTACTTTCCCCAGCGCTCCAGCTTCTCACCGCCGGAGGTATCAATCACTTCATAATCTTTCCAGTTATCTGCAATCCACATATAAAAATCCTCGTT
>JBJELO010000285.1:0-5972 GCA_051879195.1 Lachnospiraceae bacterium
TTTTTCTGCCGCGCTTGTTTTACAACATCACCCAGCTTATCCTGTCTTTTTTGCATCGTCCGCTCACCTCCGTACATTATTATTGTACGGATTTCTACTCTGTTGATAATGGCTTGATGGTTCTTTTTTAACGAACTGTCAGTACGCACATATGCAGAACAAATATGCTATCTCGCCGCCGGCAAAGAAAAAAACGCTGAATTGCCGATGGCCTATTGTCATGCCCATCCCTTTAATTCTGTGTTTTTGAATTGGAGGGATTTCTTATTTCCTGGCTTGCCAGCAACGCAGCGGTTCCAATATCCTGCTGCGAATATAGTTCGACCTAAAGCTGCACATTCCCAAAGATATCCGGCGAAAGAAACCCGGAATATCCTTGGGAATGTGCAGCTTTCTTTGTGAACTGTCAGACCATGTAGAATATGGTCTATATTCTCTACAAAAGTGCAGAGGTCCTCTCTGTCAGTCTGCTTTTCAAAATCAGATTGACAGGAAGACATAACAATGGATGGAAAGCATCCAAATCGTAAAAAAGACAAGCAGAACCCCTATACTCTTTCTATCGAAAATGGGAAAGAATATATCAAGGTGTACGACGAACAGGAGCCGGACGAAGAACAGCGGGAAGCATTTTCCGACAGCTACGGCACCATGTATATGCAGCCGGTGATGATTTCCTATAATCAGAAATACGCACCGAGGGTCATATCGGCGCAGGCAGGCTTCCAAGTTGTGGGGCGTATCCTATAGACAAACATAATAACAACCCGTGGTACAGTTCGCAAAAGCTGTACCACGGGTTTTTCGGATTAGCCCCCGACAAGTACGAACAGTTGAGAGAATGGAGAATCAGGAGTGGAATTGTGGATACTTCTTGCTTCATAGCGTCGAAAGCATTCCGCTGCATTCATCAAAGGCATCTATTTATGCCCTAGAGCAGGGATATGTTCGCTCTAAGAAATGCCTAATAGTAATATCTAGCAATTTATTATAAGCATTTGCCGTATTCCCCTCACTACGCTATACTATTACATGGTGGTGATGAGGTGCATTGTTACTGAGAAAAACATGCTCATTGATCATTGAACCGACTCTGAGAAATAAATCTTGGTTATTTCTTCTAACTTTTCAGAAAGAAGGGAAATGCGCATGACAACGCGCTTATGGCAGCTCTTTCTGGATTCCTTCGGTAAGATTCTGCTGCCCGGTTTGACCGTGACAATTCCGCTGACCATTATTTCTTTTTCGCTGGCTCTGGTCATCGCGGTGACTGCCGCCCTGGTTCAGTTCGCCAATGTCCGGGGACTGAAGCAGTTGGCAAGATTCTATATCTGGATTTTCCGGGGTACTCCGCTTCTGGTACAGTTGTTTGTGGCATTTTACGGGCTGTCGAGAATCGGGATCGTACTTGACCCGTTCCCGGCAGCGGTGATTGTCTTTTCTCTGAACGAGGGCGCATACTGCGCGGAAACCATCCGCGCCGCTCTGGAATCGGTGCCCTTGGGACAGCTTGAGGCAGGATATTGCGTGGGCATGTCCTATTTGCAGACTATGCGGCGGATCATTCTCCCCCAGGCTCTGCGTACCGCGTTTCCGCCGCTGTCCAACTCTCTGATTGCCATGGTCAAGGACACCTCTTTAGCAGCAAACATCACGGTGACGGAAATGTTTATGGTGACTCAGCGGATCGTGGCGAGGACCTATGAACCGCTGCTTTTGTATCTGGAAGTGGGCCTGATTTATCTGATATTTTCCACAGTGCTGACCAAAATGCAATGCCTGGGCGAAAAGAAGCTGCAATCCTACGGTCAGGGAGGGAAATAAAGATGCTGGAGATTCAAAACATACGGAAATCCTTTGGTCCGCACAATGTTCTGAACGGCGTTGACATCTGCGTGAATCAGGGGGATGTTGTGGCGATCATCGGCCCCAGCGGCTCCGGAAAAACCACATTGCTTCGCTGCATCAATTTTCTGGAAACGGCGGATTCCGGCATTATGGTCTTTGACGGAGAGCAGTTTTCTATGGAGAAAGTCTCCAGGAAGGACATTGCCCGGCTGCGGCGGAAGACAGCCTTCGTCTTTCAGAATTACAACCTGTTCCAGAACAAAACAGCCCTACAAAATGTGACGGAGGGCTTAATCATTGGGAGAAAAATACCAAAACAGGAGGCCATCCAGAGTGGCAAGCAGGCACTGGACAAGGTGGGTCTTTCAGATCGTTACGACTATTACCCCTCTCAGCTTTCTGGCGGTCAGCAGCAACGCGTAGCCATTGCCAGAGCCATTGCCACAAAGCCGGAGATTATCTTCTTTGACGAACCAACCTCGGCACTTGATCCCGAACTGACCGGTGAGGTTCTGTCCGTTATGCGGCAGCTTGCTAAGGAAGGCATGACCATGCTGGTGGTGACTCACGAAATAGGCTTTGCCAGGACCGTCTCCAATAAAGTTGTGTTCATGGAAAATGGCTCAGTGGTGGAGTCCGGTAATTCTCAGGACATTTTTGAAAACCCGGAGGCGGAACGCACAAAAGCGTTTCTGCAATCGGTACATAAAGAAATCAATATCGAATAATCGAAAAAAGGAGAATTCATCTTATGAAAACAAAAAAGATTCTATCGTTGTTTTTTGCATCAGTGATGCTCTGTGCAGCAGTTCTGACCGGCTGCTCCCAAAGCGGCGAAGAAACTGCCGTACTGGAAAAATTTGATCTTCTGTCCCAGATTCAGGAGCGAGGGGAAATTGTTATTGCCATGGAAGGCACCTGGGCACCCTGGACCTATCATGACGAAGCCGATGAACTGGTGGGCTACGATGTGGAAGTGGCGAAACTGGTGGCGGAAAAACTGGGCGTAAAACCAGTCTTTGTCGAGAGCGAATGGGATGGCCTTCTGGCTGGTCTGGACGATGGCCGTTATGACATCATGGTTAACGGTGTCGGTATCACGCCGGAACGCCAGGAGAAGTACGATTTTTCCACCCCCTATGCCTATAACCGCACTGCTGTGATTGTCAGAGGCGATTATGACGAGATCCATTCCATGGAAGATCTGAGTGGGAAGCGAACCGCCAATACCATCAGCAGTACCTATGCCGAACAGGCGGAGCGCTATGGCGCAGAGGTCACCGGCGTGGATGATTTGAACCAGACCATCGAGCTGCTGCTCAGTGGCCGTATTGATGCAACGCTGAATGCCGAAGTCACATTTTTTGACTATCTGAATGCCCATTCGGATGCGAATATTCAGATTGCGGCATATTCGGACGATGTAGAGCAGGTTGCTATCCCCGTACGAAAAGGGGAAGAAACCCTTCTTGCCGCAATCAATGAAGCTCTGGCTGAACTGAACGCATCCGGCAAGCTCACCGAACTATCTGAAAAATACTTCGGAACTGACATATCTCAGGCGTCCTAGAAAAACAGAAATGAAAATGGAGGAATACAATATGGAACTGAAAGAACTGCCTAAAATTGCACTGGGTGCTTGGGCTTGGGGCAACGATGGAACCTTTGGAGGGAATCACACTGCCGCTGATTTGCGTCCGGTTTTTGATGCAGCTATGGAGGCTGGACTGAATTTGTGGGATACTGCCTATGTCTATGGCATGGGTGCTTCCGAGACGGTTCTGGGCGAGTTTTTGCGTACCGTTCCCCGCAGCTGCTATCTCATCTCCGACAAATTCACGCCCCAGTGTGCTGACCCCTCTGAGGAAAACGCCGTGACAGCGATGTATGAGACCAGTGCCAAGCTGCTTGGTACTGATTACATGGACATTTATTGGATTCACAATCCTGTGGGTGCACCGGAGTGGACCCGCAAGCTGATTCCGCTGGCCAAGAGCGGAAAGATTGGCAGGATCGGCCTTTCCAACCACAACCTGGCAGAAATCAAGGGAGCTGCTGCTATTTTGGAAGCAGAGGGGCTGAAAATCTCCGCTATCCAGAACCACTATAGCCTTCTGAATCGTTCCTCTGAGACTTCTGGTATCCTGGACTACTGCAAAGAGAACGGTATCACCTTTTTCGCTTATATGGTGCTGGAGCAAGGAGCCCTTTCTGGCAAGTATGATACAAAACACCCCTTCCCGGCAGATTCTGATCGGGGTACGGTATACAACCCCATGCTGCCCCAGTTGGAAAAGCTGAACGCCGGACTGAATGAAATCGCCGAAAAACACGATGTGACTGTTGCGCAGCTGCCAGTGGCATGGGCCATTGCCAAGGGCACCTTGCCCATCATCGGCGTGACCAAGGTGTACCAGGTAGCGGAGGCTTCGAAGGCGGCAGCTCTGGAACTGAATGCAGAGGAGATTGAAATGATGGAGCGTCTGGCCGGAGAGACCCCACTGAATGTGATTCGTGGTTGGGAAAAGGAAATGAAGTAAGGGAGACAGACGATGAAGATTGTAGTTTTAGAAGGCAGCCCTAACAAAAAAGGCTCCTCCAATCTGCTGGCAGACTGCTTCCGCCGTGGCGCAGAAGAGGCAGGTCACACCGTGGACATGATTGACACGGCCCATGCCAGCATCCATCCCTGTACCGGTTGCATTCGCTGTGGATACGAAGGCCCCTGCGTGCAGAAAGATGATGTGGAAAGCATTCGTAAGAAGATTCTGGATGCGGACATGATGGTGTTTGTGACTCCACTGTATTACTATGGGATGTCTGCACAACTGAAAACCATAATCGACCGGTTCTGCGCCTTTAACAGCTCTATTCAGCAGAAGCGCATGAAGTCTGCCCTTCTATCCGTCGCCTGGAACAGTGATAACTGGACTTTTGAAGCACTGGAAGCGCATTATAAAACCCTGGTGCGGTATCTGAACCTACAGGATATGGGTATGGTGTTGGGCACCGGTTGCGGCACGCCGTCTATGACCCAGAACTCCAAGTATCCGCAGGAGGCATATCATCTGGGAAACCGGCTGAAATAAGGAATACAGCAAATGGGTGGGCGGGAAGACCTGCCCCGCCCATTTCCTGCAATCAGGAAAAAGGAGATCTATTATTATGGAAACAATGAAACTAAACAACGGCATCCATATGCCTATGGAGGGATTCGGTGTATTCCAGATCCCGGACGAAACCTGCGAACAGGTGGTAAAGGACGCCATCGCAACCGGGTATCGGTTGATCGACACAGCCAGTTCCTATCAAAATGAGAAAGCTGTCGGCAGGGCAATCCGAAGCTGTGGTGTTCCTCGCGAGGAGCTGTTTATCACCACCAAAGCCTATATCCAGCAGATGGGCTATGAGAACACAAAAAAAGCCTTTGAGGAGTCTCTGAACAACCTTGGTCTCACTTATTTTGATCTCTATTTGATTCATATGCCCTTCGGGGACTATTATGGTTCCTGGCGTGCGCTGGAGGAGCTGTATCAGGAGGGCAGAGTTCGCGCGATTGGCGTTTGCAATTTTCTGCCGGACCGGCTGATGGATCTTTGCTATAATGCACGAATCCTTCCCCAGATCAATCAGATCGAGCGCCATCCCCATTATCAGCGGGCAGAAGAACTTTCGGTGATGAAGGAACTGCACATTCAGCCCGAAGCATGGGCTCCGTTTGCAGAAGGCTTAAAGGGAATGTTTACCGAACCGACATTGATGGAAATAGCCCAAAAGTATGGGAAAACACCTGCCCAGGTCATTTTGCGTTGGAATGTACAGCAAGGTGTCATCGTTATTCCCAAATCCGTCCATAAGGAGAGAATGGAAGAGAATCTGGCCATCTGGGACTTTGCGCTGGACAGAGAAGATACTGAGAAGATTGCCTCTCTTGATAAAGGCTGCCCTTCTATGCTGGATACACGGAAAATCAGTGAGGTAAAGCGGGTATATGACTACTTAAACAATCCAGTGCTGACCAGCCTTTGATTTTGAAGGAGATGATTTGATGAAAAAACAACTGTCTTTGGTACTGACATTGATGCTGTGTTTTGGCGCTCTTTCCGGGTGCGGGATAAGCGGAT
>JBJELO010000286.1:0-25318 GCA_051879195.1 Lachnospiraceae bacterium
AGCATAAAATCATTAGAAAGAGTTATTTTTTTATTGAGAACTTTTTACTGTCAAGATATATAGAGGTTTCAAGAAAACTGGGATATGACAGCAGATGGATAACGGTTAATCATATTTTACCCCATATGATTCCGCAGTTTCTCATCGGGTTGATTCTGATGTTTCCTCATGCAATTATGCATGAATCCTCCTTGACATTTCTGGGGTTTGGTCTTTCACCGGAACAGCCGGCAGTAGGAATCATTCTGTCGGAATCCATGAAATATCTTTCGACCGGTATGTGGTGGCTGGCATTTTTTCCTGGCCTGACACTGGCCGTTATTGTACTGCTGTTTGACCGTCTGGGTGAAAATCTTAAAAAACTGGTTGATCCCTACAGTGCACATGAATAGGAGGACAGATAATGGATAGTATGACAATAATGAATTCAGACCAGCCGATCCTTGAGGTGAAAGATTTATCTGTATCTTTTCATATGTATGACGAAGGACTGGAACAGTACGATTTGCAGGTGATTTCCAATCTGAGTATAGATGTAAAACCCGGAGAAATTGTGGCGATTGCAGGCTCCAGCGGTTCAGGAAAAAGCCTGCTTGCACATGCGGTTATGGGACTTCTGCCTGAGAATGCTTCCACAACAGGCATCATGCTTTATAAAGGAAAGCCTCTGACAGAAAAAGATAAAGAAAAACTGAGAGGAAAAGAAATGGCTCTTGTACCTCAGTCAGTTGCGTATCTGGATCCATCTATGAAAATCGGCTCTCAGGTGTTGGGGGAAAAACCTGATGAAAACAGAAAAAAAGCGCAGAAGAAAGCATTTGCCAGATTTCATCTGGATGAAAAAACAGAACGTCTGTATCCTTTTCAGCTGTCGGGAGGAATGGCAAGAAGGGTACTGGTATCGAAAGCTGTAATCAGCGGAGCGGAACTGATTATTGCAGATGAACCGACTCCGGGGCTGGATCTGGAGATGGCGCTGGAAGCTTTGAGATGCTTCAGAGAAATGGCGGATGAAGGAAAAGCGATTCTTCTGATTACTCATGATATTGATCTGGCATTTAATTTTGCGGACCGTGTTGCTGTTTTTTATGCAGGGACTACAGTGGAAATTGCTCCATCCGGAGACTTTATCAAAGGACCTGAAGCTTTGCGCCATCCTTATTCGAAAGCTCTGTGGCGGGCTCTGCCGCAGAACGGATTTCGTCCGATACCGGGCTTTCAGCCGTATGCCAGGGTCCTGCCGAAAGGGTGTCTTTTTGCGCCCCGATGTTCGCATAAAACGGAAGAATGTGAACAGACAATACCCATGCAGGAACTGCGTGGAGGAACAGTGAGGTGTATTCATGCTACTTGAAGCTAAAAATATCAGTTTTCGATATAATGAAAGAACTCCATGGATCTTGCAGAATGTGAATATTTCTATTAAAAAGGGAGAACGTGTGGGACTGGTTGGTCCAAGTGGGTATGGAAAAAGTACGCTTCTGAAGCTGATGGCAGGCTATCTGAAGCCGGCTTCCGGAGAAATACTTCTTGATGGAGAGCCTTTGCCTGAAAAAGGTGTTTGTCCGGTTCAGTTGATTTACCAGCATCCGGAAAAAGCAATCAATCCAAGATGGAAAATGAAAAAAGTTCTGCAGGAGTCAGGTATGTTTCGCGAAGAAGTTATGGAAGCTCTCGGAATAGAAAAGGAATGGCTGGGAAGATATCCCAGAGAACTGTCAGGCGGAGAGCTGCAGCGGTTTTGCGTGGCACGGTCGCTTTTCGCAGGAACTCATTTTCTGCTGGCAGATGAGATGAGTACCATGCTTGATGTGATTACACAGGCCCAGATCTGGGAACTGATGATGAAAGAAGTGGAGGAAAGGCATTTGGGACTTCTCATGGTGACGCATAATCATGCCCTTGCCGATCAGGTCTGTGACAGGATCATTGACCTGCGTAGCCAGAATCTGAAATAAATATAATAAAAATGATGCAGATAAAAACCATCCAATCGGAATCATGTTTCGGTCGGATGGTTTTTATTTTGAAGATATATATGGCAGTATATCTGTTTGATGAGGTTTTGTTATTTTCTGCACATTTCACATCCGGATGGTGTGGCTGCGCATCCGCCAAGGGCTGTTTCGCGAAGCTCTGCAGGCATTCGTTTTCCTACAGAATACATGGCAGCAATCATTTCATCGAGAGGAATCTGCTGTTTTATACCGGATAAGGCAATTTCAGCAGCAATTAATGCATTCGCCACGCCGGCAGCGTTGCGGTTCTGGCAGGGGCATTCTACCAGACCGCCTACCGGGTCACAGACCAGACCAAGCATATTCATCAGAACGGTAGATGCCGCACTCAGACTCTGTTCCGGTGTACCTCCCATTAATTCCACTGCTGCGGAGGCTGCCATGGCGGAGGCAACGCCTACCTCGGCCTGACATCCGCCTACTGCACCGGCAACTGTTGCGTTGCGCATGGCAAGATAGCCGATTGCGCCGGCATTAAACAAAGCATCTGTCATCTGTCTGTCGGAGATATTGTATTCCTCCTGTACAGCCAGTAAAAGTCCGGGAACGATTCCTGAGGAACCGGCTGTGGGAGCAGCCACAATCAATCCCATGGATGCGTTGACTTCCAGTACGCCCATGGAGTAGGTGACTGCTTTTCCCAGAACATTTCCGCAGATATTTTTTCCCTGTGTACGGTGCTCATTCAGAAGTTTTGCTTCGCCGCCAATCAGCCCGCCCATGGATTTTCTGGGATTCTTTACGGCTGAGAAAGCAGATTCACGCATAACTTCCAGCACACGGTTCATCCGGCCGCAGATTGCATCCATTGTATTTTCTCCGAGACTGCATTCCCGTTCTTTCATTACATCGGAAATCAGCATTTGATTTTTACTGCATAAATTCAATAATTCAGAGGCATTTTTAAAATCCATTTTTCAATCCTCCGGGACCGTTCAGATTCTGCTGAACTGTTATCTGTTTATACCTTATTACAGCTTTGCGGCTGTACGATTTTATACCTTTTTACAGGATTATATACCTTATTACAGCTTTATGGCTGTACGATCATTACATCGGATACGCAGGGATTTTCTCTGATTTTTCCTGCAATATCTCCGGGAAGCAGATCATCTGATTCTACAATGGTGTAGGCTGTGTAACCTTTTGCTTCCCGGAAAAGTCTCATAAATGCAATATTTACATTGCTGTCGCTGAGGCATTTTGTGATATGGGCGGCAACTCCCGGTTTGTCCCGGTGAATTACAATAACTGCGCTGTATTCTCCGGTGAAATCCACCTCTACCTGATTAATCCGCACAATCCGTACTTTTCCGCCGCCCAGGGATTCTCCGCGTACGGTCATTTCCCGACCTTCACTGCCGGTCATGGCAATATCCACTGTATTGGGATAAATATCGGTATCTTCATGATCAATTTTAAAGCAATACTCCAGACCAAGTTCCTGCGCAATGCGGAAAGAATCACATATTCTTGTATCATCTGTGGAAAATCCCATGATGCCGCCAAGCAGCGCACGGTCTGTACCATGTCCCTGATAAGTTCTGGAAAAAGAACCGTAAAGTGTAAAGGTTACCTTTTTTACAGAGCCTCCGATCAGTTTCTGAGCCAGAAATGCAATCTGTGCGGTTCCTGCCGTGTGTGAACTGGAGGGACCGACCATGACAGGTCCCAGAACATCGAATACACTGATAAATGACATTTTGAGCCTCCTGAAACCGGTTAATTTTTATTATTATTTTGCTTCGGCTTTTTCTTTATTAATGGTTTTAACGATATAGCAGCTCATCAGGAATCCGAGTACAGCGAAAACTGCCATCATGATAAAGACAATTCTGTATCCTGCAAGTCCTTCAAAACGATCAAGAATATTACCATAAATGGCGTACATAAATGCGCCGGGCAGATAGCCGATGAAAGAACCGATGGACATAGCGGAACCGGTGATATCGCGGGGCACATTAACCTCATCCATGGGTGCAAAGAATACGGAACGCATGATGAATACGAATGCACTGATGGTAAGTGTGATGGCCATACCTGCGATGACTCCCATGCTCTGATGAGGCAGGAAAGAGAATACAACCAGAATAGCAGCGGCGATAATAAAGCAGATTCTCAGACATTTTGTTGCGGAATGCAGTACTTTATCTGAAACGAAACCACCGATCGGGCCGCCCAGCATCTTCAGACCGTACTGATTAATGATACCGTATACACCCACCAGTGCTGCGGGAAGCGCGTAAGCTTCTTCCAGGAAAGGAATGAAGTAGGTTAATCCGCAGTAAACGGAATATACAAAGAAGATATTAAAGGAAACAAGCCAGATATTTTTGTTTTTCAGTGCACGTAAAGCACCGTCCATAGCCTGTTTGTTTTTGTTCATTTCCTTGCCGTTTTCGTCAAGTTTTGCAGTGGGTTCATCGGGATCCAGCAGGAAGTATGCAAGGATACCGATTACACCGGGAACAATTGCATAAAACAGAATTGCTGCACGCAGGCCGGCTGCTGTACTTCCCATAGCGGAGAAAATACCCAGTGCACAGAAAGCGATAATCGTATCAATTAATCCTCTGCCGGCTTCCAGAATACCGAACATTCGTCCCTGTTCATCTTCATTTCCCAGCAATCGTACGGTTTTCAGCATGGTGGGCCAGTAAAGCATATCTGCACAGACCGCCAGAAGGCAATAGATAGTAAGGAAAATCGGATAGGAAGGGAATGTGGACAGCCACAATCCGCACAGACAGATTCCCAGCAGGGATGTAGGAATCATGACTTTTTTAGAAACTCTGTCGGTCAGATAAATGGAAATCAGGAATCCGAAAGTGGAAATCAGACCTGCAACGCTGATTGCGGTACCGATCTGTGTGTGGGAAAGCCCCATGAATTCCTGCATAGGTACATAGAACGCATCTTTCAGAGATCCGAGTTTGTAGATTGTTCCGGCTCCCAGCATCAGGGTACCGAAAGAGATCCATTTTTTGTCCATAGCTTTTTTCTTCTGTTCAGACATAATGAAACACCTCTCATATCATAATTTTTCATTGGTTCCGGAGCGGTTGGAATGAAACCGCTGAAATAAGAAACGGATTTGGAACACCTTCAGTATAGTTGCAAAAATGTGCAATGTCAAGTAAAAATTAGCCTTATTTTGCAAATATATGTCATTTTTACAATTCTTGATATGTAAATATGTGCTATTTATTGGCGAAATGAGCAATTGTTAAAAAATATATTGCAAAACTGCTCATTTTGTAATATGATGTAGTCAATAAGAAACGGATTTTGCAAAAAAGGAGTCAGGATATATGTTATCAGAACAGAGATATGAAAAAATCAGCGGTCTGCTTGAAAGAGAAGGAAGTGTAAAAACAAGCACATTGTGCAGTTTATTGTCGGCATCGAGAGAAACCATAAGGAGAGATCTGGAGACAATGGAAGCCCAGGGGCTGCTCAGACGGATCCGCGGAGGCGCGATGAAACTGGATCCGGCGAAGACAGATTTACAGATGCAGAGCGTTCCGGTTCAGGATATGAAAAGTGAAAGCCTGCAGTATGCATCTTTCGATACAAGACAGAAACAGCATTTCCTTAATAAAGAAAAAGTAGCAAGAAAAGCTGCGGAATATATTTCCGAGGGACAGGCCATTGCGCTGGATTCCGGTACCACGGCTCTGGAGCTGGCACGGGTAATCAAGCGCCGTTTTCATTCCCTTACGGTAGTGACCAATTCGCTTCCCGTAGCCTCTGAACTGGCCGATGCGGAAGGAATTACGCTGGTGCTGACAGGCGGAATCTATAATTCCGATGAAAAAGCGTTTACTTCTGATCTGGCAACACTTATCTTTTCCCGAATCAATATTGATATTCTGTTTCTCACAACCTGCGGAATATCAGTGGAGCGTGGAATTACGTATCAGAGAGTGGATGAGATCATCGTACAGGACAGGATGATGGAAGCATCCGGCAAAACCATTGTGATCGCGGACAGTTCCAAGATTGGAACGAACTCCCTTGTTAAGATGTGTGAAATTGACCGGATTTCCATGATTATTACCGATTCCAATGCACCGGCAGAACAGACGAAAGCCCTGGAACAGGCAGGAGTTCAAGTTGTGATTTCTCAAGATCAAGAAAGGAACAAAGAAAAAGAAAATGAGTTTTCAGATGAATGATAGAAAGAACAGTCCCAGTATCCTCCTGGTTTCTGTTGATGCATTGAAACCGGAATTTGTATTTGAGCAGGAAAGACTTGATGTACATTTGCCCAATATTACACAGTATTTTGTGGAAAACGGTTTAACTGCACGAAACGGCATGAAAAGCGTATTCCCCACTTTTACATACCCCTGCCATCAGAGTATGATTACGGGAACCAACCCTGCCACTCACGGGACCGTCAACAACGGAATTTTTGATCCCACAGGCGACCATCTGGGCGCATGGCACTGGTTTGTCAATAAAAAGGTGAAGACACTGTGGGAAGCTGCAAAGGATAACGGATACTGGTCAGCCAGCGTGGCATTCCCCACATCCGTGGGAGCAAAGGGCGATTTTATTGCTCCTGAATTCTGGTGGGACGGCTCGGAGCTGGACAGCTGCTTCATTGATGCAGTCGCAAAGCCTCAGGGTATCATATCCGAGATGGAACAGGAAATCGGACGTTATGCAGGCGGACTGGATCTGACTGACGCAGGAGATGCCCAGAGAGGAAAAGCTGCTCTCTGGATGCTCCGCAATAAGATTGAGCCGGTTATTTCGGAAAAACCGTTTTTCATGTCTGCTTATTTTGCAAGCTTTGATGAAAGTGCTCACGTAAATGGTGTGTACAGCAAGGAAGCAGCTGCCAGTCTGGAAAAGATCGACACCATGCTGGGCGAGCTGATTGCCGAGGCAAAAAGAATTACAAATGACTATGTGATCATCTGTGTAGTGTCTGATCACGGTTCACTGGATAATACTCATAACATTTCCCCCAATGTGCTGCTGAGAGAAGCCGGACTGATTGAAGCGGATGATCAGGGACGTGTAACATCATGGAAAGCGTTCAGCCAGCGTGCAGGCGGTACTGCCGAAGTTCGTCTGGCAGATCCCGAGGATGCAGAAGCAGCGAAAGTACTGAAAACCGTAATGGAACGGCTGAAAGCAGATCCGGAAAGCGGAATTCTGGAGGTTCTGACGGGAGAAGAAGCCAAAAAACGCGGCGGTTTCCCGGAGGCTGCTTATGTACTTGTATCAGAAAAAGGTTATGAGCTCCGAGATGATGTGGTCGGTGAATACTGCAGAACCCGCCTGACACAGAAGGCACAGCATGGCTACAGCGAGGAATTCCCGGAGATGAGAGCTTCCTTTATGCTGACTGGGGAAGGTATTGAAAAAGGCAATATTGACAACGTTCGCCTGATCGATGTGGCTCCCACGCTTGCAGGACGCATGGGCTTTGTTCTGCCGGATGCAGAAGGTAATGATCTGCTGAAATAAGGAGGCTGTATGAATTCATTAGAATCCTTTTTCAGTGGTATAGCTGATAAACTGTGGGGTGACTGGCTGTTGTTTGTTCTGCTGGGACTGGGTATTTTTTATACTGTCATAACAGGATTCGCTCAGATCCGCTTTTTTCCGAAAGCATGCAGGAGTTTTTTTAGTGGAGCGAAAAATCGGGACAATGCAGAGGATTCCGGAAAATGTTCTTCCTATCAGGCTCTTTGTACAGCAGTTGCCAGCTGTGTGGGAAGCGGCAATATTGTAGGCGTTTCCACTGCCATTCTGGCGGGTGGTCCGGGGGCGCTTTTCTGGATGTGGGCTGCAGCTTTCTTCGGCATGGCGACAAAATACGGGGAAATCATTCTGGGAATTCAGCATCATGGTCAGGATGACAAAGGAAATATTGTGGGCGGCCCCATGTATTACATCGCCCATGGATTGAAACAGAAATGGGTGGGTGTGCTGGTTGCTGTTCTTCTGTTTATACAGAATGCAGGAGGTACCCTGATTCAGTCCAATACCATTTCCCAGGTTTCCAGAGAAGCATTTAAACTTCCGTATCCGGTAACCGGTCTGATTCTTGCCGGACTCATGACACTGGTTATCAGCGGGGGATTTAAACGTCTGGTGCATGTGGCAGAGAAAATCGTTCCGATTATGGCGGGATTATATATTATCAGTGGTCTTTTGGTCATACTTGCCAATATTACACAGCTGCCTGATGTGATTCAGTCCATTCTGCAGAGTGCATTTTCTTTGAAAGCAGGAATGGGAGCTGCAGCAGGCCTTACCATGAAGGAAGCCATGCGTTTCGGTGTGGCGCGGGGATTATACTCCAACGAAGCAGGTGAAGGTTCTGCAGCGGTAATCCATTCTTCTGCAGAGGTTGATCATCCTGTGCGCCAGGGTATGTTCGGTATCGTAGAAGTTTTTATTGATACAATGATCATCTGCAGCACCACCGGTTTTACCATTCTGATCACCGGCGCCAATGAGTATCATACCAATGCATCCACTCTGGCAGCAACTGCTTTCGGGTCGGTATTTCCCGGTTTTCAGAATGTGATCTACGTCAGTCTGATGCTGTTTGCAGGTACATCCATCATGAGTCAGTGGTACTTCGGGCATGTCAGTCTGACATATCTGAAAAAGCCCGGATGGGCCAATATTTACCGGATTGTATTTCCGTTTATCATTCTTCTGGGAAGCATGAGCACCATCGACCTGGTGTGGTCTGTTCAGGACTGTGCGCTGGGCCTGCTGATTATTCCCAATATTCTGGCTTTGCTGGTACTAAGCCCCGAGGTCAGACGACTTACAAAAGACTTTTTGAATCCTGAAAATGGATTTGTTCATAAATAATGTTGAGGAGAGAGAAAATGAAAGCAGAATTACAAAAATATATTGATACG
The DNA here is from genome assembly GCA_051879195.1 of Lachnospiraceae bacterium. Taxonomy (GTDB): domain Bacteria; phylum Bacillota; class Clostridia; order Lachnospirales; family Lachnospiraceae; genus TWA4. The sequence goes on from JBJELO010000286.1 coordinate 8,918, forward strand.
ATTCCTGCTGTGGCAGATGCTGCAGCATTAAAGGAAACCTTCTGGTTAAATGACCGTAAGGTCCCTGAAGCGCAGCAGAATATTACGGAAGTACATCCCGACCAGATTAAGGATGCCAGCGACAGATTGCTTCGCTTTGCGCCTTATCTGAAAAAAGTATTCCCCGAGCTGGAGGAAACAAACGGAATCATTGAATCCGAGCTGAGAGAGATTCCCTCTATGAAAGAATTTCTGAAACGTGTATACGGCGCGGAAATCGAGGGCAAACTGATGCTGAAGATGGACAGCGATCTGCCGGTATCGGGTTCTGTTAAGGCAAGAGGCGGTATTTACGAAGTGTTAAAGCATGCAGAGGATCTGGCACTGGCTGCCGGTAAACTGAAAGAAACCGATGATTACAGCATTCTTGCCGAACCGGAATTTGTGAAATTTTTCGGACAGTATACAGTTCAGGTGGGCAGCACCGGCAACCTGGGCATGAGCATTGGTATTATGAGCGCAAAGCTGGGCTTCCATGTAATCGTTCATATGTCAGCTGACGCAAAACAGTGGAAGAAGGATCTGCTTCGCAGCCGTGGTGTGGAAGTAATCGAATATGCGGATGATTACTGTGCGGCAGTAACACAGGGCCGCATCAATTCCGATGCAGATCCCATGAGTTATTTTGTGGATGATGAAAATTCACAGAACCTGTTTATGGGATACAGCGTTGCCGGGGAACGTCTGAAAGCACAGCTGGAGGAACAGAACATCACGGTGGACAGCGATCATCCTCTGTTTGTCTATATTCCCTGCGGAATCGGCGGAGCCCCCGGTGGTGTAACCTATGGAATCAAGCAGGTTTACGGCGATAACGTACACTGCTTCTTTACAGAGCCCACTCACGCATGCTGCATGCTGATGGGTATGGCAACGGGACAGCATGACGGTGTCAGCGTTCAGGATTTCGGAATCGACGGAAGAACAGACGCAGACGGACTGGCTGTAGGACGTCCCTCTGCTTTCGTTGGCAGAGTAATCGAACCCATGCTGTCAGGTATTGCCACCATCAGTGACTGCAAACTGTACGATCTGATGCGGGGACTTCTGAGCGAAGAAGAAATCTTTATCGAGCCCAGCTCCTGTGCAGCATTTGCGGCACTGATCCGCCCGGAAGATATGAAAGATTACATCGTAAAACAGGGTCTGGCTGACAAAATGAAACAGGCAACCCATATTGCATGGGCAACCGGCGGCCGCATGGTACCGGAAGAAACAAGAGAAATCTATCTGAAAACGCCCGGGTGTCTGGAAGAGGCATAAAAGAATGAGCTTTAAATTACTGGTTCTGGATATTGATGGTACGGTAACGAATTCCGATAAAAAAGTTTTAAAACAGACAAGGGATGCGATTATACAGCTTCAGGAGAACGGAATTCGCGTGGTAATTGCTTCCGGAAGACCTCCCCGGGGAGTATTTTCCATAGCGGAAAAGCTGGATTTCGGCAGATTCGGCAGTTACATTCTCGCATTTAACGGAGCACGCATCATCGATTTCCGAACCGGTGCCTGTGTGTATGAGAAAAAGCTTCCTGCTTACATTCCTGTACGGCTGTGGAAAGATGCCCTGAAAAAGAATCTGGGGATGGTTACGTATACAGACGAGGTGATTGTGACCGGCACGGATACCGATCCCTATATGATGCAGGAATCGGAAATCTGCCATATGCCGCTTGAATATCATGAAAACTTTCCGGAATTTGTGGATTTTCCGGTCAACGGATGCCTTCTGACAGGCGAAGAACAGAAGCTGGAGGAACTGGGGCCGTTTTTTGGGCGCAAATATTTCCATGAAACACAGATTTATCACTCGGAACCCTGTTTTCTGGAAATTGTACCGAAAAATGTGAACAAAGCCTACAGCCTGAAGCATCTGCTGAACATCCTGGGCATCAAAAGGGAGGAAATGGTCTGCTGCGGAGACAGCTTTAACGATATTTCCATGATTCAGTTTGCAGGCATGGGTGTGGCCATGGCCAACGCACAGGAAAAACTGAAAAATGTGGCAGATTATGTCACGGAGCGCGATAACAATCACAACGGAATTGTGGAAGTGATCGAGAAGTTCTTCTGATTGTCGTGTGGATTCCATTCAGCAGGAAAAGCCTGCTGAAATTATGGGTGTAATAAAAAGCAATAGCTGTGTATTGAGAAGTTTTTTCAATACTGCTATTGCTTTTTTTATTGTTTTATAGTAAAGTTAGTTACAACTAATACGGTTAGAAATAACTAACTGACGTACAGAAGAGAACGTATAATGAGAAGTCCGGAAAAGAAATCAAAAGAAATCGGAAATGTACAGCATTTTCCGGGCTGCTCTGGACCGTTATAGAAATTTACAGCAGAAGGAGGTTAATGCATATGAGTATCGTAATCGTGGGAGGTCATGACCGTATGGTCTGTCAGTATAAAAAAATCTGTAAGAATTATAAATGTAAGGCAAAAGTTTTTACCAAAATGACGGCGGATATGGACAAGCAGCTGGGTTCGCCGGATGTATTTATTCTCTTTACCAGCACCGTTTCCCATAAGATGGTGAAATGTGCGCTGGATCAGGCGAAGAATACCAGTGCACAGGTGATCCGCAGCCATACCAGCAGCGGCGCGGCACTGGAGGGAATTCTGAAAGAATGCTGTGTGAACTGAAAAACAGACAGGACTGTTCAGCTTTTTCTGATTGACGGCGGACACGGAGTCTGGTATAATTTAGCGAAAATAAAAGAATCTGGTCAAAGAAGGCATGGCGAACGTATTGTCATGCCTTTTTTGCTCAGAGAAGGAGGAGAAAATCAATCTATGGCAAAGAAAACTGATACTTCCAAAAGTACTTCCCCTTATGATTTTTATGGAAAACTGCCTCTGTCTCAGGCGATTCCGCTGGGACTTCAGCATGTTATGGCCATGTTTGTGGGTAATCTGACACCGATCCTCATTATTATGGGGGCCTGCGGTTTAACGGCAGATGCCGGTTTCGGAGAGCTTCGCACCGCTCTTTTACAGAATGCCATGACCATTGCCGGTATTGTAACGCTGGTGCAGCTGTTTTCCATCGGTCCCTGCGGCGGTAAGGTGCCTATCGTGATGGGAACCAGTTCGGGCTTCCTGGGTGTTTATCAGAGTGTTGCAGCGACTCTGGGCGGCGGTGTCCTGAGTTACGGGGCTATTATGGGCGCATCGCTGATCGGCGGTCTTTTTGAAGGCGTTCTGGGGGCATTTCTGAAGCCTCTTCGTAAATATTTCCCGCCGGTTGTTACCGGAAGCGTGGTAATGGCAATCGGTCTTTCGCTGATCAGTGTGGGCATCAATTATTTCTGCGGAGGAAACGGGGTGGCCGATTATGGTTCACTTTATAATCTTGCACTTGGCGCTCTGGTACTGGTTGTGATTCTTGTGTTTAAACATCATTTCAATCCAAAGAGTATGCTCAGCTCGGCATCTGTGCTGATCGGTATTATTGTGGGATATGCGGCAGCTATTATCATGACAATAGCGCTTCCCAATACCGGCATCAATGCGGATGGTGTGGAGTACACCTATGCATGGGTTGTTAAATTCCAGCAGGTGAAGGATGCGGCGTGGTTTGCGCTGCCTGCTGTTGTGGGATTCGGCAAACTGTCCGCCATTAAGATGATATTCAGGCCGGAGGCCATTTTCCCGATCATGATCATGTTTATTGTAACCGCTGTTGAAACGGTAGGGGATATCTCCGGTGTCATTGAAGGCGGCATGGGACGGGAAGCCACCGATACAGAGCTTTCCGGCGGTGTGATCTGTGACGGACTTGGTTCTTCTCTTGCTTCTCTGTTTGGTGTTCTTCCGAACACCTCCTTCAGTCAGAATGTGGGGCTTGTCTCCATGACAAAGGTTGTAAACAGAAGCGCACTTGCCGTGGGAGCGGTTTTCCTGATTCTCTGCGGATTCTGCCCCAAGCTGGCAGCAATCGTGTCCATTATGCCCCAGCCTGTACTGGGCGGAGCTGCTGTTATGATGTTTTCCTCCATTGTGGTTTCCGGCATTCAGCTGATTACCAAAAATCCCATCGGTGCAAGAGAAGTTACAATCGTCTCTGTTGCACTGGGACTGGGATACGGGATCGGAGCAACGGCAGCAGCAACCAATGCCCTTCCCTATTATGTACAGCTGATCTTCGGCGGTTCCGGAATCGTACCGGCAGCCATCGTGGCGATTGTTTTAAATATTGTGCTTCCTCCCAATCAGGATCCTTTTGCGGAGAAAAAATAAGGATATCCCGGAAAGAGATATCGGGTCCGGAATGGGAACTGTGTGAAAAAGGAGCCGCGGCACTGACTGTATATCAAGGTCAGAGCCACGGCTCCTTGAATTTCACCGGTATCGATTCGCTCAGTCTTTCCGGTATTCCTCCAGTTCTTTTCGGAACTCCTCCGTTTTATCGTAGCCGCAGCCGAACATTTCCGGGCAGAAGCCACGATAAATGCACTCTTTTACCATGCAGGAAGCCAGCTCCGGTTCCGATTCGGCGACTTTGTCTTTGACCAGCTGCCAGGCTCTTCTGGTTTCAGGACTTGCACAGCTGCAGAGGCGTTTCCGGCTGATATTGATCAGCGCCTGCGCGTCAGCCTCACATTCATGATTTACAGGCGCACCCTGAGGCAGTTCGTCCCGGCAGATGTGGGTGCGGTCCGTTCGCTGCGTTCTTACGAAATGTTCAATCCCGATTTTATGCCGTACCATGTGAACGGAAACCCAGTAAGGCAGATCGGTCCATTTCCAGGCAAATTTCAGCTTGCGGATGGGCGAATGCTCCGAACGAAGGAGCCTGCGTTTCCACCGGGAATCCGGATAGGCGCCCGTATTTTTGCCGATGGTGGTCATGGTGGCATTTTTCACGTCCTGCCAGTTGTCTTCATGTTGAAACCATTCAATTTTCATAGTAAAATCATCCTTCCTGATTGGCCCGTTTCAGAACGGACAGTATTTCTTTGTAACGCCTTGTAATGGCATCGTAATTTTCATGCTGATGGGGGTAAAGGCAGAGGCTGCAGTCTTTATAGCCGTTGGGCAGGTACGCAAAAGAACCGCCGCAGCGGTCTCCCAGAACATACAGAGGGCAGTAGCAGAACAGACAGTTGAAATTGTCCGGATCGGCCTTCGGATGGCAGGGAAAATACTCACACTCCCGGTTGCAGAAATAAGAAAAATGTTTTCCGTCAAGATCTTTTTCCATATTCATCTTCCTTTGCAGAGGGTATTCTGCCGAATAAAATGATACAGAAAAAGCTGCTCCGTTACCGGAACAGCCTGTAATTTTACCGTAATACAAGAATAATACAAGAATATCTGATATGCCGGATACCAGATAAATAAAATTACCAAGAGCCTGTTCGCCGCAGGTTTGTGTATCCATCAAGCAGGTCTCCTGACTAGGATCACTGCCCTGCCGGCCTTCCCGACTTTCGTCAGTGGCATATCCGGATGGGCTCCCCATTACAGTGACGGGATCGTTCCGGAATCACACCGGAATTCCCTCTTAGCCTGTCTTACCGGAATCTGAAATACTTGTAAAACAGGAACTTGACTTCTTATTCAGCTGTTAATAATTTAACATCTTTTGTAAGGAGTGTCAACTCTTTTCAGGCAATTCCGATATGCCGTAAAATTATCGCTCTACATAAATTGGAATGATGCTGCAGGCCAAACAGATGGACTTTCCGGTTGTTTTTGTGATACCATAAAATAAAGTTGCGGACATAAAACTGTTATTGTTGTTTCGTGAATTTACAGCTTTAATGGAGATGGAGAGAAGGGGTATCAAAAGGGGGAAATACAGTATGAATTATCTTGTGATGGACAGAAGAGGGGCTGTATCACAGGCTGCCTCTGTTTTCTGTCCCGATCCGTCCTACCAGGTGATCGGACAGACGGCTCTGCGCAACAACATCAGGATCAGAGAAGCGATTCTGCCGGCTGTGTGCGTGATTGAGAATCAGGCTTTCTGCAACTGCACGGCGCTCAGGGACGTGCAATTCGGACAGATTGCGGTGGTAAAAAAAGAGGCTTTTTCGGGATGTTCCCAGCTGAGGAAAATCACATTTCCCACCACTTTAAAACGGCTGGACAGCGCGGCTTTCCGGGACTGCACCAGACTGAAGGAAATCGCCTTCACAGACCGGAGCAGCTGCGGGGAACTGCCGGAACAGATCTTTGCCGGGTGCCGTCGGCTGGATCGTGTGAAGCTGCATTCCGGGCTGCGGGTAATCGGAGAGCAGGCTTTTTATAAATGTGAATCGCTTGCCGGCATCGATTTTCCTGATACATTGCGAAAAATCGGAAAAGGAGCTTTCAGCCGGAGCGGGTTGAAGACAGCTGTTTTTCCTGAAGGGCTGCTCACCATATCGGAAGAAGCATTTCTGAAATGTCGCAGTCTCGAATATGTGAGAATTCCAAAAAGCGTGAGGAAAATAGGCCGATGGGCTTTCCATGGCTGCAGCAGGATGGAGGTACTGGAGATCCATCATGATCCGCAGGAAATCGGAGAATGGATTACCAATAAAAGCTGTACAATCCGCTGTCTCCGCGGAAGCAGGATGGAGTTCTATGCCAGAGAGTACGGCATGGAGGTGGAACTGCTGGATATATAGCAGTCACAGTTCGCAATCAGGCAAACGAAGCCGAAACGGACAAGCCTGCAGGGTTGATTAATTGCAACAGAGTATGGTATAATACACAAAATCGTATAACAATTTGGTTGTGGTAATGTTCATAATATATATTAAGACAACAGTTCAGCCAGGCTGAGCAGCTTTGAATCGTGATATATTATGAAACATTTTAATAGGGAAACCGGTGTGAATCCGGTACAGTCACCTCTACTGTATTGCAGACGAGAAAACAGATCCCATTGGCTGGATGAGCTGAGAAGGGGTTTTCAAGGATGAAGCTGAGTCAGAAGACCTGCCATAACAGTAAAAATTTATTTTCGGGATGAGGAAATAGTTTTATTTTTATATTTACAATTGAATAAAGCATATCAGGCGGATTCCGATGGAATCCGCTTTTTATATTTTCAGGGGGAATGAGTACAGGAATGAAAATATTTATCAGTCATTTGATGGAAGATTATGAAATGCGGGAATTGATTGCAGAAACGGGATGTGGTGTAGAGAGCATTGAATTTTCCATATCGGAGAATCTGGACTCTCTTTACAGCAAAATCCGGACATACGAAAAACGGCTAAACAGCATGGGGTGCAGGGAATTGACAATCCACGGACCGTTTCTTGATCTCAATCCCATGGCTTACGATAAGTGGGTGGTGGAGATTACGAGGCAGCGGTATGAGCAGGCGTATCTGGCGGCGCAGCTGCTGGGGGCGGAAAAAATTATTTATCACACCTGCTATCTTCCCGGCATATATATGCTGACGGGTTGGGCGGACCGGATGGTGGATTTCTGGAACCGTTTTATGGAGGACAAACAGGGAATTGAGGTTCTGATGGAAAATGTTCAGGATCCGGCGGTTGAACCGATTCTTGAAGTGGCGGATCGGGTAAGACATCCTGATTTCGGACTGTGCCTCGATGTGGGGCATGCCAACTGCTATTCCCAGGAATCAGTTACAAAATGGGCCAGAAGGCTGGGGCAGTATGTGAAGCATATTCATCTCAGTGACAACAACGGGAAACATGACAGTCATCTGGCACTGGGCGAAGGAACGGCTCCTGTTGCGGAGGCTCTGTCCTGCCTCCGGTTTCACAATCCGGATGTGACCGGAACCATCGAATGTTCCACCAGAGAAGCGGTGATGAAATCCTGGGAATGGCTGCAGATGGACCGCAGCAGATGCAGTAAAACGGGCTGAAACAAAAAAACACAGAGATACAATACAGAAAGAAGGAATAACATGGCATACAGAACATTACACAGAAAAACGGCAATCGAGGATATCAGTGAAAGCTATCAGAGTGATATCTGTTACAGCATAGTAGGGAAAAAATGTCTGAAAAACAATATTAAAGTCAGGGATATTTTTCTGCCGGAGATCAGAGTGATCGAAGAGCAGGCCTTCTGTAACTGTACAGCACTGAAAAATGTGGAATTTCCCAAGATCGAGAGAGTGAAAGAGCAGGCTTTTGCAAACTGCAGCAATTTGAAAAAAGTTATATTTCCAAAAGATCTGCGGGAGGTGGATCAGGCCGCATTTTACAAATGTAAACGGATGGAAACAGTCAGTTTTCCGGAAAACAGCCGATGCAGGACGATTCCGCAGCAGGCCTTTGCAGAATGCCGTCAGCTGAAACAGCTGGTACTGCCCGATACGCTGGAAATCATCGGTGATGAAGCTTTTTATAAATGTGACAGTCTCACATTCGTGCGTCTGCCCCGGCTGCTGCTGAAAATCGGTGATAAAAGTTTTTACCAGTGCGGGCTGGAAACGCTGGAACTGCCGAAAACACTGCGTTATATCGGTGAAAGCGCATTCCTGAAATGTAAAAATCTGAAATATGTTAAAATTCCCCGGTCGGTGGAACATATCGGCAAATGGGCTTTTCACGGCTGCAGCCGGCTGGAAGTTTTGGAAATCAGCCATGATCCTGCAGAAATCGGTGAATGGATTGCCAACAAAAACTGCATCATCCGCTGCCGCGAAGGAAGCAGAGTGGAAGAATACGCCAGAGAATACGGGATGCAGGTGGAGTATCTGCAGTAGCTGTTCAGATCACGTAGGAAATGGCATTCGCTGATCGGGCAGCGGGTGCTTTTTCTGACCTACCTGAGGCACCGTTTCAGTCTGTAATTATGTTTTGATGAGAAGTTATGCAAAATTGTGCTTTAGTAACAGTTTTTTTATTGGTTTTAAAAAGTATTGTGTAAGAATTGACAAAACATTAAAAATGATGTAGACTATATCTCAATAGCAGTAACTGCTCAGAGCCAATCTGACAGTTACAATAAGGAACGATCACAGTCTGTTATCCATGAGGATGAACAGTAATGGGCAATCCGGTGTGAATCCGGAACAGGTGAAAGATACTGCTGTATTCAGTCAGCTTCCCGCTGTGTGCTTGTGAAGAGCATGTAGGGGAGCAGTGTATCTTTCTGTTGATGTAGCATACGATCATGATTGATAGAACCTTTCTGCATGTGCAGAGGGGTTTTTTTATTGTCTTACAGAAATTTCAGATCACCTTGCAGGTATTGGAATCGGCTGTTGACCGGGAGATTTTCCGGCCGGTTCGGTTATAACGGATGAAATATACCGATATAATAAATATTTTTCCTGTCTGACACAGTAAAAGGAGGGAGTAGAAAAACAGCAGGCAGACAATCAGCAGATGCGCAGTACGTTTCTGCAATAGTAACCAACAATAAATTCATTGAATGGGAGGACACAAGATGACTGATATCAAAAAAAGAATAGTCAGTATGATTCTCGCACTGTGTATGATTTTTACCATGGTTCCGGTGAGCCATGTGTCTGCGGCAGAGCCGAAATATTACACAGTGGAAAAGTATGATTCCGAAGGAAACGGAACCATGCTGGTAAAACCGACAGTTTCGACCAGCTGGTCGGGCAGGTACGGAACCGATTTTATCACTTCCCTTGTAGGGGGAAGCGATCATATCAGGATGAGCAACGATGAAGTAACAGGTTTTCCGGATGCCGATCAGGAAGATGGATGGCTTGATAACGGGGATCTGGGGGATGGATCCAGGTGGATTATTGCAATTACCGGTGGTAACTGCTACGTTGATTCATCATATTTTTATGCCAGCGAAGCAACAGTTCTGCGCTTTATTTATGTTCCGGGCGGAGATATGGATAAGGCAGGTCTTTCTTCGACAGGCACAAACTGGGGATCTGACGGAAGCGTTAAAGTCAACAAAGATGACCTGATTGTAGAAGCATCCGGTTACGATCCTGAAAACCTGGGCGGCAATCGTCTGAAAGCCTACAATGAAGCAATTGCAATGATTCTGAATACCAAAGATGCAACTGACGATTCCGTAGCAGAGGCTCTTCAGAATCTTCAGAATGCCAGAGATTTTGCTGCCGGTATTTCCATTTTGGAAGAGTCCGCAGAACTGTATGCCGGACAGAAGCAGGAACTGACGGCTGTTCTGGAACCGCTGGGCAGTACGGATAAACTGACATGGACTTCTTCTGATGATTCTGTTGTTGCTGTGGAAGACGGCGTATTGAAAGGTATGAGTGCCGGTACAGCTACCGTCACCGTAACTGCAGAGAATCCGGAGGTTAAGGACAGCATTGAGGTGACAGTCAAGGCGCTTCAGGCACTTTATATTACCAATATGGGTTCAGGCGACACCATTATGGCGGAAACGGAAGAACTGAATCTGATGGCGGACGTGGAACCCGGCGGGATTGAGAATCTTGACTGGCAGTGGAGCGTGGAAGATGATTCTGTTGCAGAGGTTATCCCCATGGAGGGCAATGAATATCTTGCTTCCGTTAAAGGTAAAAAAGAAGGAACAACCAGGATTTTCGTATCTCTTGGCTCTCAGAAAGCAGAGTTTGAAGTACACGTAACACCTTATGAAGGACCTTATGTTTACTTCGAATATACAGATGGAAGAGAACCTCAGCTGCTGGATGAAAACGATACGATTACTCTGACCTGTCTTGATGAAGGTAAGTTTGTCGTAGGTAATTCAAATGGGACTACTGTATGGAGCGGGGGCAGCGATTATGTAACATCCCTGGCTGGCGGCGATGATCTGCAGTACTGGGTTTTTGTCAATAAAGAGATTGGTGAATGGAATCCCTGGGATGTAAGAACTCTGAATCTGACCGTTGATTCCGGCGGATGGAGTAAAGATTTTAAGTTGGACTGTGTTCCCAGCGGCATTACAGAGCTGAAAAACTATGTGAACGGCACTGAAGTGACACTGGACGATCCCTATGTAACGGAAGGCAAAATAAGCGGTGTTGGTGTTGCCACAAAGGGTAAAAATGCAGACGGTGAATGGATTGATATTCCTGTTCAGGCACTGCATTACACAACCAGTGACACTACCTATAATTTTCGCTGGGTAGGCAATCAGATGAGCATCACCAGCGGCGGTCAGGCAACCATGTCCGTGTTCATGCGGGATGACTGGAACGTAAAGGCACAGTTCCTGGCAAAATGTACTTACGTACAGCTGGAAGGTTTTACCATTGAAACACCGGAAACCTTTACGATTACCGGTGAAAAGGATTTCATGACAGGCTATTACTATGGCCTTCAGCTGTATTCGGATAATCTGAAGATAACCTATACTCCGTCCAATGCCACCAACACGGAACTGATATGGGAATCTCTGACACCGGATATTGCATTCTTCACGACACAGCATAATTCCGGTATCGTCCCGTTGAAGTGCGGTACAGCAAGATTCAAAGTGACCAGCCAGGACAATCCTTCTCTGACTCAGGATGTAACCGTTACGTTCCTGTATCTGTATCCTCTGGAAAGTGCTGAACTGGCTCAGACAGAGTATGAGATGAAAGTCGGCGATACGCAGGCACTTGAGATCACTGTTACTCCTTCCAATGCAACAGAGAAAGGCTTCTCCTACAGCTATGACAGGGAAGGTATTGTAGAAGTTAAAGATGGCACAATTATTGCCAAAAGTGCAGGTGAAGTAACCGTTACCGGTACTCCTCTTGATGATACCATGGGCTGCAACGCCATCACCTTTACCGTTAAGGTAACCGGCGAAGCGGTAGAACAGGATGATCCCACTGCTATCGTAGCGGACGGTATTGCACATGGTCTGAGCTATCTGGAAAGCCGCAGCGTAAGTGAATACGGTGATGAATGGAACATTTTCACAATCCTGCGTGCAGGCGGATATGTTTCAGAAGATAATCAGGCAGCATATCTGAACAGCGTAGAAGCAAGACTGACTGCAGATGCATCAGAGAATAAATTACAGCCCACCGATTATGTAAGAATGGTTCTCACACTCGGTGTAATGGGTGAAGATCCGGAAGATTTCCGAGGCTTTAATTTAGTTGAAAAGCTGTACACATGGAAAAATCTGGATTACATGACCTCCAACCAGATTTCCTGGACATTGCTGGCACTGGACAGCAGGGATTATGATATTCCTGAAGGTGCAGTCAACAGCAGAGAACAGCTGATCGAATGGCTGCTGCTGTTCCAGATGGATGACGGCGGATTCGCGCTGACAGACAGCTCAGATGTGGATATGACCGGCATGATCATGCAGGCACTGGCGCCTTATAACAATGACGATCATCCTGAAGTCCGGGCAGCTTTTGCAAAGGCACTGGCATGGCTTCAGACACAGATTACTGTTGAAGCAGGTTTTGCTGAAAATGCATCCTACAATGAAAACAGCTGTACAACCGCACAGGTTCTGACTGCTCTGGCTGCAGCAGGCATTGATCCCCTGGATCCCGCCAACGGACTTACAGTCGGCAAGAAGAACGTGATTACCAACCTGTACAGCTATAAAGCAGATGAGGGATTCTACTGGGATCCTACTGTAGAAACAAAAGGCAATGCCATGGGAACACAGCAGGTAACCTATGCACTGGAAGCATACCGCCGTTTTGCAGCGAAGGAAAATTCACTGTATGATCTGACGGATGTGAATCCGAATACGGATCAAGAAGCAGAAGCAAAAGCTGCATTTGAAAGCGGCAAACCTGCAATCACTTTAAAAGCAACAGCTTACAACCAGGTAAAGGTAACCTGGAATTCCTACGCAGATGCAACCGGTTATCGAGTATACCGCAAAACTGCCGGGGCACAATGGGAACTTCTGAAAGAAACAACCGGACTTTCCTATACAGATAAAACGGTATCAGGAGAAACCACATATTACTATACTGTAAAAGCAGTAAGTACAAAATGGGGCGGAAAAGTATACAGTCAGTATGACAAAACGAAAAAGGTTAAAACTCCTGTGGATCCTGCAAAGACAGCATTCCAGAAGGGCAAACCTGCAGTAACCGTGAAAGCTGCAGCTTACAATCAGGTAAAGGTAACCTGGAAGAAATATACCAATGCGACCAGTTACCGTGTATACCGCAAAATTTCCGGTGGAAGCTGGAAGCTTCTGAAAGAAACAACCGGACTTTCCTACACAGATAAAACAGCAGTAACGGGAACTACGTATTACTACACGGTAAAAGCGGTAAGCACAAAGTGGGGTGGAAAGACCAACAGCCTGTATGTCACGAATGTGAAAGTCAAAACAGCACTTTCAACACCTGCAATTTCTTCTGTAAAGAACAGCAAGAGCAAACAGGCAGTCGTAAGCTGGAACAAGGTAAGCGGAGCAAGCGGTTATGTTGTATACCGTGCAACCAGTAAGAATGGAACCTACAAAAAAGTTGCGACAGTTAAATCAGGAAGCACAGTAAAATATACGAATACCGGACTGAAAAAGGGCAGTACCTATTACTACAAAGTAAGAGCTTACCGGACAGTGAGCGGCAAGAATGTTTACAGTTCATATTCAGCAGCAAAGAGTGTAAAGATTACAAAATAAAATAAGAAAGAATCTGGTACTTATTTATGAATAACAGAAAAAAGATAGCCAACTGTGTGATATCGTTCCTGTTATCGGCAGTACTTGTTTTTTCTGGAATTCTGGGTTACGTAGTACCTGCGCAGGCAGTTTCTGCCTGTGCAGGTACTATTACGGTAGCGGTGGAACGGTTTGCCATCGGTCAGGGATATCTGATAGAACCTTATATGACCACATTTAATGAAGGTGATACCTATGAGGTTGTGTGCCGGAGAGTTCTGGAAGACAACGAGTACAGTTATACTACAGGAGGCGCAAGTTTTTATTTATCGGGCATTGACGGGGCAGATGGAGACAGGATTGATATTCCCGAATGTATCGCGAAGATTGGTCCAAAAAAAATCGGGATCAAGACTGTTAATCCCCCGGATAACAGTGCAGTTAATGAATACGCAGGAAATACAAAATGGCTCGGCGAATTTTCCTATTCACAGATGTCGGGCTGGATGTATTCGGTTGGAAACGATGATGGATATGAATTCCCGGGGGTGGGAATGGACGGAAGAACGGTGAAAGACGGAGATGTTTTCCGTCTTCAGTTTACCGTATGGGGATACGGAGAAGATCTGACCGGTGTAAAATACGCAGATTCTTCCACCGTATATTATGAAGTTGGCGATAAAACCGTTCTTACGAGAAAAATTGCACAGATCAATCAGAATAAGGAAAACTGGTTTGCTGTGGATGGATGTAAAGAAGCGTATGACAATGCCGTAAAGGTGCTGCAGAAGCTGGATGCGACGCAGAAAGAGCTTGATGATGCTCTGGCGAAACTGCCGGCTGAAGAACCTGTGTTTCCTGACAAAGTAACACTGCAGGAGACAGATGTGACCTTATATCCGGGTGATACACTTCAGCTGAAGGCGGTGCTGACTCCTGATAATGTGAACCAGTCTGTTTTAATCTGGAGCAGTTCAGACAGTAAAGTGGCTTCTGTCGATCAGGAAGGGCTTGTAACAGCCGGAGATAACGGAACGGCGGATATAACCGTGACCACTCAGAATAAAAAGACGGCAGTCTGCCATATCACAGTGGAAGACAGGGCAATTACAAAGATTAACCTGAACATGGCAAGGGCTTCTCTTGAGGTTGGAAACAGCCTTCAATTAAAAGTTGTGTCATACGAGCCGGAAAATGCTACAGAAAAGCTGGAAGTTTCTTTCAGCAGTGACAATAAAGCGGTTGCGGATGTGAATGAAGAAGGCCTGGTTACTGCATTGAAATCCGGTACAGCCAATATTACAGCTGCGACAAAAGGCGGAGTGTCTGCAGTATGCAGGGTCACGGCCGGCGCATCGAAGGAACTGGCACAGGCCATGGAGGCACAGATCGCCCGTCTCCCGGAGCCTGGTAATGTCACGGAAGACACTGCCGGGGAAGTGATGGAAGTCTGGGAGGAATACCAGACACTTTCCGATGAGACAAAGGCAGAGATGGATCCGCTGGCTGTAACCAGACTGGAAGCCCTCAGAGAAGAAGCGGAAACTGTAATCCGGAAACAGGAGCAGATCGCAGAGGTTTGTGACATGCTGAGAGAAATCCCTTCCGCGGATAAAATTTCCCTGACTGATGAAGGGATGATACAGAAAGTACGCAGTGCCTATGACGCACTGGATGCCGGTCAGCAGGGAAAAATCGATGAAGCTCTGAAAAAACGTCTGATTGATGCGGAAAATCGGATCAGTGAACTGAAAGCAGAAGCAGATTCCGCAGGAAAGCAGATTCAGGCATTTCCGGATGCAGTGACGGCAGATAATGCGGCTGACGCCGTGAATCTGTGGCAAACATATGATGCGCTGGCAGAGGACCAGAAGACATATCTGGGAAAAACCTGTGAAATGCGTATGGAGCAGATCAGGAATCAGACGGTTTCCTGTATCACTGAGACCGTGAATGCAGTGGACCGGTCGAAGACATTTGACCTGGATTCCGCAGATGTACAGAATTTTATTACGATTTCCAATGTCTGTGAGGAGATGGATCAGCAGCAGATGAATCTGCTGTCTGCAAAAACCCGAACTGCCATCACGGACATCCGTCAGTGGATTGGAGAACAGATTCATACTTCGGGGACATTCAGTGTCTCTGCCGACTGGTATATACGTCTTGTTGTAAAGAATGGAGAAAGCAGCACAGCTTTGAAACATGCTGTGTCGGACAGATATTCGTCCCTGGCTTCCATTATATACAACAAAACGATTTCCTATGAGGATGTGAGAACCGGAAAAACATATACGCCGACGGAAGCTCTGAAGATTTCCGTTGACCTCTCCGGTGTGAAAGATCTGAACAATCCGGTGGTGGATACTGTTTCTGTAAGCGGCAGCAAAGTGATGTTAAAGGAACTGGAAAGCCAGTATGAAAAGAATGTCATGATTTTTGCCGCAACGCACACGGGAACGCTGCTGCTCATTGACAATCCCATCGCTGTAACGGGAATTTCCGTTCCTTCCACAGAATCTGTAGGAATCGGAAACAGTATTTCTCTGGATATTACTTTCAAACCTTTTAATGCTACTACAGATAAATCAGTTGTGCTGAAAAGCTCCGACTCATCTGTTGTAAAAGTGAACAGCGACGGAACGCTGAAAGGAATGAAGCCCGGAAGTGTAAATGTGACCGTTTCCCTGAAATCGGATCCTTCCATTCAGGCAGTCTGCCGGGTTACTGTTACGGATAAAGCCAACAAACTGAAGAAATCAGTGGATCAGGTGATGAAGGAAACTTCCGCTTACATGCTTTCCATTGATAAAAAACCTACCATAGGAAGCGAATGGTTTGTGCTTGGACTTGCAAGAAGCGGAAAATCGCTGA
>JBJELO010000287.1:0-75785 GCA_051879195.1 Lachnospiraceae bacterium
TCATTATCTATAAGTAAGTAGATAATATCTATAAGTTAGAAAAATTCGAAAAAAATATTTTTCCGGGTCAGCATACAGATTTTCCATTCATAGATTCCATCGGAAAAAGGGATCAGCACCATATTGTTAAACCCCATATCATCAAAAACAAAATCCACAGTAACAGAAATGCCTTTATTCTCCCTGACCATTTTGTGGCACAGACTGAATCCGCTCGTTTCAAATACAATATCCGGTTCGAATCCGGCTTCATGGCATTTATTTACAATCATGTCATGAATCTTGAATTCTCTGCTTTCTATGTACAGCGGTTCACCTTTCAGATCCTGTATGGTAACTGCACTTTTCCGGCTGAGAGGATGCTTTGTATTCACCAGAAGTTTGACAGGAAATGCAGCCAGCTCCAGTACATCATACAATTCTTCATCACAGGGAGCCAGCGAGAAAGCGACATTTCCTTCCCCGGACAGAAACCATCGTTCTACCTGCCTGTCCGGGCATTCTCTATGGTGAAATTCTATTTCCGGATATTTCTGCTTAAAATCCAGAAGGCACTCCGGTGTCACCAGACGCAGGATACCAAAGGCGGAAAGCAGATCGACCACCCCCCCGTTCTTTCTGCTTGATCCGAAGAACTTTTTTTCTCATATGATAATATTCTGATTTTGCGTTTTCTGCATACTCAAGAAAATATTTACCGCATTCGGAAAGCTCCATCCCGTTTCCTGTGCGCAGAAAAAGTTCACAGTCACTTTCGCTTTCCAGGTTTTTTATCACTTTACTGACACCCTGAGGGGTCATATAAAGAAGTTTTGATGCTTTTGTAAGATTACCGGTATTCGCTACCGTTATAAACACCTCAAGATCTCTGATATTCATAATGTTTGTCACCTCATCCTGAATTATATCACAGATTCACCTGAATACGATTGTATTGTTTGATTAAATCTGCCTTTTATCGAATGGCACAAATCAGATTGATTTTTTGCTTCCTGTCGTGTAAGATAAGTTTATCATCTGAAAAATGAAGGGGCAAGCATTGAAACACACATTCATACCCCTGAACAGGCCCTGGTTTCACAAAAGGAATATTCAATATACGATCTGAGAGGTTTTATGGATGGAGATTAGTTACATCAAAGAATTTGTTATACTCGCTGAGACACAGAATTATCTGGAAGCTTCCGATGCGCTGTTTATTTCACAGTCCTCTTTGTCCAAGCATATCAAGGCCCTGGAAAAGGATCTGGGCGTTTCACTTTTTGACCGTACAACCAGAAAGGTGTCGTTAAGCGAATTCGGGGAACTGTTTCTCCCTTACGCAAAAGAGATTGCTGATCTTCAGTATCAGTATACGACGGCCATACTGAACCGGACGCAGAATCAGCATCAGTCCATTGTGATCGGCTCTGTTCCGATGATTGCTCCGTATCAGATTACGGACTGTATCATGAAATTTCAGGAGGAAAACAATAAGTTTTCTGTTCGTCTTGTGGAGGGAGAATCGGCGGCGCTGAAAGATCTGCTTCGACAGAATAAATGTGATCTGGCGTTTATCCGGGATATGAAGGAAGAAGATGATGAATTCAGCAAGCTGCCCTTTACTACAGACCGTCTTGCTGCTGTATTTCCGGCCGGACATCCTCTGGCACAGGAAACATCCGTTGATATTGCCAGGCTGAAAAATGAGAGATTTTTATTTCTCCAGCCGGACACCATGCTGTTCGATATCTGCACGCGGGCATGCGAGGAAGCAGGCTTTTCACCGGACATTATTTTCACGGGAAAGCGTGCGGAAAATATCGTTGATCTTGTAGAGAAGGGAATGGGAGTTGCTCTCCTTATGAGAAAGCCGGTGGAATCTTTTGTAAACCGGAATATTTCCATTGTTGATGTAAATCCGGTGATTACAACAAAGATCAATCTGTATTATAAAAAAGATACGCAGTTATCGCTGGTGGCACGTCATTTTATCGATTGTGTTAAATTGAAAAAAGCAGGGAAGTAAAAAATACATACTAAAAAGGCAGGCCTGCGGCCTGCCTTTCATAATATCACCGTTACGGTTTATTTTACTGTTTATTATTTATCTCCCAGCTGAAGGGCAACTTCATCCTTGGAACCGCCAAATACATAACCTGCGATGGTTGCCAGTACAAAAGCTGCTACTGCACCGATACACAGACTGATGAAGCCCATGTCAATACCGGCGGGATTGATGAATCCGGGCAGACCCAGAGGGCCGGAGGTGGACATGTTCCACAGAGTAGCGCCGCCGAAGCCGGCGATCATGCCGCCTACACCGGCGGAAAGCAGGGTGGTTGCCAGCAGTTTCCGGCGGGGAATCAGTACACCGTAAAGAGCGGGTTCACTGATACCGAAGAATGCGGAAACGAAGGAAGGAATCAGAAGGTTCTGACGTTCATCGGCATCTTTACTGCGCAGGTATACACCCAGGCAGGCACCCATATTAGCCAGAGCGCCGGCGAAAATCAGAGGGTTGATGTTATCAAAGCCCTGTGTTACGATATTCAGCTGGAACATCATAATGACAGGCATATGCAGACCAAAGAGTACCAGGATGGTCCAGAATGTACCAATCAGCAGACCTGCCAGACCGGTGTTGATACCGATAACAAAGCTGATGAGAGTGGTCAGAATACCCTGGATGAAGATGGCAACAGGTCCGATTACCAGGAAACCGACCGGCATGGTGATCAGCAGCGTCAGGAACGGAGTAAAGAAATTCCGCAGCATGGCCGGCAGGTGAGTCTGGAAGAATTTATAAAGAATCGATGCAAAGAATACGATAAGGATCGCAGGGATAACCGAGCTTGCATATCCGGCTGAAGGCAGGATTACGGGAATACCAAGAAAAGTGGTGTATACCTGGCTTTCAAAGGGAGTTCCGGTAAATACGGTATACAGTGCTTCTCCACTGGATAAAGCGACCAGAGAAGGGTAAGTCAGGACACCACCGATGACAATACCGTATATTTCTTTCATGCCGAATTTCTTTGCAGCAGACCAGCCCACTACAATGGGGAAGAAATAAAACAGTGCGTCACCCATGCCATAGAGAATGGTGTATGTACCGCTTCCTTTATCCAGCACGCCAAGAACCGTGAGCAGAACCAGTACGGCTTTGATCATACCGCTGGCCATCAAAAGGCTCAGCAGAGGGTTGAAGATTCCGGTCATGGTAATCAGAAAGCGGGAAATCAGATTACCGCTCTTTTCCTGCTGGGGAGCTGCCGCAGCAGGTGCTGCCTCTCCTGCGGAGAATCCGCCGATCTGGCACAGGTCTTTATAAATTTCACCTACCTGAGGTCCTACTACGACCTGATACTGACCGCCGCTCTGGATTACCTGAAGAACACCTTTTGTATTCTTCAGAACCTCGGTGTTGGCTTTGTTCTCGTCCTGCAGCTTAAAGCGCAGACGGGTTACGCAGTGAGTTACACTGACAACATTTTCTTTGCCGCCCACATTTTTAATGACGGCTTCACATAAATCCTGATATTTCATCTTTTTCTCAGTCTCCTTCTTTTGTTCCGGCTGTTTACTGCCGATATATTCAGCGACAGCGGTCTTTCCTGCTTCCACAGTACGACCGGTCTCACCAATCTTCAGTTCAGCCAGTTCATCTTCATTGGTAATAATCATGGGGGTGATCAGATTGACCTTCTGCTCCTGCAGGAATTTACGGTCCAGTTTCAGCAAAGGGGTTCCCTGGCTGACTTTCTGTCCTGTTTTAACCAGCGCTTCAAAACCTCTGCCGTTCAGAGCTACAGTGTCCACGCCTACATGAATCAGCAGCTCCAGACCGTCATCACTCATCAGACCAACGGCATGCCTGGTTTCTGCAACAACAGAAATTTCACCGCTGCAGGGTGCCAGAATCGTGTCGCCGTCATAAACAAAAGCAACACCGTCACCCATGGCGCGTGAAGAGAACATTTCATCCGGCACGGTACTCAGGTCAACACACTGTCCGCTGACCGGCGCAGTTAAAATACTATACTTACTCATGATTTTCCTCCTTTTTAAGCCGCTCAGAAGCCTGGACAAATTTGCGGATCAGTTTTTCCGGCTCACCTTTGGGGATCTTACTGTTTGATGTTTCAAAAGACAGTCCGTATTCGCATGCAGGCAAAAAGTACTCATAATATCCGTTGGTGTATCCGCTGACAATTGCCGGTCCATTGTATGCCTGTTTCAGCTGAATTCCGAAAGCAGAACCCAGTTCACCGGGAAATACAAAGATCTGCAGGCTGCCCAGCTGAATGACGGATGCTTTGGCATCCAGATGGAACGGTTCTTCGTCAGGCTCTTTAGGAAGATTATGAATTGTATGGAAAAGGGTCTGATACCGGATTTCGCCCAGTTCAAGCTCCTGATCAACTTCAATGTCAGCAATTTCCTTTGCCAGAAGGGTGGAAACTCTTTCCAATTCATTGAAATCATTTCCCTGACGTTCATTGCGGTTGCTGCAGTCACCAGCCGCACCTACAACCATCGCCGGATAAAATCCGAATGTATCACCAAGCTTTTTGCTGACATTGCCTGCAAGCTCGGCAGTCAGCCAGGTGTTTTCCGCACTGATTACAGTGGAGTGAACAGCCCAGTTGATCAGCCCCGCAAACGCATTTCCGGATTCATCCAGAAACTTTACAACGATCACTTCATTGTCGGCAGGCCGCCCCGGATGATTCCGGTTGCCGTAATATCCGAGGATGGTTTTCTTTCCGAATCTGGCGCTGGCCTCTCTGGCATTCTCGCTGCAGGTTCTGTAGCTGTCTTTGATAATCTCCAGAAGATAATCATAATAACTCTGATCAAATTTGCCTGTATACCAGGACTTGTGATAGGAAACAACCGAAGAATGATTATGCGTGGCGCATAACAGTACCATATCTCTCTCCAGACCAAAGGTTTCCTGCATCATGGTCTTTACATCTTCTGCCATCTCTTCTTCAAATTCCAGAAAATCCGCAGAAAACAGGAATAACTCTTTTCCGTTTTCTTCGAATAAAAGAGAATTGCAGTAAATGTCATCATGAACACCCGAGGCAGGCTCGAAACGATTCGGACTCCTGAATCCGATTAAATAAAACGGTTTTTCCGGGGTAAGGCAATATCTCGATGTTCCGATCTTCATTGTAATCTCCTCCTTCCAGTAAATTTATTTTTTTATATATTTTTTGTTTTTTACTCTTTGTTTCCCGCTTTTTTATTCCGGTTCAACGTTATGCAGAAGACGGATTGCCTCATCCCGCAGAAGCTCCGCAGATCCTTTTCCAAAGCCGGAATTCATGGCTTCGTAGCTCATCCTTTCATAGCTTTTTTCATCCGCCATATATTTTGCGATACCGTTTACCATGGTCATAACAAAAGTCAGTTTGTAAGGTGATGCTTTTCTGATCTCACTGGCGGTAATGCTGCACAATTCAGGCTGAACACCGATGAAAGCCATATCTCCCAGTGTGAGAATATCCAGCGGTGTTTCCGTCTGACCGCTTTTCCGGTAATCATAGTTCCGTGTGGCATGAAGATCATGCATGTCTGCAGGAGGAATCTGACCTTCACACATAACTGTACTCTGGATAAGTTTCATCCGGGAAACACCGCTTTTACAACTGCTCCCCTGTTTGCCGCGGGCATTTTCTTTTTCACTGCAGCTGTTTGCTTCCACTGTCCGGACCACATCCCGTCCCAGCTCTGAACCGGCTTTATCGATACATTCAAAGCCTGCAGCGTATAAAACGTCATTGCCGGACTCCGCGGATTTCTCATCCTTCAGGGCATTCATCTGCGCTTTCAGGCGGGGGGCCTGGTCGCCGGCTGCACCCAGAAGATAAAAAGCAACGCAATCAGGATACTTTTCTTCAACATAACAGGAAGCTCTTCCGGCCAGATCGCCGCTGATATGGCGGTAACCTTCACTGTTGAATACATTGTCCATGATGGAGGACTGGACGTCATAATTGTAGAGAACCGCAACAGACTTTCCTGCAGGATCCTTAAAGCAAACAACAGGCAATGTTTTATCAGAAAATCCACTGTCATCAAATCCAAGCCACCAGCCGTCCGGTGTTTCCTCATCGCGATTTATATTGACGTCACTGCGGCCCGATAAACAGCATATCTGCGCTTCCTGCAAAGCATGCACTGCATCTGTTAATGCTTCTTCCACCGCCTGTTCCAGCGCCTGACAGAAGCAGTCATTGGTTCTTCTGATCTCCGGTTTCAGCAGCTGTTTTTCCGAGCGGGTATGAGGAGCGGAAAATGTATGCGTAACACAGATCCAGATATATTTTTCCTGAATATTCAATCTTTCGCTGATCATTTTCCTTAATTTCCGTATTTCATACTCTCTCAGGGATGTCAGTTCCAGAGAAACCAGAACAAAATCCTCATTGCTCCTGATGCAGAGCACTCTGGCATGGATATCGTCATGTACTTTATGAAATTTTTCCAGAGGAAGGATTTCCTCCGGGATAACGATTTTTCTTTTTCCTGCTCCAACCTGTACCATGTTCAATCCCTTTCTCTTTTTGCTTAATCTGGTCTTTCGTCTATCACCCTGCCATCATTCACCGATATGATAAAGATTCATGGCATTCCCCGACAGGATCATCTCTTTTTCTTCGTCGGAAATGTCAAGCGCTTCCACAAATGCGGCACCCTCGGTCAGCCATTCTTTTCTGACCGGATAGGATGTACCGAAAACAATATGATCGGCGCCCAGAACCTTCACAGCGCATTCCAGCTGATCTTTACCCCAGGGCTGTGCATGGGACATTTCAAAATAAATGTGATCTTTGAACTGTTCTTTTACCCGATCATTTCCCGCATCGAAACGTTTTACGGTTTCATTGGCGGACCTGGCCGGGAACAGCATGTTGGCCAGAGCAAAGAATCCGCCTCCCAGCATGGAATGTACCATCTTCAGATTCGGGTATCTGTCAAAGAAACCACTGAACAGTTCTCTGCAGATGGCAGTGGTCTGGTCTGCGCATCTTCCGTAGGATCTGCGGAGATTGTTGTAATCCAGCAGAGAATCGTACTGCACGGGAAGAGGGGTGTGATGAATATAAATGGTCGTTTCCTCTTCGTTCAGCTTTTCAAAAAATCCTTTGAAAATATCGTCATCAAGGTAACATTCGCCGTAGTGGGCGCTCAGCTGAAATCCGCCGAAGCCCATGCTTCTGCAGCGGTTGATTTCCTCAAAGCAGGCTTTCGATGCATAAGGCGGAACAACACCCAGAGGAACAAGACGTCCGCCGCTCTCTTTCGCAGCCTTTGCCATGCCGTCGTTGAATCTGCGGCATGTCTGTATGGACATCCATTCGCTGCATCCGGGCATTTTCAGAACCGCCTTGTCCACACGGCCTGCATCCATATCGGCAAGCTGTACGGGAAGCCGATATTCACCCTGCACATAATCCAGATTCTGACAACCGGCAGGTTTCTCGATGGTGATTACTTTCGGGCCATCGCCTTCGCCTGCTTTTAGAAAACCCCTGGTTCCGTATGCAGCAGGAATCTCAGACAGAAACGCTTCCAGTTCCTCCGGATTCTCAAACAGACTTTCCGGCAGCCAGTACATATTTGAATCAATAATCATGTTCATGACCTCCTTCTGCCCATATTTTATACAGGCAAAGCGGGAAAAGCAATTCCAATTGGGGCTTCATTTATTCTCTGACGGAATAAATATGGCAGTATTGAACGAATCAGAGGTATATTTTACAGATTTAAATGATAATCTGACAGCAGGATGTGCAGAAACGGATACATTAGCAGGGCAGAATGCGGTATAATGAAATAGATCTGTATGTGGAATTATCAAAAATATGTGCTTCGGCACACAGCTGCAATAAAAAAGGCCTTCACATCGGCATTGCTGCTGATATGAAAGCCCTGATAGCATCTATTCTGATGATTCCACATGCGGAAATGTTCTGTTACAGCTGAATATCAAACTCTCTCTTTTTAAAGAAATATTTTCTGTCTTCCTCCGTAATCGGGCGGATGACACGGCAGGGATTGCCTGCGGCGATCACATTTGCTGGGATATCTTTTGTAACCACACTGCCTGCCCCGATGACAACGTTGTCGCCCACCGTAACGCCGGGTGTGACCACACTGTTGCCGCCAATCCATACGTTACTGCCGATTTTAACCGGGATTCCGTATTCATATCCCGTATTCCGCATCTCGGGATGAACCGGATGGCCTGCCGTATAGATGGACACATTGGGGGCAAACAGTACATTGTCCCCGATATCTACTCTTCCCACATCCAGAATCGTACAGTTATAATTGGCAATAAAATTTTTCCCGATGTGGATGTGCGTACCGTAATCGCAGTAAAAAGGCTGGGTCAGTCCGACTGCACCGTCCGTATCCGGAATCAGCTCGGATGCAATTTCCGCCTGTCTGTCAAAATCACAGGGATCGGCGGTATTGAACTCCCGCAGCAGTCGGCGGGTGCGCTTCATCTCTTCCATCACAGCTTCATCAGCTTTATAGGGCAGTTCGTGGTCTCTTCTTTCTTTCTGGTTCAGATTCATTTCTTCCATTTCCATATCTTCCTTTCTTTCAGATTTAAATGATTCAGATGCCGCATTTTCAGCTGTATTTCTATATTTCTTTATTTCAGATCAGTTTCTTTACCCATCGATATTTTCTGTAATGAAGGTATGCAGCCGGGGCTTTGAGGCATTCATCCAGACTCAGTATGAAATAAACAAGAGGAACCGGCCATTTCAGGACAAAAGCCGCCAGCGCTCCAAACGGGGCAATGATCAGCCACATGATTATAACATCACACCATAGACCGAACCGGGTATCTCCGCCTGCGCAGAACACACCGTCAATCAGGGTAACATTGATGGATTTTCCCACCATATAGAAACCGCAGATCAGCAGCATCCATTTCAGATATTCCAGAGCCTGGCTGCTCAGTGAAGTAAACAGTCTCAGATACAGAGGTGCACCTGCGACAAGCACTGCGCCGGAAATCATTCCTGTCCACACGGCAATCCGCAGCAGTTTGCTGCCATACCACTTTGCGGTATCCAGTCTGTTTTTTCCCAGTTCATTACCGATGATGATTTCGGTACCGCCTCCCAGTCCCAGACAAAAGCAGGAAATAATGTTTTTCGCTGTGTTGGCAACGGAATTGGCCGCCACTGCATCATTTCCCATATGGCTGATGATGATGGAAAAAACGGTAAATCCCAGTCCCCAAACCAGCAGATCCGCAAGCACCGGCAGAGAATAACGGGCAAATTCCTTTAAAAGGCCCACATTTACCTTTTTAATGTATCTCCAGTGAACCCGGACACAATCGACCACCCTGTCTTCTATCAGAACAAAAAGCAGCTCTGATCCGATGGCAATCGTCGTAGCCAGCGCAGCCCCTTCTGCCCCCATTGCAGGAAATCCCAGCAGACCGAAGATCAGCATTCCATTCAGAACAATATTGATCACTACAGCAATGCCGCCGTACAATGTGCTTCTTAGGATCCGTCCGCTGTTTTTCATCATACACAGATAGACCTGCGGGAATGCCTGCACCACATACGACCAGCTGGCGATCCGGAGATACCCGGCGCCTGTCCTGACCAGCATCGCATCATTCGTAAAAATCTTCATTAAAATTTCCGGAAAACACCTGGCCGCCAGAAAAAATATAAGTGCAACTGTCACGGATATCTGCAGTGCCGTTCCCAGCAGCCGCTCCATGGCCGGAATATCCCTTTTTCCCCAGTACTGTGCCGCCAGAATGGTCATGCCCACGGTCAGGGCACTGAAAAACAGATTCAGAACAAACTGAACCTGTGTGGCCAGTGAAACCGCCGACAGAGAATTCTGATCCAGCATGCCGAGCATCAGCGCATCGGAAACACTTACCAGAGACGCCAGAAGATTCTGAAAAGCAATGGGCAGAACAAAACCGGCTATTTTAGAACCGACATTTTTTCTGTCTGCTGACAGATGATTATCATTCATATTCTTCACCCTCTTTATGCAGAGACCTGCTTTCTCAATTAATTCAATGTAACCGTACAGGTCCGCTTGACTCTTTACATTCAGGATAATATAATAATAATCATTCATTTCGTGGGATTCAATAACAATAATCACTTGATAATATAACAATTGCACTTTTGCTGTATGGGAGGATAGGACATGAACGATAAGGAAATCCATATTAACCTGATGCCGGATGATTCGGAAATCATCCCCTATAACCGCGCCGGGATTCCGATTTACATACGAAGCGGATGGCTGTCCATGTATGCAGGCATGCGCTCCCTGTGCCACTGGCATGAGGATCTGGAGTTTATAAGGATTCATAAAGGAAATATGTGTTACTGGGTGAACGGCAAAACCATGCTCCTGAAAGAAAGAGACTGTCTGATTGTAAATACCCGGCAGATGCATTACGGATATGATTACCGAAAAGAGGACTGCGATTTTACCTGCATCATTCTGCATCCCGATCTTCTGCCGGCACACCAGCTGCTCAGAAATCTGTATGTGGAGCCGCTGCTTCAGAATGCCGGTTTTGAATATCTGCACTGTGATGCGGAAGATGAAAATACAGTCAGAATACGAGAATATCTTGATATGATTATTGATATGGAAAAAGAGCATCGGGAAGCTCATGAACTGCAGATTGCCGGAGTCATGGGACTGCTCTTCGGAGAACTGATCCGCCATCCTGCCATCAGTCCGGCTGCTTCTCCGGCGGAAAAAGATCCGGATACAGTCATCCACCAGAACATGATTTCCTACATCTACCGGCACTATCCAGAAAAAATCGGGCTTTCCGATATCGCGGATGCAGGAAACATATGCCGCAACAAATGCTGCCAGATATTTAAAAAATATACCCGGCAGTCACCCATTGAATTTCTGAATCGGTACCGGCTGGAGGTAAGCCGAAATCTGCTGGAAAACAGGGAGCTGAGCATTCTGGACATCGCTCTGCGCTGCGGCTTTAATCACTCCAGCTATTATTCGAAATTGTTCTACCGAACCTATCAATGTACACCGACAGAGTATCGGAACGGGCTGTGAATCGGTGCCTCACAGCGCCCGTTCAATCTGATCCAGCTTCCTGAAATCCACAAAATCCACCTGTTTTCCATATGTGTCGATCATCGCCCGGACTTCTGCATTCTTTTTATCTTCCGGCAGATTTCTGGCTTTTGTGTAGAGCAGCTTCATCATGGTTTTATGAGCAAAATTCAGTTTCTGATAATCAATCCCGCCTCTGACGTGATAAATCTCTGCTTTTTCATAGATTTCGGGAAGGAGCTGTTTTTGCAGGGATCTGCGGATATTGCTGATATTTTCAGTATCCTCCACGTCTGCAAGACCTACTGTGACAATCAGGAACCGTTTCCAGTCTGTCTTACGAATTGCAGGAAGTGTTTCTTTTAATCCCTTTACCCCTCCTGCATACAACCCTCCGAAATAAATGATGATCTCACATTCTTCCGGGATAACGGCTTTCTCATAAGAAACTGCCTGAATCCCGGTTCTTTTCGCCAGCTCCTCTGCATACCTTGCGGCAGTTCCATAATTGGTTCCATAAATAATCAGTGATTTTACCATTTTATCATTCCTCATATGCTCTGTTTTTCTGCAACAATCAGATAGCGGTGAATCGTTCCCTGGATTTTTCCTTCTCTTTCAATCTGCTCCTGCATGTTCAACAGGGAATCAAAGCAGCGGTCCACGGAAAAACCGGGGAATTCCCACTCAATAATGCGGGCAAACCACACAAATGCGCCCACATCATAAAATACGATAGGCCGGTACGCTTCCTCTGCCCGGATGATCTGAAAACCTGCTTTTTCAAATGCCTGCCGCTGTTCCCGCAGATTCAGATGCGGAAAAGGCTTCTCTGTTCCGGGCAGTACCATTTCCACCAGATCACGGTCATTATCCCCTCCCACCTGTTCCGTAATGAACAGGCCTTTTTCCTTCAGCAGCCGGTGGATTTCATAAGCGTCAAAATCACCGTGCCGGTTGATTATCCGATCAAACGAGGCATCTTTATACGGAATTGCAGATGGATTGCTGCATTCTCTGAAGTCGATTCCCAGAGGCAGCAGTGTTTCCCTGCATAATTCCACATTCGGAGGAAATCCCTCTGTGGCGGCGGTGTTTTCGTATGGATGATGCAGCGAAAGCAGAAATTCCCCGCCTCCTGTATCATAATCAAGAAGCTTAACCTGATCTGTCAGATAGTGGCGGACAATCGCTTCGTAATCCCAGGGCAGATCATTTTCCTCATCATATCTTCCATGAATGTGTGAAAAATCCCATCCGTGTATATGAGCTTCCGTTTCTTCCTTTTTCCAGATTTCTTTTAATTTTTCTTTGTTCATTTTCTCCCCCTTATCCTGTATCTTTTCAAATCCGGTAAACAGAACATCGGCTTTATGTTCTCAACATGATTACTTATATAAGCTGAATATCTGAAACAGGTCAAACAGGATAAGTATCCTTTCCATAAAGCACCGGAAATTCCATGACAAATACCACGCCGCTTTGTTCCTGACCCGTTTCCGTTTTCCCCTGCTCTGTTTCCCGTTCTCCTTTTCCCACACAACTTCCACTTACGGAACTTTCTTCCAGCCGTATCTGTCCATGATGGTCCCTGATTACTCCCTGTGCCATATGCAGGCCAATTCCGAAGTGGTTTTTTGACGGACCGGCGGAGTAATAACGCTCAAATACACGTTCCCGGTCTCCGGCAGGCAGGCAGCTTCCTTCCGAAAATACTGCTGCCACATAGGTACCGTTGCACTGGTGAAGTAAAATCCTGACTTCCCCGCCCGGACTTCCATGCTCCAGTGCATTGTCCAGTACAGCGATAAAACACTGAGTCAGCCAGAATTCATCCCCTTTCATGATAAATTCCGTGTTCTCTTCCATATCCATGCAGATTCTTTTTCCATCACCTCCGGCCATATCCCGAACTTCCATACAGGCCGTTTCCAATACATCCGCCAGACTGATCAGTTCATAGCGATAACGGATCTTTTCCGCATCCATCTGATGATCACGCAGCAGCAGTGTAATCATGCGGGACAGTTTTTTCACCTGCCGGACTGCCTCTCCTGCAGTTTGACGAATCCTGCACCTTTTTGCATCTTCCATATGATGCGGCGTATCATCCATCCCCTGCAGTTCCTCCAGCTTCAGACTGAGATGAGTCAGTGGCGTCTTCATCTGATGATACAGATTCTCCTCAAATACTTCCATTTGTTTCCGGCGGTTCTGATATTCTGTTTCTGCTGCCTCTGTTCTCATCAGCAAAGCCGAATACTTCTGCTTAACCCGTTCGGTTTCACTGCGTTCTTTCCGCAGCATCAGGAGAAGAACGATCAGGACAGCTGCCATACAGATCAGAATCAGCATAATTCCCGGCAGCATGTCTGAAATAATCTGTTTTCTCACATAGGAAAGACCGGTATTGGCATAACCGGCCTCCGTTAAAAGCATTTTCCCCTTTTGCTGATAAAATTCTCTCATATCCTCATCTGCGTCAATGCCGTTTTTTAATGCTTCCAAAGCTGTTTTTTCATCAATCTGTGCTGCTGCTCCCACATAGGAAAATACCTGTCCCACAGCGGTTTTCTCCAGATAGCGCAGGCCGGTCAGTACTCCCGTCAGACAGAGCACAGATAGCA
Source organism: Lachnospiraceae bacterium (assembly GCA_051879195.1). Classification (GTDB taxonomy): domain Bacteria; phylum Bacillota; class Clostridia; order Lachnospirales; family Lachnospiraceae; genus TWA4. Next base: position 13,725 of record JBJELO010000287.1, read on the forward strand.
AAAACAAAATCCTTCTGTTTCTCTTCCTGTTTCTGATTGTCTGTATCATCTGTTTTTCTTTCATCTGTTCCTGTTCGTATTACTCCTGTTCCTCCGCTTCAAGCAGACGGTATCCCACACCGCTGATGGTCTGTATTCTGTCTGTTTTCACATATTTTCTCAGTTTCCTTCTCAAACGGCTCACATTTACTGACAGGGTATTATTTTCCACGTAATTGCCTCTGTCATCCCAGATCTGTCCCAGTATGAACTCCCGCGTGACGAGACAGCCCGGGCGCCTCATCAAAAGTTCCATGATCCGGTATTCTGTTCGGGTCAGTTCCACTTTATGATTCCCTGCTGTAAATTCATTTTTCTCCGTATTCATCCGGTAGACACCACTTTTCAATTCCCGCCCCGGACCGGACAATTCCCGGAAACCACCGGACAAAGTACTGATATCCGTTCCTCTGCCGGCAGGAATTCCCGTCAGATGACTTCTGCGCAGCTGAGCCTTGATTCTGTACCGCAGTTCTCTCATGGAAAACGGCTTCGTCACATAATCATCGCCTCCGCAGTCCAGCCCGCGGATTATATCGTCTTCACGGTCATTCACCGTAAGAAAAATCACCGGAATCAGCGATATTTCCCGAAGCCGGCGGCAGAAATCGAAACCGTTTCCATCAGGAAGATTCACATCCACCAGACAGAGACTGACCGGAGCATGTTCCAGAATCAGCCGGGCAGAAGCGCAATCTGCGGCTTCCTCCACCAGATAGTCTCCCCGCAGATTGTGTGCTGCCGTACTTCTTATTGCAGAATCATCTTCCAGTACGAGAATGGTATCCATTGAAACTGACTTCCTTTCCGGACATACGGCTGACTCCCAGCAGAACCAGCACGTAGATCACCTGTACCATACTATACCATACCCAGGGGAACTGATACAACATTACTTTCCAGTAAAGATGAAAATCTGCAATTCCATAAGTCCATCTCTGTCCGAAATAACGAATCAGCAGCATTCCGGGTATCAGAAGAAAATTCCAGAAAATCACGCACCCTGCAATAAATTTATGGTGCTCTGCAGAATACAGACGTTTTGACCATCGTCCTCCTTCTCCCAGCAGGAAGAGTACTTTCATTCGTTCTGATTCCGATTCCAGAAAACGGGCCCGGCTGCGGGAACAGATTACGGTTGTAACTGTTGCCGTGAACAGAATGATTCCCAGCAGGAAAATTACATTGGATATGAAATTTTTCCGGCTCTGCTCCTGCTCCAGTCTGAGATTGTAAAAGATGACTCCGTTATCACGGGAAACAGCAGACATTTTTCTGTCGCTGACATCATAATTCAGATACCGGTTTCCGTATGCAGTAACACGATTGCAGGGAAGCTGTTCTCCGGAATCACCCTCACCGTTCTCTTTAATTCCCGAAATCATTTTCCGATACAGATTGTCTGACATAATAACTGTACCAAAAGAGATCAGATTTTTTGTATTGGAACCCTTTTCGTGAAAGTTCCTCAGAATCTTTCCGCAGGAAACAGAATACTGCTTCCCGTCCACATAAAGATCCAGCTTACTTCCTTCCTGCAGCGCCGGACGCATGATTTCCCGGTCTGTCTCATCAACACCGTATACATTTACAAAATCGAAATAATTGACCAGCCCGTCATCAATTCCGTCAACAGGAACAATATCCGGCAGGAAAACCATCACCGCATTTCCATGAGCGATTTCATTCTCCGCAGATCCCATATATTCTGCGTAATAATCCCACAAAGGACTGTGCGGCTCGATTCCCATAAATGATACTTCCATTTCACCGGTTCTGGTATCTTTCCCTTTGTTGACGCATTCCATATAGGGGTCGTTCTCACTTCCGCTGTAACCAAGATACAGAATCTGTCCTTTGTCCGTCAGCCATCCACTGAACTCATACCAGTAATCCACTTCTTCAATATTTTCCGTATTGCGGATAGACTGTATCTGCCCCCGGTCCAGACCCGTATACAGCCCGCCTTCCCATCGATACTGGCAGGAATTTTCCTGATAGACGCCTTTTTCGTACTGATACTGACTTCCGATTTCTTTCGCACACAGTATGATCACCGCCATGGATATGAAAATGAAACCTCGTTCCAGATAGTTCTGTCTGCGAAATCTCTGTTTTTCAATTTTTTTGAAAATCTCAGGAGAAAACTGACGGTAATCTGTCTTTCGCTTCTGTTTTTTTCTGTTTTGCCGCCGCATACTTTCATCATAACGGGTCAGATCCCGTCCCTTTGGAATGATCTCCGTATGCTTAATCAGCTGAATCTGCACCAGATTCCCGGCCATCATTATCAAAAAAGACAGAGATGCAGAGACAAGAAAAGGAGATGCTGTAATCCGAAAAGCAGACCATGGTACCCCGCTGTGAAAAACCAGCAGCACAACTGCCCATATCAGACAGCTGATGCCGGTTCCCGCCGCTGCTGCTTTCAGCCAGGCGAGAATCATCACTTTAAGAGACATTTTCTGCAAATTCCGGTCAGACAGCCCCATCAGCTTGAGTACACGCATGCGATGGAGGTTTTCTGCCCAGGAAGAAAACTGGAAGCACAGGAGAAATCCAGCACCAAGCAGGGCAGTAAAACCGATTCCCGCCCCTTTCTCCATGAAAAGACTGATGGAAGCAATCTTTTCCGGATACGCATATTCGTTGTACAGCAGATGATTACCTGTTTTTGAAAGAAAACGGGACTGCAGTTCCTCCATCTGTTTGCTGTTTTTATGTTCCGAAAGAAAAAAGAGATTGGTGGAAACAGCACGTTCCTTTCCCGGTAAAATCAGAGCTCCGCACAATGTATTTCCGTCTGTCAGCCAGTGACTGGTCCAGTTATCCATAATTCCGCAGAGCGTATAACTTTTTTCTGTCATCTGTCCATTTTCATCCGACAGCAGAAAACTGACCTGCGTTCCCAATTCATAGGAGATATGCATCTGATCAAGCAGTACAGCCTCCATGGCAATTTCAGTTTCATTCTGCGGATAGCTGCCCTCCAGAAAAGACAGCTGTTCCATCCGGCAGAATTCCTCATCCACACTTCCCAGATATCCGGCCTGTGGGGCGTCTTCCTGCAAAATCTCACCATACACCTCCATGATTCCCATGGATTTTACCGCTTTGTGCTTCAACAGAGTTTCACGGGCACCGGTCTGAGCATCAAAAACTGCTCCATTATGAAATCCATAAGTCTGTTTACGCCGATAGCTGTTTACATCTTCATAAGACTGTGTCAGAACTGTCATCAGAAACAGAATAATGACAGATATGCAGATAACTGCAGAACCTGCCTTCTGGGGAAAACACTTTTTGATCATCCGCTGCTTCATCCTGCCTTCACCTCCCGCCGCCCAGCGTGTTTTTTCTCTCCCATGTATTTCCACTTTCCGACGCGTTCCCGTTTTCCCATGTATTTCCGTCTCCTAACATGGTTCCATCTTCCATGTGAAATACGACTTCCGCGCTTCTGGCCAGATCCAGATCATGGGTAACCATCAGTATGGCAGGCTGATATTCTCGTTTCAGTTCCAGCAAAAAATCCAGCACCCGTCCGCTGGTCTTCTGATCAAGATTCCCTGTGGGTTCATCCGCAAGCAGAAGAGACGGGCGTCTCATAACCGCCCGTCCAATAGCTGTGCGCTGCTGTTCACCGCCGGAAAGCTCTGCAGGGAACCTGTCCTTCAGTCCTGTCAGCTCCAGCCGGTTCAGAATCACATCCACCCATTCAAGATCAGGTTTCTGATCATCCAGAATTACAGGAAGCATGATATTCTCCGCCACCGTAAGTTCCGGCAGCAGCTGATAATCCTGAAAAATAAAACCCACATGGTGTTTGCGAATCTCCTCCCGCTCTTCTTTCTTTTTCTCATACAGGCTTTTCTGATCCAGAATCACCTTTCCGCCATCCGGTTCCAACAGCCCGCCCAGAATATAGAGCAGCGTACTTTTTCCCGAACCGCTTTTCCCGATCAGACTGTAAAAAATCCCTTTCTGCAGCGACAGACTGATTCCATGCAGAACCTCCGTCCTGCGCCGTCCGCTGCCATAGCTTTTTATAATGTTTTCACAATGAAGCACTGTGTTTTTCACGTAAAATGACTCCTTTCCTTCGGGCGGTATTTCTGCATAACCTGACACCAACTGCAGCGCCCGCTTCAATCGTTACATCCATTATAAAAAAAGAATCTTACAAAACTGTGACAAAACCGGCAGAAAGCGAAATCCTGTGAAAAATGCTCTGAACAATTGCAGTATCCTGTTCTGATCCTGTTATTATGTTCCCGCCACCACACCGCAGATAATCGCTGCGCCGATTGCTACACTCAATGCCAGACTCATCTTACAGTCCCTCCTGTCGAAACCTGAACCATCACTTTTTTCTGTATCTTTTCCCATTCCCGATTTTCACACCAATAAACCGTATTTTCTCCCACGTCAAATACCATGGATACCACTGTGGGACAGACTGTCTGTGAAGTCTGTTTCAGAATTTCAAAACAATCTTCCACGTCAAAGGTATCCTCCGCTGCTTCCAGCATTGCTGTGGCTTTTTCATAACGGTCAAGCCCCATCCAGGGATGTTTCTCGCTGTCGCCCTTGAAAGGTGAGAAGTTTGTAAGCACTGAATAAAGAGGTCTTTCTTTATAACAGTACCCCTGCCCCGGAATGATCTGCAGCACATTTCCCTCTCTGTCGGAAAGCTGTGCCTGAAATGTTACACCGGGAACACTGCTGATATCCTGATGCGCTGCAATTTCTTTCAGTTCATCCAGCGTTTTCCTGCCCAGTAACAGGTCGATATCCAGCATGATAATATTCTGACTGTCTGCACCTTTCGGGTTGCTCCTGTCATCAAAGGGCCAGCATGTGGGCATCGCCACAAAATCTCCCCCGGCGCCGGCACCAAACAGGGGCAGCCACCCTTCCTTCTCATCATAAATCGCAATATATACTTTATCATCCTCCGCAATCACCTGATATTCCATATCCAGAATATCCAGATTCCAGCCAACGATTGTCTTTTTCCTGTTTGAAATAATACTGGTACACATAATCTGTTCCCCCTTATCAATATGTCTGAGCAACCTCAAACACCCGGAGGTTTCTCGCGTTAATCAATCTCTCCTGTCTGCACTTGGGACAGAACAACGGAAAATGTTTCAGCACCGTGTCCGGTCTCAGTTTGATCCTTGTCTTTTGCCCGCATACCGGACAGAATACCCATTCCGTTTTCTCCATATACAATCCCTCCCAAAATACCCTTCTGAAATAATCTTTTCTGATGTGTTTGCCGGAATCATAATGAGACTTCCGGCTGTATCTTTCACAGCTTTAACAGTATTGTACGATAAACTGTGTTCATTTTACAGGCATATTTTGAAGAAAAATGTGTCAGTTTTATAGCCTGGCTCTGTTCAGAGCCAGGCAGTGTTTTCGAGGTTGGCTCTGAACAGTAAGCACGTAAAATGGCCGGCCACTCTGTTAAAAGCGGCCGGCCGTTTCAATGCAGCCGGAATAAAAAATATCCAATTCTCACATTACCGGTCCGTAATGCTGACCGCTTCCACCGCTACGCTGCCGCCGCGGACGATTTCAATCCGTCCCGGAAATACCGTTTCCAGCAGCCGGATAAAATCATTATTTTTATCCTCTGTCTGGACACATTCCAGCAGAGCGGTGGAAGGATCATAATCAATCAGCTTTGCCTGAAAAATATCCCGCATGTAATCCAGTTTTACCATATCCTGCTCAGAGCAGCTGCGGATTCTGATAAACATCAGTTCTTTCATGTGGATTGCCGTATCTGTAAAATCCACTACTTTTATCACCTCTATACTCCGGTTCAGCTGTTTTTTAATCTGTTCAAAGGTACGGTCATCACTGGTCAGGCTGATCGTCATCCGGGATATGGTTTCATCTTCCGTTACCCCTGCGGTCAGACTGTTCAGGTTGTAGGATTTTCCGGAAAAAAGTCCGGATATACGGGCCAGCACGCCGATTTCATTCTCCACATACAGGCTGATCCATCGTTTTTTCATCATCGTCATCACCTCCCATGATCATACTGCTCAGCGGATTTCCCGGAGGTACAATGGGCAGTACATTTTCCTCCGGTTCGATCAGAAATTCAATCACCGTGGGAACTCCCGGTGTGTTCTTTGCTTCTTCCAGTGCAGCCTTGATTTCTTCCCGCTTTGTTACGCGGATTGCCTTTGCTCCATAGCTTTCAGCCAGACGGATAAAATCCGGTGTATATGCCGGGCAGCGGGAAGACGGTGTACTGCAGGCGGCCGGGCAGCTCTTGCGACGGCGCAGGCAGGTGCAGGAATACCGCCTGTCAAAAAACATCTCCTGCCACTGACGGACATTTCCCAGATATCCGTTGTTGAGAATACAGATAATCACAGGCAGTTCATAGACAACGGCCGTTGCCATCTCCTGAATGTTCATCTGAATTCCGCCGTCACCGCAGATGGCAATCACATCCCTGTCCGGATTCCCCAGTTTTGCGCCGAGAGCCGCCGGCAGACCGTATCCCATGGTGCCGAGACCGCCTGAGGTCAGCATCTGTTTTTCCTCCGATAATTCAAGAAACTGCGTCGCCCACAGCTGATTCTGCCCCACATCGGTTGTAATCACCGCCCGTTCAAAGATCCGGTTGATTTCTCCCATCACTGCCTGCGGTGTAACTCCCGTTTTCCCTGCTTCTGACAGTATCTTCCCTGTTTCTGAATGTACCGTTTCCGAAACAGCCAGAGGATGCTCTTTTTTCCATAAATCAATCTGATTCCTCCAGTCTTCGCAGTCACAGACGAAAGCATTTTCCAACAGAACCTGAACCGCATTTTCTGCATCGGCAACGATCGGGATATCCACCTCAATATTTCTGGAAATGGAGGCCGGATCAATATCAACATGTATAATTACTGCATCTTTTGCAAATTCGCTGACTTTTCCGGTAATCCGGTCATTGAAGCGGACACCGATGGAAAACAGTACATCACACCGGCTGATGGCGGTGTTGGCAGCGTAACTGCCGTGAATTCCCAGATTCCCTACGTACAGGGGATGGTCAGTGGGTACTGTTCCCTTTCCCATGATTGTGGTAACGGCCGGTATTCCTGTTTTTTCCATAAGAGCGGTCATCTCACGCCCGGCATGCGCAATCTTTACACCGCCGCCCAGGAGAAAGACAGGCCGCTTCGCCCGTTTCAGACATTCCAGAGATTTCCCGATCTGCCCCATATGAACGCGGGTGTTGGGCTTGTAGCCCCGTATTTCAACCTGCTTTGGATAACAGTCGCTGCCCGGTTCCTGCTGAATATCCTTCGGCAGATCCACAACAACTACTCCCGGTTTTCCGGTCCGGGCAATATAAAATGCTTTTTTAATCACGGCAGCCAGATTCTCTCTTCTGCGGACGGTAACAGCATATTTGGTAATGCTTCTTGTGATTCCCACAATATCCACTTCCTGAAAAGCATCGTTGCCGATCAGACCGGTAGGAACCTGTCCGGTAAAACATACCATCGGTACGCTGTCATAATTGGCCGTGGCAATTCCTGTTACAAGATTCGTTGCACCCGGCCCGCTGGTAACAAGGCAGACCCCCACTTTCCCCGTTGACCGTGCATAGCCGTCTGCAGCATGCACAAGTCCCTGCTCGTGCCGCGGGAGAACAACGCGAAGCCCGGACACACCGTAAAGGGCATTAAATAAATCAATGGCCTGGCCGCCGGGATAGGCAAACAGTGTATCAACCTGTTCGGCCAGCAATGCTTTTACAAACAATTCAGCCCCTGTAATCTGCATAGCAATCCCCTCCTTTTTCTGTTGAATGCGTGTACTTGCTTGCATATGGTGTTTTTTAATACGGTACCATCCTGTGACAGTACCGTGTTAATAAAATAGATTGAATCGATATCCCCGTCTGATCGTTTCTCTGTCTCAGACTTTATTTCAGCTTTCCTGTGGGATTCCCTGTATAAATGTCTGAACCGACTGTTTGATATACTGCTCCCGGGTAACCGGGGACAAATTGCCTTCAAAAGATGCACTCAGGAACGTAAAACCGAATGTACTGGAAAAAATGGTCAGCGCAAGGCACTCAAAATCAAGATGGGGCAGTTTTCCGCGGCGCTCCATTTCTTCAAAATATTCAATCAGGGAAGATAAAAATGCCTGCGGTACCTTCATCACCAGCGGCGCAGCCTCCTCATAAAGCTGAGGGGCTCTCAGTCCGATGGACAGCTTTACAAAATCCGGCGTAATCCGGTTCATATATTCGGTCATGAACATCTCCAGATCGGGAGCCAGCTCCCATCTGACATCCTGAAAAACCTCCGGGGTCAGATTACCGCGCCATTTTTCCTGTTCAATACCGTTTAACACGATATCCTTTTTGCTGTTGAACTTGCGAAACAGCGTACATTCATTCACTCCCGCAGACCTGGCAATATCTTTCGTTGTCATGGCAACATATCCCTTGTCCCTCACGAGAGCCATAGCCGCATCGATGATCTTCTGGCTGGTTTCATCCATCCCCACTTCCTCCCATCTGCAATGCAAGTGTTCACTCTCATTATATGCATTTTGCCTGCAGATGTCAAGCAAACAGTGGACCGTTTACCGGATCGCTCCGACAATCCATTCATTCACTTTTTTCTTTGCCTCCGCGATACCGTTTTTAATGGGGTAAACCAGATCCATTTTCGAAACAATGGTATTGCCTTCCAGTGTTTTTTCAAAATCGTTCCAGGTATGCCGCATGTTTCCGCCGTTGCACACCAGAAGATAAATATTTTTCCCTGAAATTCTGTTATCACTTAAAAACGTATTGACAGCCGGTGCGTATGTTCCGAACCAGCAGGGCGTTCCGATAATGATATTGTCGTATGCATTCAGGTCAATTCTGTAAGATTCCAGTTCCGGTTTCTTTTTCATATAAACCTGCATACCGCCCCACATAAAACGAAACATGCTTTTTGTGGGCTTTTCATCTTTAACGGTCAGCTTCAGAACATCGGCATCGATCACCTGCTGCATACCTTTTACGAGTTCCTCTGTATTTCCCTCATAGGAATAATAAACGATTAGATTTTTCATGAATGAAACCTCCTGTTTAAATGTTTAAACGGATTATATCACAAAAAAATCCGGATAAACCATTCGTAAAGAAAATCGAGACGAATGGTTTATCAAAGGTTCCCTGTTTTCTGCAAAATAACCATGGATTCTTTCCACGTTGTATATTATAATCAATATGCTGCTGATCCCGGCTGCCTGCCGGGTGCGCTTCAGTCTGAAAAAGTTATATTACCAGGGAGGAATTTGTAATGGCAATTGAAAAAGTAAAAGAATATTTTAAAAATTACGATATGGAAGACCGGATTCAGGAATTTGATGTTTCCAGCGCCACAGTGGAGCTGGCAGCGGAAGCACTGCACTGCGAGCCCTGCAGAATCGCGAAGACACTTTCTTTTATGGCAAAGGATCAGCCGATTCTGATCGTAGCCGCCGGTGATGCGAAGATCGACAATCCGAAATATAAAGCGCAGTTTGGAACAAAAGCCAAAATGCTTACCTGTGAAGAAGTGGAAACTCTGACCGGACATGCTGTGGGCGGTGTCTGTCCTTTTGCGGTAAACGATGGAGTAACCATCTATCTGGACGAAAGCCTGAAACGGTTTCAGACGGTATTTCCGGCTTGCGGAAGCAGCAGCAGCGCCATTGAGCTGACCATTGAGGAACTGGAAAAATATTCCGGATATACTGCGTGGATCGACGTGTGCAAAGGGTGGCAGTAAAAGCGGAAAGCATTTGTTTCTTTTCTGCTGAACGCAGACTGACGAACCGGAATTTCAAAAATACCTCCCGGACAGTTAAAGGCACAGTCCCATATCTGCCGGGAGGTATTTTATAAAAGTGTTAATGCATATATCAGGAACAGATGATCTGCCAGAATGCCCTGACAGTCGGTTCCAGCAATTCATCAGGATATTCATAATGTTCCGTGTGAAGTGGTGCATGTTCTGTCCCTGAACCAATTCCGAAAAATGCGCCGGTACAACGTTTCAGGTAATGCCCGAAATCTTCACTCCAGCGCATGGGCGTTTCCAGAAGCGTTCCGCCACAGGCTTTCAGAACCTTTTCGGCACATACCGCATCATTCTCTGTAGAAGGAAATACATCCTGCAGTGTATGTGTAAATTCCAGCCTGTACTGCAGGGCCAGTTCGCCGCTCCTTCGGAGTACATTCCGATACAGTTTTTCCAGATCCGCATCATGCTCTGCGCGCAAAGTCAGCCAGATCTGTGCATCCGCTGCCGCAGCGCCGAATGCCTTTTCTCCCATCTGCACACCGATAACCGTGCAAAGAACCATCCCTCTGTAGTCTCGCGATGCAGAAACATCCGACAATTCGCAGAGAAGATGTCCTACAGCCTCTGCCGGTGAAATCCCATTCTCCGGACAGGCAGCGTGGGTTGCTTTTCCTTTCAGAATCAGCGTCACTCCCCGGGAGGCACAGGCAAATGTTCCGGGGCGCGTAGTGACCTGTCCAAAAGGTATTCCCGGAAGATTGTGAGCCCCGTAAATTTCCCTCACATTTTCTTTGGTGAAAATTTCTGTACAGCCCGCAGCACCTTCCCCGGTTTCCTCCGCCGGCTGGAACAGCAGGAATACATCGCGTCCTGCCTGCTGTCCTTCCAGCAGAAGCGCCACGCCGCATAAAGCCGCACTGTGCCCATCATGACCGCACAGATGGGCTGCACCTCCCTCCGGCAATGCCAGCGCATCATAATCGGCACGTAGAATCATCGCTGGCTTTCTTTTCTCTTTTTCCCGATGGGCAGCATAGAATCCATCACCGCAAAGCTGCAGCTCAAGATCCGTTTTTTCTGCAAGAAAATCCATCAGAATCCTCTTAGTTCTATATTCCTGACCTGAAATCTCCGGGCATGCATGAAGCATCTTCCGCAGTCTTTTTATCTCATCTACCAAATATTGATTCATCTTAAAAACCGAAAGCCGGCCACTGATCAGCTCCGGTGACCGGCTTTTTCCTTTTCTGCTTTTACTGTTTTCTTCGCTTTGTGATCTCATCCCGGACTCTTCTGTCCAGTTCTTCCGGTATCTTTATTTCATCATATATTTTCTTTGCTTCTTTCCAATCCGGCAAAGTGTCATCCAAATCTTCACGCCGTCCCGTTCTTCTGTTCAGCCGACCGGAGCGGGCGCAAATATCCTTTTTACGATCACTCAACCTAAATCCTCCTTCTGAATATCTACAGAATCTGAGGCAATTCCAATAAACATAAATCTACCTCCTGCAGTTCCATGCGCATAATCTGTGCGATTTCTTTCTGCACAAAATCCTCAAAATAACAGAGAATGAGTATGGTACGGTGTTTAAAATCCAGGCTTTTAATTCGCTGCAGTATGTTGTCTTCTGATTCTTTTATTTCACTCTCTGCTCTGTCGATATTCGTGATTTTTTTTGTATTACGCTCCATATTCCGGCACTCATCTACCAAAATCCGGTAAAACCATATATTTACTGCCATATCGTCATGTAACGTATTACACCAGTCCAGGGCATGGCCTACGGAATTCCCAACCAGTTCCAGAGCCAGCTCCCGGTTATCTATATTTAAATATGCCAGACGGTAGAAATTATCTTTATTCTCCAGGATAAAAGCTACAATCCGATCATAAGATTTTTCTGTCAATTTACTACTCCTAATCTAATATTAATGCTTTTATATTTCCAAATCAATCCAGTCTCTGCATCATCCGATATTCTTACTGTTGCTGTGAGGAACCCCATTTCTTCATTTATTTCTCTCATATCAATCATAACCCGGTATTTCAGCTGCCCGTATCCGTTCCTCTTATGCTTCCTGACACTCGGAAGCAATCATGCAGTCATATCTATTATACGTTTACCATTATTTTTTGGCAATAGAAAAAACTGCTGAAATACATCATAATATTTTGGAATACATCAGTTCAGACTTCAGCCTGAGCATCTTTATGCCGGCTGAAGTCTGAACTGCACTTTATTTTTCAAATTTTATTGTGCGTATTTCATAAGGTTTCATAGTAAACGAAATGGTCCCATCTTTGATTTCCAGATTCTCCAGTACCTGATCTTCCAGCAGATTAATGACACTGGCTCCGGTGATTGCCGCATCAACCTTCATGGTAACTTTGCTTCGTCGATTGAAACATTCGTAACATCTGACAATCAGGCTTTCATCGTCTTCGGCTTTTTTCACCGCTTCAATTACAACATTCGGCACATCCACGGAAATCAGAGATTTCACGGATGCAGTTCCCTTTTCTGTTTTTTCCTGCTTCACCACTGCCCTGCAGGGGTTATTGAAGGCATATGCCTTTGCCACGGTGCCGCCGATGCGGAAATCACCGATGTGCGGGCAGAAAGAATAGGAGAACGTATGATGTCCCCGGTCCGCTTCCGGATTGGGATAAGTGGAACTTTTCAACATGGTCAGACCGATTACACTGTCATGGACGCTGTAACCGTATTTGCAGTCGTTCAGAACACTGATTCCGTAATTGTCCTCTGATACATCGAGCCATTTATGCGCACAGACCTCGAATTTTGCAAAATCCCAGGAAGTATTATAGTGCGTCGGACGTTTTACATTGCCGTACTGAATATCAAATACTGCTTCATTCGTATGGATATCAACCGGGAAATAATCTCTCAGCAAAACATGGTTCTCATGCCAGTCAATCTCATTTCTGATATCAAAGCGGTACTGATCGGGATAAAAATACAGGTACTGTACGATTTCAGAAGCGCCGTAAGGATGCACAACCCGGATACAGGCACGCACCGGTCCGTTTTCCGTCACACGGATTTCGGATGTCTGCTCCACTTCCCAGGACTTTTCCGTATAATAGTGGTTGATGTCCCATGCGTCGTAATTATGCGGTCTGTCCTCATAGGTCATCAGTACATTACCCGCTTTTCCCGCCTGCAGAAGTTCACGATCGGCTTTTTTATCATAAATGCTGGTAAACTGCCCTTTTTCGTTGATCTCAATATGGAAATACGGCGTATCCACACGATGTTCCGTGATTGTAAATTCATATGTAATCTCTGCAGGTTTCACTGCACTATCTGCATTTTCTTTCTCTGCACTTTCCTTCTCTGCACCTCCCATGACCGGTTTCAGAACACGGTAACCATGGCCGGGTACCTGATCGATCATGGCTATCAGGCCTTCCTTCGTCTGCTGAACAGGAAATCTTTTTCCATCTGCTTCCAGAGCTGTCATGTTCCGGTCACAGACAGCCGGTGACAGTGTAATCAGCGATACACAGGAACTGCTGCCGGGATTGAATACCACCACATCACCGCAGTCACCATCAATGGCAGCTGCCGCTGCTTCTGTCATCTGCCTGGTCAATTCTTCCGCCCGGGTGAGGATCTTTTCATATTCCTGCCACGATTCATCATAGACTTCCTTTATGGAGGAACCGGGAATGATATCGTGGAACTGGTTTCTGAGGATCGTCTCCCAGCCCTCCCTGAGATCGCTTTCCGGATAGGGCGTACCGGCCAGCATCCCCGCAAGAACCGAGTAAAATTCCAGGTTTTCATAGGCAAATTCCGCTTTCCGGTTATACCGTTTATTTTTTGCCATCGTTGTGTAGGTTCCTCTGTGATATTCCAGATACAGTTCGCCCTTCCATTCCGGCAGATGACGGCTGCCCTTTACCTGTTTTTCCAGTTCATGGAAAAATTCCGTGGGAACACACTGTTTCGTTTTCGGAACTCCCGGAAGCCCTTCTGCAAGCCTGCGCTGGTTTTCCAGCATTTCCGCAGTCGGACCGCCGCCGCCGTCACCGTATCCGTAGCACATAAGAATATCGGGATTCAGATCTTTCTGGCTGTACCTCTGCCAGCCTCCCATAACCTGGGACGGATTGAGCATTCCGTTGTAGGTTGTAAAATGCGCCGTTTCCGTCCCGCCTTCCACAGCAGGTGCGTTGTAATCTCTGCAGGGTACGAAATGAGTCAGTACCTTTGTTCCATCGATTCCTTCCCACAGAAATGTATCATACGGCATCCTGTTAAACTCATTCCAGCTGATCTTCGTTGTCATAAAATATCTGATCCCGCACTGCTGCATGATCTGGGGCAATGCGGCAGAATATCCGAACACATCGGGCAGCCAGAGGATCTCACATTTCTTATCAAATTCTTTCTGAAAAAAACGGCATCCGTACAGAAACTGGCGGACGAGAGATTCCCCTGAAGTCAGATTGCAGTCTGCTTCCACCCACATGCCGCCTTCCGGCTGCCATCTTCCTTCTTTGATTCGTTCCTTTACCTGCTCATAAATTTCAGGCGCGTTCTGCTTGACATACAGATATTCCTGGGGCTGTGAGTGCATGAATCGATACTCCGGATAACGGCGCATCAGTTCCAGAACTGTGGAAAAGCTCCGCACTGTTTTATCCGCTGTTGTCTGCAGTGTCCACAACCAGGCAAGATCAATATGTGTATGTCCGACTGTATAAACCATATGTCTGGAATCACCACAGCACTTGTCGTAATAGTTTTTCTGCAGATACGTTTCCGCATTTTCAATCGACCTGTAAAACCCGGCAGAATACGGTGCACGGAGGTCCACCAGATTCAGTGATTTATTCAATGCCTGAATCGTATCAATGTACGCGTCGGAATCCGCTTTCTGAAGACGTGCCGCCTCATAGGGAACTTTTATGTCCCAGTAATACCGGTACACCGGTTCGGCAGTTACTTTGATTTCCGAATCCAGCAGCAATGAAAAATTATTGTCACCGGTAAATGCAGAGAGAAAGATACGGAATGTTTCACCGGCCCGGGCAGAATCAGTGAGAACTGTTTCTCTGTGATTTACATCGAAACCCTGTTTGACTGTACCGTTTACATACACCAGAAACTGGGGATTGACAGCATCCCATGCACCTTCCCGGCCGGTTCTCAGTTCATAAACCAGTTGTCGTCCAGCCAGTTCTTCAGGAACCGTAAATTCCGTATAAAATTGATAATACTCCCGGTGACCGCCCCAGATGTGACGCCCGGTCACAACCTGCCAGTCCGATGCATCCGGATTTTCCGAATCCGGTTCACGCCCGTCTGTTTTTTTCATCCGGTATTCCTGAACCGGGATTTTCTTCTCATAAATCAGTTCGCCGATCGTTTCAATCAGTTTGCCGATACGTTCTTTCATCAGTATCATAATGACAGCTCCCTTCTGTTTTTCCCGCTCATCTTTCATAAAAGATGTTAGAAACAGTATAACATAAGGGAGCTGTTTTTTCACCGGTAAGCTGCCGGAAATGATTTCAGGCAGGCAGCGTCACCCGGATTTCCAGAGTATGCAGGCCTTTTGTTTTTTCATCTTCCATCTGTTCTTCGCTGCTTTCGTGTTCTGCACACAGATTCCCGTCATTTCCCGGAGCCATCTGAGCTTTGATCTTTCCGCCGTGCGCTGTTACAATGGCTTTCGCCACCGACAGACCGATACCATATCCCCCGGTTCCGGAATTTCTGGAAACGTCTATCCGGTAAAAACGTTCAAACAGCATGGACAGATTCTCTTTTGAAATCTCCTGCTCCGTCGTGTTTGATACCGTAAGCTGCAGACCGCGTGATCTTCTCTCCAGAGTCAGCCGCACGATTCCGCCTTCAGGAGAATATTTCAACGCATTATCCAGCAGAATCCCGGTCAGCTGACGTATCGCTTTTTCATTGCCTTTCAGGGAAAGCATGGGCTGTATACTGCACTGAAAGCTCTTCCCCTGTGTCCGGGCCGGTGCCTGAAAAGAAGCTGCTGTTTCACCAACCACATCGGAAATCGGAAAATCAATCATCACCATGGCGTCTGCCGCTTCCTCCATCCGAGCCAGATAAACCAGGTCGTTGGTCAGAGCGGTCAATCGTTTGGCCTGTTTGTGGATATCATCGATCCACTCATTCTCACCGAAATCCATCTCCAGAATATCGGCATCCGCATTGATGATTGTCAGCGGTGTTTTGATTTCATGGCCGGCATCGGTAATGAAACGTTTCTGTTTCTCATAACTTTCAGAGATAGGCCGTATGATCCGGTTGGAGAAAAAAACAACCAGTGCCAAGACGATGAGATAACCGGTCATGGAGATACTTATACTGGCAAACAGAAACTTGTAGAATGAATCCAGATTTCTTTTACAGTCAAGAAAAATAATGCGGATGGTATCTTCTTCCATACTTTTTGCATAGCGGAAATTGCCTTTAAATCCTCTGTCATCCTGTTTTTCCGCAATTTCCTGTGCATATTCGATGGCTTTTTCCGTATCAATGGAAATGATATGTCCTGTTTCCACCTGAACAACCGTGTGGGAATCACGGTTCAGAAGTACGGAAAAATACCGGGATTCAAATGGAGTCTCCGGTGACATACCGGGCCGGAGTCCGGTCCCTTTCCGTCCGCTTCCCGGAGAAAAGGAACCTTTATTTTCGATCAGTATGGTCAAAATCTCATCCGTTTCATCAACAACACCACCGTAGTTTACCAGGTTGATGCCGGCGATGATTACGAAAAGTACCGCCAGCATGGCAGACATGGTGATCAGGATAAATTTCGTCTGCAATCTGCGGATCATTGCTTTTTCTCCAGACAATATCCGGCATTGCGTACAGCTTTAATCTGAATATCAGCCTGCAGAGCCGTCAGCTTTTTTCGGAGATATGATATGTAGGCCCATACCACATTGATCTCCGCATCGGAATCGTAACCCCATACCTTTTCCATCAGACGTTCCGTTGAAACGAGCCGGTCCGGATTGGACATGAGGATCTCCATCATCTGAAACTCTTTATTGGTCAGGCGGAAGCTGCCCGACTGGGAGGAAAGCTCAAAAGTTGCCCGGTTCAGCGAAATATTCCCGAAAATCATGCAGGAATCCGTCTCATTCCGGCTTCTGGTAATCGCCCGGATCCTTGCCAGAAGTTCTCTCGTATCAAAGGGTTTTGTAACGTAATCATTGGCTCCGCTGTCCAGCCCCAGAACCTTGTCGTCGATCTCCGATTTCGCTGTCAGCATCAGAACCGGAATCTGATTTCCCTGCTCCCTCAGCTTTCGCAGCACCGCAATTCCATCCATTTTGGGCATCATAATATCAAGAATCGCCGCATCATACTCCCCTGTCTCCAGACAGGCAAGAGCGTCCTCTCCATTGTAAACCGCTTCCGCAGCATAATGATTCTTCTCCAGAATTTTCACAATGGCACGGGAAAGGGAACGTTCATCTTCAGCCAGTAATAATCTCATATCACACCTGCTTTCTTCTTTTTAAACAGATTATATCATATCACGCAAACCTTAAGCGAAATTAAAATCAAAAATTGAGTTATCCACCGGATGCAGGATATTCTGTAAATATAAAAGTCTTTGGAAAATTTCCGGAATTTTCAGGTTCATTTATGTTTGGACTGCTATACTTGCACTCGATGAAATAAAGGAGGCATCTTTCCATGGCATTTCAAACCGTTTTCAAACGCTGTGAATTGAAATATCTGCTTACATACGAGCAGAAAGATAAAATACTGGAAGCTATGACATCCCATATGGCTCCGGACCGGTATGGCCGCACAACGATCCGCAATATTTATTATGATACGGAGACTTACCGCCTGATCCGTCGTTCCATTGAACGGCCGGTATATAAAGAAAAGCTGAGGCTTCGCAGCTACAGCCGGGTCAGCCCCGGCAGTCCTGTTTTTGTGGAACTGAAAAAAAAGTACAAATCCGTGGTATATAAACGGCGGCTGGCTCTTCCGGAAGAAGATGCGATGC
Organism: Lachnospiraceae bacterium; assembly: GCA_051879195.1. GTDB lineage: Bacteria > Bacillota > Clostridia > Lachnospirales > Lachnospiraceae > TWA4. Next base: position 31,619 of record JBJELO010000287.1, read on the forward strand.
GATGGCTCTGTGAAAAACAGCCCAGCCCCGTGCAGACACAGATTTCCAAAGAAATCGATTATTTTCTTGCCTATTACGCGACTCTTCATCCTGTTATTTTTCTTTCCTACGATAGAGAAGCTTATTATTCTCTGTGTGGAGACGATTTCAGGGTAACTTTCGACAACCATATTCTCTGCCGCCAGGAAAACCTGTCTCTTGAGGCAGAAGTGGGAGGAATACCTCTTATGGATGATGGAACCATTCTCATGGAGATCAAATGCTCCGGCGGCATTCCCCTCTGGATGATCCGGGTGCTTTCAGCAGAGAAAATACGAAAAACATCATTTTCCAAATACGGAACCGCTTACCGGAACATCATTTACCCTAACCGAAAGGAGGCTTTTATTTATGCCTGATACATTATTCCGCGGTCTGTTTGATACCGATATGACAAGCGTGATCAGTCTGACTGATTTTTTACTCTGCATGGGCAGTTCCCTGCTGATCGGCCTGATTCTGGCCCTCGGTTACATGTACCGCTCCCGATATACAAAAAGCTTTATTGTCACACTGGCGCTGCTGCCGGCAGTTGTCTGTGTCATTATTATGATGGTCAACGGCAATGTGGGAACGGGCGTGGCAGTTGCCGGGGCATTCAGCCTGGTTCGTTTCCGGTCGGTTCCGGGGACTGCAAAAGAAATCACCATGCTGTTTCTGGCCATGGGCGCCGGACTGATCACCGGAATGGGATATCTGGGATTTGCCTTTGTATTTACACTGATCATGTGCATTGTCAGCTTTCTTTACACCAATCTGGAACTGGGCTGCGGAAAGAACATGGACAGATACAAAACTCTGCATATTACCATTCCCGAGGATCTCGATTATACCGGTGTCTTTGATGACATCCTGAAAAGCTACACCAGTTCCTGTCAGCTGATTCAGGTTAAAACCACCAATATGGGAAGCCTGTTCCGGCTGACCTACAACCTGACGCTAAAAGATCCGGAAAAGGAAAAAGAAATGATCGACCTGCTGCGCTGCCGAAACGGCAATCTGGAAATTACCGTTTCAAAGCAGGAAACGGAAGGAGGGTTTCAATTATGAAGTTTATAAATCGTATCAATAAATGCTGTTCTGTATTATTCATTAACCTGCTGCTGTTTGCTCTGATTGTCACCGGATGCAGCCGCGGAACGGAAAATCCGGGTTTTACCGATGACAATTCTTCCGGCAGCGGTTTTTCCGGCAGCGATAGTGCCGAAGATGGCGATGGTTCCGGAGATATCGATTCCGATGCGGACTCATCCGGTGCTTCCGGAGACTCCTCTGCCGGGAATGTCAGTCTGCGTACGGAATCCGATTTTGCGGATATGTTTTCCGACCGTGATTATGAAGTCGGATATGATGAAACCCAATGTGCTGAAATATCACTGAAAGGTGATTCTGCATCCAGCAGCTGTGATGCAGTTCAGATATCGGGAAACACCGTCACAATCACCGATGAAGGTACCTATGTCATTTCCGGCACGCTGAATGACGGAATGCTCATAGTCAATGCCGGCGAAAAGGATAAGCTGCATCTGATTTTCGATGGTGTGACCATTCACAGCAGCACCTCCGCTGCCATTTATATACTGGAGGCTGATAAGGTTTTCATCACGCTGAAAGATAATACTTCCAGCACGCTTTCCAATGGCGGTACTTTTACTGCAATCGATGACAATAACATTGACGGATGTATCTTTTCCAAACAGGACCTGACTTTCAACGGCTCCGGCAGTCTTTCCGTAACTTCACCGGCCGGACACGGAATTGTCTGTAAAGATGATCTTGTCGTTACCAGCGGTACTTATACGATTGATTCCGCATCCCACGGTCTTGATGCCAACGACAGTATACGGATCGCCAACGCCTCCTTCAGCATGACTTCGGGAAAAGACGGTTTCCATGCAGAAAACTCCGACGATGCATCTCTGGGTTTTGTCTACATCGAAAGCGGAAATTTTGACATATCTGCTGAAGGAGACGGCCTCAGCGCAGGCAGCGATATGATGATCAAAGACGGCAGTTTTACAATTACTGCAGGCGGCGGAAGTGAAAATGCTGAAAAGAAAAGTTCTGATTCCTGGGGCGATTTCAAAGGCGGACATCGGGGCGGTACTCCCGGCCATTCTTCCGATGATATGCCCGGCAGTTCATCCGGTGATGCGCCCGGTGGCACCGATGTGCCTGAAGATTTTCCTGATGAAGCACCTGACGGTTCTTCTGATCAGGAACCAGAGTTTTCCTCCGGAATCATTGATACGGGATCTGCCGGAAATATGGAAATCACAGGAATTGTCAATGCTGCCCAGATTATGAATGCTGCCGCTGTTACAGACATTACAGAAATCACAAATGCCGCTGATACAACGGATAATTCTGCCGGCCAGGATGACAGTACAAGCATTAAAGGCATAAAAGCAGCGGGAAATCTGATTATCAGCGGAGGTACTTTCAGCATAGATTCCGCAGATGACACGATTCATTCCAATGCTTCGATCTTGGTTAACGGCGGCACCTTCCAGCTCTCTTCCGGTGATGACGGTTTCCATGCGGACGATACACTGTCTGTGACTGATGGAACAATTACGGTTCTCAAAAGCTATGAGGGAATGGAGGGGCTTCATGTGGATATCTCCGGCGCTACGATTGCGCTGACTGCAGATGACGACGGTCTGAATGCGGCAGGAGGAAGCGATCAGAGCGGTTTCGGCGGCACCCGGAAAAATGACCGGTTCGGCGGCGGTCCCGGCGGTTCCTCTTCCTCTTCAAACGGAACCATTACCATATCCGGCGGCACCCTGAATATCTCCGCTTCCGGTGACGGCATCGATGCCAACGGTTCTCTGGCCATCTCCGGCGGTAATGTAACGGTCTGCGGTCCCGTAACCGGCGATACCTCCATTCTTGATTATGACACTTCAGCCGTCATTACAGGAGGCACTTTTATCGGAACCGGCGCGACCCAGATGGCTCAGTCATTCAGTGATTCCGAACAGGGCGTTATCGCAGTCCGCACAGGCATCCAGGCTGCAGGAACAACAATTACTGTGTCCGACAATTCCGGCAGTACCATTGTTACCTGCACTCCGGCACTGCCTTTTGAAATGATGATAATCAGCAGTCCCGAACTGGGAAAAGGAGAAACCTGCACTGTTATAGTGGGAAATACCTCCAGTGAGGTCACTGCAGAATAAATTAACAGAATATATAACACAATTTCTTCTTATGAAATGTACGCCGCCAGGCGTCCCACAAATGAAAGGGGCTGTGAAAATAAATCCTCATTTTTCACAGCCCCTTCTTCCGGCTTCGTATATACCTGTTTGAACCGGTATCAGACGAATGGTTATTTTCAGGTATATTATATTATCAGATATTTTTGAGATTCAGCAAACGGGCATATGATTTACCGATTGCTGCGTCTCTTCTTTTCAGAGCAGATTACGCCAGAAATACCCGCACCTGCGATGCAAAACATAAAGAACCACCATGCAGCATTACCGGTATCGCCGGTTGAAGCGCCTGTACCACTGGTTCCGGTTGTTCCACCGGTGCCATTTGTACCGCTGGTTCCGTTGCCGCCGGTTGTTCCGTCAGTTCCATTGCAGCCACCGGCTGTTCCGCTGGTTCCATTCGTTCCATCAGCTCCGCCGGGTCCATTCGTTTCGTCGGTTCCGGTGTTTGCGTCATCATCAGGATCGGTTTTTCCGGTGTCATCACCAGAATCTTCAGTACCGGCTGCCGGAACAACGATCGTCTCACGACTCAATTCTTCGCCGCAGAAAGAACAGTACTGAACCAGATCATATGAACCATCAGTTGTTGCAGTGGGATCAACATAATTCTCGATTACCTCTTCAGAATGAGCATGAGCATAGTTGATCTGAGCCTTGATTTCAACCATTCTTACTGCCAGTGTTTCACCTTCTGTGGCATTGTCAGCAGTAATAATGAAGTATGTCTCACCATCAGTATAAACGGTGGAATAGCCCTCAAATTTATTGATTGCAGATGCCATTGCACTGGCAATTGCTGCTTCATCAATAGTAGTATAGAAATTATGTGCATGGCTGACTGCCTGACCGATCACAGTTTCCTGTCCATCCACAATGCTGACTAACTGGAAGAAATACATACCGCGCATATTTGCTTTGTGAGCAACAGCTGCATATGTACTTGCGGCTTCAGAAGCCGTTCCTGCAATAACATCGTTATTAACAACAATACCGATGGGAATATTTCCTGTCTGGTCATTTACTACGACCACTTTATCACTATCATCAGCAGCAACGATATTTGAAATGCCTGCCGTGCTCTCCTGAACCTTTAATACTCCATTGTAGATTGCAACCCAGTCAGTGGAAACCATCCTGATAACCAGCTGATTTCCGTTCTGTACCTCATAACTGATATTACGGGCTGTATTATTTACATCTCCTCCGGCGATGGTGATCAGCAGATCACTGCTGAGATCTTCTGAGAGCAGTTTAATATCATCACTGAAGGTAAGAGTAACAATAATAGTCTGATTCAGTTCTTCATCGGCATCATCATGTTCGGCATTGGTAATATCAAAATCTGTAACCGTAATCGCTTTCTCTTCTTCTATCCATTTTGCATAGAGTGTAGTGTCCACGTCAACGGTGCCGCCATCAGCAGCGAAATCAAATTTATTGCCCGGTGTGCAGTCTGCATCCGTGTACCAGCCTGCAAAAACATAACCATCACGAGTCGGTGCTTCCGGAACAGTAATTGTTTTGGCTGCATCAGATGCCTGTGTCTTGTACTGCTCACCTGCGCCACGGTAGATTACCAGAGAATTTGCCCAGTAGCTGGATTTAATCGTGGTGTTTTCAGTAGAAGTCATGTAATGAGACAGAACCGTCTGGGGAGCCACATCCGAACCACCCTGAGAATCAAATGTTACTGTACATTCTTCCTGAACCAGAGCGATACCATAGAAGAAACGATACTGGTTCTCGTAGGAAACCAGACTGTTGTATACAGTATTCTCTTCAGTAGGCAGAACTGCTTCTTCCAGCTGGCCTGCTGAAACCATTGACTCCACATATTTTGTGTTGATGCGCGGTTCAACGGTGGAATTATTCTTCAGACACTGGTCAGCCAGATAACGGCGGAGCGCAATTGTGGAACCGGCCTCATCATCATTTTCAACCAGACTGCTGTAAAAATCGGCAAAATCCTCGTCATAGATACAGCTCATGAAGTAACGGGCAGTACCAAAAAGCTGATCATAGGTAAATTTATTGCCATAATGATCGGACGTATCCAGCAGGAAATAATCAGAATCAGAAACCTCCACTTCGGCATCTTTCAATAAATCAGCCAGAGATACGCCGTTGCCGCTGAATGTACGGAAACCGGTCATACCGCACTGAGAAGAACCATTTGCAAATGTGGACATCTTCTCAATTTCCTCGGAAGTCCATGATTTCACTACTTTCCGGTCATCTGTAGTTTCATCTTTACCGTCTTCATCAATGATAATGGAAAAACCAACTGATGTTCCGGTATAATAAGTTGTTTTTCCTGTAACATCCTCATATCCGGCAGCTTTTACCGTAACCTTATAAATCTGAGACTGAGGATATACATTGGTACTCCATCTGCCGACAATCTCAATGGGTTCATGGCCTTCCATGACATAGACAACCGGTTCATCAGCAGTACGGGTGAATCGAATGGAACTGCCGCTTACATAAACCTTATCGCCGTCTACTTCTAAAGTAATCTCCTTCGGAGCATTCGGATATTCTGCAGAACCGGTATCCGTAGCAGAGTCGTCGGCATCCACAGGCGTCAGAGTGATGGATTCAATGCTGGAAAGCCATGCATTCGAAGTATTCTCAAACTGAATCGAACCGGTTCCCGTTTCTCCGGACTGACGCAGCAGTGTATTTGTATTGGTAACCAAAACACCACTTTCTACCAGATGTTCCTCATCATAAACAGTAAATTCAGCGTAAAGTGTACCGCGGTATTTACCTGTACCGGTAATTGTTACAGTTTTACTGCCGATTTCATCGGTATTGTATTCTGCAGTGTAATCAGTACCTTCTGTCAGTTTCTGGCTGATATTGTAATAAACAGCAAGTGATAATGATTCACCTTTATATACCGGAGCAATATCATCTACAGAACCAACCTTTTCAAGGTCAATGGTTCCATCACAGGCAGTGATGCTGTCAACTTTAAAACCGTAGTAAACGCTGGATTTGTCAGCTGTCAGACGGATTTTGACAGTTGCCGTGGGCACATACAGGGTTACGCCCGCCAGTTCAGTTCCCGAATACCTGCCGATTTCATTATCTTCTCCATCGTATACATAGATAAAGTCATAACCGGATTCTGTCTGGGTCTGTTCGTCAAAAGTCACATAAATGCCGTTTTCTCCGCCTTCCAGTGTATACGTCCAGGTTTCGTCCGTGTTGTTGGCATAATTATGATCGCTTTCAGGAAAACCAGTGGATTCTTCGGGAGCAACTGTGTCTTCGGGGTCAGCTGTTTCTTCTGCATCAGCCATATCCCCGGCTTCAGCTATGGCTTCAACATCGGCAGCTTCACCGATTTCAGCTGCAGTTTCTGATTCAGCTGCGATTTCTTCATCACTGTCGAGAACTGCTTCCACAAATTCACTTTCAGCAGGATCAGCCGCATCTTCTGCAAAAGCTGTTATCCCGCTGAATGTGCACAGCATGGTCAGGGTCAGAAACCATGCCAGCATACGTTTCGGAAATCTCATATTTCCTTCCTCTCTTTCTTTTGATATTTGGCGCCTTCACGCCATGGTTTATTTAAAATCCCAAAGGGAATCTTAAACCAGTACTTCCTTATCCACCTCCAAAATCTGCCTGAATCATTTTTCTCCATTTTTCGGATTGATTCTTTTTGTTTCCTCATCAATATCCACCAGAATACGATGAAGAATCTTGTCATTTTTTCCTTTGTATGTCTGCACACAGGCATCAAGGCCATATATATTCTTCAGAAGCTCTGCTGTAATGATTTCTTTCGCAGGGCCTTTTTTCCATTCTTTTTTCCCTTCCAGAGCCAGCACGGAAGCTTCCGTAAGAAAAGCGTGATCCGGATAATGGGAAGTAAAGCAGATACCGATCCCTTCCGATGCCAGCTTCCGGATCTCCTGCAGCAGGCGGATCTGATTGCCGAAATCCAGATTGGAAGCCGGTTCATCCATCAGGATGCAGGAAGCCTGCTGTGCCAGCGCTCTGGCAATCAGAACCAGCTGCCGTTCGCCGCCGCTCAGTTCTGTATATATTTCATCTTTCAGATATGATATTCCCATCCGTTCCAGCATTTCTTCCGCAATCATCTCATCCTTTTTTCCCGGCATGGAAAAACGGGAAATATGTGCTCCCCGTCCCATCACTACCACATCAAAAACCGTATAGGGAAACGGCGGTGTATGGTACTGTGGAACGTAGGCGATTTTTCTGGCCAGTTCAGTTTTTGGAAACGTTTCGATTTTCTTTCCGTCCAGCAGAATCTCACCGCTCAGCAGCGGGATAAATCCCAGAATCGTCCGGTACATGGTGGTTTTGCCGGCTCCGTTTGCTCCAAGAATGCACAGAAGTTCACCTGCATGCAATTCACAGGAAATGTCGTCCAGCACGACCTTGTCCGTTTTTTTTCCTTTATATCCAAATACCCCTTTTTTTATTTCCAGCATGGCATTACTCCGGACTTTCCCGATTCAGAATCCGGGCAGCCTCATCCTCTGTCAGGTTATAATGATAAAATTTCTGATAAAAATCCATAACCTCGGCTTTCATATCCAGATCTTCAAAAAGATCCGGATGAAGAATCTGCGCCATATTCATGACCAGCAGTATTTTCTGCAGGCCCATATCCCAGTAGAAAACACCGGAAGGACTCATATGGATTTCATCGTTCTTTACGGCACGCAAAGACCGGTAAATGGGATTGCTCTGGATTTCCTGTTTCAGTTCTTCCACGCTCTCTCCGTCATTCATGCCGCCATGATCAAGAAAAATCACCTCAGGGTTCCAGGTCATCAACTGCTCATAATCGATCTGTGTTCTGTTTCCTGCCTCCAGATCGCCGGAAACTGCATACCCTCCCGCAGCTTCAATCACTTCCATAATGTCCGAATATTTTCCGTAGGTCGTCAGTACATCCACGCCTGCATAATAGACCCTGGGACGCTGCTCTTCAGTAAGCTTTTCCGTCCGTGCTCTGACCCACGCAAGTTTTTCATCGAAGTAACTGCAGTATGTTTCCGCCCGCTCTTCTGCTTCACTGCCCAGAGTTGCAGCATAGTTTCTGACCTGCACTTTTACATCATCCAGTGAATCGCCGGTTTCTCCCGGCAATGCTGCCACACCTGCTTTTTCAAGCTGGTTCAGTTCATTCTGTCTGGGAAAGGTGTACACCAGGTCCGGTTCGTATTTCATCAGTTCCTCAAAATTTACAGAAGTATGTACATTATTCAGTACGGGAACCTGTGTAATCCTTGTGAATACCTTTTCGGCCCATGGAAAATCATCTGTCTGTACATCTGCTCTCACCACAATCCTGTCTTCGACGCCCAGCATCACCAGTAGTTCATAGGAAGGTCCATATACGGCTGCCAGCCTTTTTGGATTTTCAGTAAAAGAAACCGACTTCCCGTCCTGAGAATGATCCGGACCGGAACCATTATTTTCACTCAGACTGCTGCTGCCATCTCCGTTCTGTGCCGATACTGTTTTCACATTTCTGCCGGAAACTTCTGCAGATAAAGTCAGGCCCTCCGGTGCGGACAGCGCCTGAACCTGCTCGACGCTTCCTGCCGTTTTTTCACGGAGAACTACTGCAGCTCCCTGACAGGAAGCAACCTCCCACAGGTCATCCGCCCGCTCCACGGCGTCTGCAATTGCCGCAGCCGCATCTTCGGCGGAAGCACCTACATAAAGATGAACCGGCTGGTATGCACAGTCACCGCAGCTGTTGCTGGCCTGGTCTTCGTATACGTTGATGGTATAATCGAGAAATGAAATCACACCGGCCTGCTGCACACTGCCTTCTGCGGTGATTTCATATTCCAGTGCTTTCTGTCCGCATCCGGCAAGTGCCGCAATCAGCAGACAGCAGATACACAGCAATGAAAAACTCCATTTAATGATTCTCTTCATCACAGAAATCCCTTCTTTCCTTTTGCCAGAAGACCGATAAACACCGGTGCTCCGATTATCGCTGTTAAGATTCCGATAGGCAGTTCCTGAGGAAACAGACATCTGGCAGCATCATCCACCAGAAGCAGAAAAATACTTCCCAGCACAGCACAGCAGGGCAGCATATGTCTGTAATCAGGCCCTGCAAATATCCGTGCAAAGTGGGGAACGATCAGACCGGTCCATCCGATCATACCTCCCACGGCAACACAGGATGAGGTCATCAATGTGGCACAGAAAATCACAAGCCGCTGATAACGTTTCACAGGAATTCCCATGGATTCGGCTTCATCTGTTCCGAAAGACAACAGATTAATTCTCCAGCGAAACAGCATCAGAATCAGTGTACCTGTCAGAACAGGAACTGCAAGCACCGGGATATCAGCTGCGGTTACATAGGTCAGACCTCCCATCAGCCAGAATGCAATAGACGGCATGGTATCAAAAGGATCCGCCACATATTTGATCATGGATATAAAGGCCTGAAACAGAGCGCCCACAACGATTCCGCTTAAAACCAGCAGCAGCCTGCTGCTGCCGGCTTCCGAACCGAGCATTCTGCTGATCAGACAGGTCAGCAGTACTGAAAACAGACCGCTGAAAAAAGCCAGAAGCTGTATCTGAAAGACCGGCAGTTCCAGCAAAAATCCCAGCGCTGCGCCAAAACCTGCTCCGGCCGAAGCCCCCAGCAGATCCGGCGACACCATGGGATTTCGGAAAATCCCCTGATAGGATGCTCCCGATACAGACAGTCCGCATCCGATGAGAACGGCTGCGGCAATCCTGGGCAGCCGGGAGCCGAACAGCACCGTTTCCTGCAGTTCCAGACCCGACTCTCTCCCCAGCAGTTTCTCCTTCAGAAGTGCCAGCATTTCCGGAACAGAAATGAAAAAGCGTCCTGCACAGGCAGAAAACACAATCAGCAGGATCAGTATTCCGGCAAACACCGGAAGGAATCCTCTTTGTTTCTTTTTTTTCACAGGCAGTTCCTTCTCCGCAGACATTTTCTTTTCCACAGGCACTTCCCCTTCCATACGCAGCTTCCTTTCTGTATCTGCCCGAAATATTATTCCGGCATCCACTCCGTGGGCAGGAACAGATACCGATAACGCTCTTCACCCTTTATTTTCACCGCAGCCAGATAACCGCCCCGGCTCATGAAATATCCGTTCTGCAGATGAGGCAGAATTGCTTCAATCTCTTCTTCATCAGTGATTGTATATTTTTTCCCAAAATCCTTCTGAATCAGAAATTCGTCCGCTGAATCCGCACAATAGGACATAAAATACATTCCCATGGGATAGGCAGGATCATTCATTCCGATATACGGATCCAGCTTCTGAAGCAGGATACATTCGATATCTTTTTCCGGTTCCGCACTCTGTCCCAGCAGAGAAAGCAGCTGATTGTCTTCCAGCCAGCCAATGGTATTGACGTAATTCCCTGTCAGATACAGAAATGCGTTATCGAGATGATATGCGTAATACCGGCAGTCATATTCTCCGTTCTGTGAAAACATCAGAACAGCCTGAGCCGATTCCTCCGGAAAATACCGCTCTTCCAGTGTCATAACAGACAAATCTGCCTGTATTGCCGAAAGCAGCGCATTTCTTGCTTCTTCATCCAGCGTCAGCTGATAGGTTTTTTTATAAAGAGGATCCGACAGATATACCTCATTCTCCCGGTAAGCCTTCGCCGCCCAATTGGTCTGTCCATCTTCCGTCTCCTGTATTTCACCTGATATCAGCTGCTCCTGCTCCTTTTTCACAGATGGCTCCTGCTCCAGAGAAAGCATCTGCTCCAGCTGTCTGAAAGATGCCCGGTCATAATACCAGATATGTTTATTACCCTCATCGTCCATATAGGAAAAACAGATGTCATAAGGTACGACTGTGTCTGAGATTTCATCAGATGCTTCCAATTCCGCTCTCCCGGATTCAAGAAACATCCGGTGCAGACTTTTTACTTTATCAATGGATTCTTTTTGATCCAGCTTCAGACTGCATGTAACATAATACCCTCTGCCGGTGCTGCTGCCCGATATTTCTCCATTAAAAAATCCAGGGGCTCCCACATAGGACACTTCTGCACGCACAGGATCAGCATGATTCAGAAACCATTCCGTACCATACCGACCGCCGAAAAAAATTCCGCTGCAGACAACACATACCACAGTTCCCTGACCAATCAGTGACAGCAGATTCTTTTTTCTGTTCTGCCTCATGTCGCAGGAAAACAGAATCTTTTTCCAGAAAAGATGAACTGCCAGAAAAGATGCTGCCCCAAAACAAACTGCCAGTTCCCGACTGAAACCGTCAAGAAAAGAGAATACAATGGAAAACATCAGAAAACCGGATAATGCAGTAACACATTCCGGCAAAATGATGCCGGTTCCTGCAATGCCTGCATTTTCTGCTTTTCTTCTTTTCAGAACAATACAGGCCAGAGCAGTAAGCACCGCAGCAACCGCCATCCAGCAGACAAGCTTCCCGTAAGAAACCGCTTCCGGTACCCCGGTACTGAGTGGGCGCACAAATTCTGCATGTTTTTCCAGTTCTTCCAGAAAAAACAGAATCGGATTCCAGGCTGCATACTGTTCAAGTAAAGACGGACAGACCATCTCTGTTCCGGTATAAACTGTTTCGCCCCAGGCGTTTCCCCAGAAAAGCTGTTTCAGAAGAAGATTCACGCCATAGCATAACGCAGACGACACACCCATGAAAAAGCACCAGTAAACCAGCGCTTCCCCCGTTGTCCCTGCCAGAAATGCTGCCAGCGCATACAGGATAAAACTCAGAAAAGAAACCGTAATTATGCCGGCTGTCAGATAGACTGTATTTCGAAGAAGCCCCTGATAACCCCCCAGTGCTTTTACATTCAGGATAAATGACAGCGCCATGGGCAGCGCAATACTTCCCGCCAGCATCAGAATACCTGCCAGCATCCGGTTCAGAAACAGCGCTGTTCTTGTAAGACCCATGGAAAAGAAAATTGTGGTTTCCTTCCTTCTGTGTACAAATCGAAACAGAAAAATACCTGTCATCAAACCGGTTGCGGCAGCAGCAGCCACCACAGCGGGGAGCACCTCCTGATGAATCAGGCGAAATTTCATCTGATCATGTGTAACTTCAATATTGAAGATGGAATCCCCGGGCAGTCCTGCTGTTGAAAACGGAATCAGCACCAGAAAAAGAATCAGCCCGATCAGAAAAATCCATCCATTCCCTGAAAGCACAAACAGAAAATCGTGCAGCCGGGGAAGGCATTTCCTGTCCTTTCCAGGCATTCGTTCCCAGTTCGGTTTATCCAAAGATTTTTTCCCAGTCAACTTCCTGTTCTTTCCTTTCTATCCTGAAAAATTCCTCCAACTGTACAGGCCTGATGCGGATGTCATCTGCTCCGACCGCCTCCAGGCGCCGGAACGCCTCCTGCTTTGACGTATGTAAAATACACAGATAGCCGTCGGAAGTTTTTTCTGTCAGTTCCGCATCCAGTATCCTGTTCAGAACTGAGAGTTCCATCACCTTCTCTGCTTCGGAACTCATCTGCGAATTACCAAAAGTAAAGCTGCACGTCTGATAGTTTTCTCTCATCTCCTGTACTGATCCATTGAAAATCAGTTTTCCCTCATTGATCATACCGATATGGTCTGCCAGATCTTCCAGTTCTTTCAGATTGTGGGATGATATCAGCAGGGCTGCAGGTGCAGAAGCAGCATAATACCGGAGCATACCGCTGATCTGCCGCCGCATGGTAAAATCAAGACCATCAAATGCTTCATCAAGAAACAGATATTCCGCATGAGTGGAAAAAGCCAGAATCAGTCCTGCCTGACGCTGCATGCCTTTTGAAAAACGGCTGATCTTCATGGACGGATCGACTCTGAACCAGTCCACCAGCCCGTTGAATGTCCTGTCTTCCCATTTCGGATAATATCCCTGATAAAATTTTCGCATCTGATTCAGAGAAGACTGCTCAAAAAACGTGGCTTCCTCTGTCATAAAAAAACAGTGCCTCTTAACTTTGTCATTTTCGTATACTTTTTCACCGGCAATCTGGCCGTATCCCTGATCCGGGCGGTAAATACCGCCCAGAATCTTCAGCAGCGTCGTTTTCCCGACTCCGTTGCATCCAACCAGCCCGTAGATTTCCCCTTTTGATACCTGAAAGCTGATATCGGAAAGGATTTCCGACCTGCCGAATTTTTTGGATATATGTATTGCCTCAATCATTTACGGCTGCCTTTCCTGCTTCGCAAAAAGACGACCGCCGCCACACAGATTAACGCTGCAGCGCCGATTCCCCATATCCAGGGGCTGCCGGCTGAGGATTTCATCTGACCTTCCTCCCATGTTCCGGCAGACAGAATACAGTCGGTGCATCGATCCAGCGTAAGCGTTACGTAACCGTTTTCCACCGCAAGATTTTCTGCCAGACATTTTATCTGATTCTCCTCATATGAATAAAGATTCAGTTTCCGATCATCGGAAAATCGATCTGATACTCTGATATACAGAGAAGCAGTTCCCGGAAGCTCACCGCTGTGCCCGAAAGAAATATACAGAGAATCCGATGAATTGCCCGCTTCACATCCTTCAAATGGTACAGTACCCATCTCCACATTCAGATCAATATCCTCTGCTTTTTTCAGATCGGTTCCACAGAATTCCCAGGCATACAGAACGGTTCCTGCTTCGTCCTTTTTCTGGAAATCCACGTATGCTTTTTCACCGAGAATGCTTTCCAGCTGTTCCCCGCCGATTTTTCCCGCAGTTATGGGAACAAAGGTAATCGGTCCCCTGTCGCTCTGTATCGTTGTAATTCCGGAATCATCACCGGTTTCAGCAGATTCCTCACCGGCAGCTGATAAGGTATCATCTTCATTCTCTTCGGAACTGTCACTGCTTTTTCCGGTTTCTTCTGCAGATTTATCGTCAGCGCTGCTTTCGTTTCCACTTTCCGCTTTTGTTGTTGTCTCACCCGTAACCTGTACGGCAGTAACGCTGCCCTGAACAGATTCCGAAGTTGCCGCTGCTGAAGAACCGGCCTGAGAAGATGCGCTGCTTTCCGCTTTTGAAGACGCTGCTGAAGAAGCTTTTGTCTCTGCTTTTGTGGATGCCTGCGTTTCAGCTTTCGTCGGTGCTTTCGTTTCCGCTTTTGTTGTTTCTTTCGTCTCCGCTTTTGTCGGTGCTTTCGTCTCCGCTTTTGTCGGTGCTTTCGTCTCTGCTTTTGTTGTTTCTTTTGTTTCTTCTGCCGCTTTTGACACCGTTACTTTAATAGTTGCAGATGTGCTGCTGAACTGCCGGAGAGATGCCGTCACAGTAACAGTTGCTGTTCCTGCCGAAATCCCGCTGATCCTGACAGAACCGCTGCTGTATTCTGCCGTTGCCACGCTTGTATTGCTGGAAGAAACCGTGGCGAAAGCATAATATGTCTGATAAGTGGTACCATTACAGGTACATTCACCGTTTTCATCGAGGCATTCTTTTTCCCCGCAGCTCTGCGGACATTCTGCCATACCGCAGCCAGGAAGCTGGCTGCTCTTCGACGGTGAAAATGATACGCTGACCGTCTCCGATTGTCCCTGTCTGATAGAAACACTGGACTTCCCCACCGATACATTGACCGGTCCCCTGTCAAAATATGCTTTCGTCTCAATGGAACCGGATACCACAATCAGGCAGACCAGAATCCAGGCTGCAAAAACTTTCATTTTTTTCCGTTTCATCGTTTGCTCCTATATCTCTGTTTACTTATTTCTGTTTATTTTTTCTTTCAGCTTTATTGTCGATTCTCAGATTTATGATTGTGCCCACACATTATTCATCCAGATACAGCCGGAGCAGTACGCAGTCACCTCCGGTTTCCACTTCATTGCCGCCGTAATATCCATCACGGTTTCCAAAGCAGGCGATGAATGGTCCGTTGTGGTTCTTCACCACACCAACCTCTGTTTCCACACCGGCCTGTTCCAGGCTTTGATTCAACCGGTTATACGCCACATATCCTGCACTTTCATGTTCATGCTCGGGAAGAATCGGATACCCGTTTTTCACACAGGAAATCATGGGAATCGCTTCAGAAATCCGCACGCCTTCGGCTGTCAGCACATAATACGCTTCGGCATCCTGTGACTGTTCAATATAGGACAGATCATCAATTACTGCATAGACTTCTCCGTCTCTGCCCACCATCTCAGCAGAACCAGCCAGAGAATCGATTCCCACCTGTTCTGTCAGCAGCCAGCGCAGATCAATTCCTTCAAAATAATCAAGCCAGCCGCCCACACCCATATACGGGTAGCTTTCTTCGTTGCCGATTGTACCGTAATAATTGCCTGCAGCCGCTTCCGGGTATTCCCTCATGAGATTCTCCATATCCGTTGTGGTAAACGATTTTGTGCTGACAGCACCCAGATATTCGGCTCCTTTCCTGTATACCTCCACGGTAAAGACAGCATCCGCGCTTTCCAGCCAGGGATCCCGGTTGTGGAATCCGTATTCCGGATCCTCAATGGTTTCTCCGGTTCCCAGAAATACGCGACTCAGCTGTTCAATACGTTCTGTTTTACCTTCCTGAATCACAAGCAGTTCAGGCATAACACCTTCCTGACCGGAATCCGTTCCCGACACGCCCAGCACCAGAAGAACCAGGGTACTGTCCTTCTGAATACTATCAATGGAAAATCTTTTCTCTGTGTTCCCCTGACAGTTTAAAAACAGATTCTCCTGCTCCATGTCTGCACCGCACAGGTCAAGAAATTTCATAAAATCAAGTCCGATACAATCTTCATATTCTGCAGCCAGTCCCAGCTGATTCATCTGGATGTTCCCGTAGGAAATCCGATACAGTTCCTCCAGATCATACAGAGAATAAATCTGCTGTTCCGGCATGGCTGATCCGGTTATGGTGACGGTCCGGTACAAATCGGTTCCATCTGTTATTCCCTCCGCGGCAATCCGGCTGATGGAAAGGCAGTCGATCTGTTCCTGCTCCTTCGCTGTTATTTCACGATTCTGTTCCGTCACTTTTTTCTTCATTCCGGCTTCATGGCTGTCTTCCGCTTCTGAATCATCTCCGTTTTCACCGACTGTTCCTTCCGATGTCATGCCCTCCTGTCCTTTTTCTTCTGCTGCTTCTGATATGTCATCTCCATTCACCTTCAGGTAACCATAGATTTCAATATCCGGAGTTCCTTTTCCATTTACATTCTGCACGGTAATCAGATTATCTTCACAGGAAAAGGAATACTCTTCTCCATAATTACTGCTGAGAACTTCAACTATTTTTTCCCCTATGTCCACTTCATCTTCCATCAGAAACTCATGTCCGTGTACAGCAGCATACCCATCCAGCATCTCCCCTGCCCGGGTTTCTGCTGCCGGAATCAGTTCACCGTCTTCCAGCAGACCAATCCATGCAATACTTCGGATATTCCAGGAAGAATCCACCTGCTTTACTGTATATCCTTCACCGGACTGAACCGTAGACAGACAAACGCCGGAAGGAATGATTCCCTCCAGTTCGAATTCTTTTGCTGCATATGTCTGTGTCTCGTCCTGTATACCGGTTATGGTATCCGCCTTTTCCGACTTTCCAATTTTCAGAATTCCGTCCGTGACCGCATCTACTGAAATAATCAGCTCTGCTGTATTAACCTGATCTCCCTGTTCCAGCACATAATCATCCGCATCGATACGATTTCCGGCTATCGTAATCCGCAGTGTGTCTTTTTGATCCGGCTGAACCGATATAGCCTTATCAAATGTCAGAGCAACCTTCACATACTGGCTGCTCTCTGTTCCTTCATTACATGAAGTGATTTCTGCACCTGTCAGAGCAGGTGATTTTTCTTCATCCACTGCAGTTTTTCCACAGCAGGTACAGATAAAAATCATCACAATGACAGCAAACAGGAGACACCCGGATTTTCCTCTTTGTGTTTTCATTTGAATCCCCTTTCATTGATTTATATAAACCGCGAATCATCAAACAATCTTAAAATAAACTAAAATAAATAATAATTAATTATACTCACACATTATCATATAATGTACAAATTTTCAACCTGTTTTTCGTTTTTTCATCTGTAATTTTTCACAGTTTTCTTTTGGATTGTATATTAATAGATTATTTTCATTGTTATTTATTCCATTTTATAGAAGCTTGTTTCTTATTTATCAATAAAAATAAACAAAACAAAAAAATGCCAGCTGACTGTTCATCAGCTGACATAACAATATTTTTTTCTTATTACATCAATGGTGCAAACATTCGGAGTACTTTTCCGGTTGCTCTTTCCAACAGCTTCTGGCTTCCGTAATCCTTTTCCGTAACTGTCTGACACTGCGCCAGAGTATTCCGGTAATCTGTTTCAATATCTTCGATTACAGAATTTCTGTAAAGTACAACTCCGCATTCAAAATGGTGATACAGGCTGCGGTAATCGAGATTTACCGTTCCAACTACTGCTTTTTCATCATCGCTTACAAAAATCTTTGCATGAACAAAACCAGGCGTATACTCATAAATGGAAACTCCTGCCTCCAGCAGTTCGTTATAATAGGTTTTTGCCAGTACAAACGCATACTTTTTATCCGGGATGTGAGGCATGATAATCTTCACATCCACACCACGTTTTGCAGCATAGGTCAGCGCCATGATCATTTCGTAATCAAGAATCAGATAGGGCGTCATGATATGCACATATCTCTGCGCCGTGTTCAGAATATCCAGATAGACTCTCCTGCCGATCCGTTCATTGCCGAACGGACTGACGCCATAAGGGATAAAATATCCGTTCTGTCCGATATTGTCTATCCGGGGAGAACGGTATTTCTCATAGTTTTCCTGTTTCTGTTCCGATACATTCCACATTTCAAGAAAAAGATAGGTAAAACGTTCCACTGCTCTGCCTTTTACCATAATCGCCGTATCTTTCCAGTGGCCGAACCGTTCTTTCCGGTTGATATATTCGTCCGCCAGATTCGTACCGCCGGTAAATGCCACCTTTCCGTCAATCACCAGAATTTTTCTATGATCACGGTTATTATAGTGCGAGGAAAAGAACGGCTTGATGGGAGAAAACATTTTACACCGGATTCCGTCTTCTTCAAGAAGCTTCGGGTAGAAATAGGGAAGCAGCGTCATGGCGCACATACCGTCATACATGAACCGTACCTCAACCCCTTCCTGTACTTTCTCCTTCAGAATTTCAAGGATGGAATTCCACATAAACCCCTCTTCCACAATGAAATATTCCAGGAAAATAAACTTTTCCGCTTTTTTCAGTTCTGTAAGAATATCCTGAAACTGATCGTCGCCCAGCGGATAGAATCTTGCCTCCGTTCTATCGTAAACAGGACAATTGGCATACCTGTTCATATAATCAGAAAAATGGCCCATCTGCGCATCTTCCTGATCCAGCCGTTCCTTTACCGACAGTTCCTGCGCAACATACTGCTTTGTTTCTCCGGACAATTTTTCCAGTCTTCTTCTAATGATTCTGGTTCCCGGCTGCATGGAAATATACAGATATAAAAGTGCCCCGAAGACGGGAAATACAAGGATGGGCAGCATCCAGACCAGTTTCAGGTCGGGATTTTCCCGCCCGTTGTACAGATGAAGAACCACCAGCAGACCGAGAACTACGAATACAACATATACCAGCAGGCTGTAATCCCGCAGGTAAAAATAAACAGCAATCAGCGATGCAAACTGAATCAGCATGGCCAGTATTACAAAAACCGACCTGCCGTAGATGATCGTCCCGGCACGTTTAATTCCTTTTTCTTTTAATTCTCCAGCTGTCATAATCTTCTCCTTTTTCTTTCGTATAAATCTATCCGGCTCTGATCAGTTACCTGCATTATAAAAACCGGCGTACAAATATGGTGAAAATGCGGAAAATTCCATAGAACATCTTCTTTCCTGTACTCAATTCCACCGTTTCATAATTCTCTCCATACCGGTAATCTCCATCTGCCATGGTTCGACTGAAAGTGATGTCCTCTTCTGCCTGCGCCCGGATCAGACGGTTCAGCTCCGGGCAGTCTACAGCCAGCATCAGTTCCGTATCCTGATAGGTGCTCCGCATATCCATGTTCCAGCATCCCACTACGCTCAACCGGTCATCCACCACCATGGCCTTTGTATGATTGGAATGAGGGCCAAGATATTCATAAACCTGAACTCCCGTGTCCCAGATTCTCTGCTTCTGGTTCATATAATCGGTACATCCCCAGGGATTGGCACCGCTGGCAATATCATTGGTAATGATATCGACAGAAATACCGGACCGGCAGATCTGTTCCAGATCATCGTACATCTCATCCCCGCAGATAATATAAGGTGTGTAGATGGTTACCTGACTGCCGGTTCGCATCATCTGTGTCAGGCTGTACCACATATTTGGTTCTTTATTGCGCGCTTCCACAGGATTGGACAGCAGCGTTACCTTATTCGTTTCCATGGTCAGCTCCTGCCAGTCCTTTTCTTCCCAGGCAGAAGGATACAGTAACTTCAATTCGTCATACCGCCCCGTCAGTTCCTCCATACAGTTTCTCACCTGATCGTTTTCCTTCCGGCAGGTAAATTCCTCACTTTCCGGCAGCCTCCAGACCTGTTCAAAATAATCTTTTACCTGCTGCAGAGAGGTCTCTTCCGTCCCGGCAGTCTGTTTTTCTTTCTTCTCCTCGTATACAAACAGCTCCCGGTCAATGTTAGCCGAAGTGGAATAATCTCCCAGAAACAGATCATAGGTATTGCGCCCGCCCAGAAGATACATGGCATCGTCCACAATCAGATATTTATCATGAAGTCTGGCCTGCAGCCTCCAGGGTTTCAGAAAATTCACCGGATTGTAGATGCGCAGCTGTACATTATCATGACCCGCCAGTGCCATAAAATAGGGATCATCTTTTACGGACAGAAAACCACTGAAGCCATCAATCAGAACACGCACCTGAACGCCCCGTTCTGCGGCATGAAGCAGCGCGGCCATGACATCCTTTCCCGACTGATCTGAATGAAAATCAAAAGTAGACAGAATCAGTTCCTTTTTTGCTTCTTTGATCATACTGAGACGCATCAGAAGCGCTTCTTTGTTATCTTCAATATAAGCCACCCGCTCCGGCCCGGTTTCTTTTCCGTAGAATTCCATCCCGGAAAACTCCTTCTGAAACTGTTCAGAAACCGGTTTATGCGGAATATAAGGTATGGCAAATGCACAGATATAAAAAGTCAGCAGTGCAAACAACACCCACAGCCATTTCCTACGATGCTTTTTCTTATTCCTCTGCATGTATTCTGCTGCTCCCTTTCCGTTCTGATATTGAACAGTATTATAATATCCCCATCCCGGTCTGACGTCAACCCATCATACTCGGGAAAAACGGGGCAGGTTGACAGACAGCGCTCATAAGGATATAATGTCCTTGAAATGAACATTGTTCACCTTAATTTTAATATAAAGGAGTATTTATTATGGCACAGGCTATCGCAGAAACTGTTTTTGATATTCTGTATCTGGGATTTGCTTTCTCAGCAGGACTGATTATGCTGTTCCGGGGAAAAACATCTCTTGTGAAAAAAGCGGGACTGATGGCTGCCCTTCTGGGAGCCGGGGATTCGTTCCATCTGCTTCCCCGTTGTTATGCGTTGTGGACAACCGGTCTGGAAGCCCACGCAGCATGGCTGGGACTGGGCAAATTCATCACATCCATTACCATGACCGTTTTCTATCTGATTCTCTATTATATCTGGAGAGAACATTATCAGATTGAAGGCAGGAAAGGACTCACATGGACCATGTGGATTCTGACCGTTTTAAGAATCGGATGCTGCCTGCTTCCCCAGAACCGATAGCTGGAATACCATCAGCCTCTTACATACGGCGTCCTGCGAAACATTCCGTTTGCCATTATGGGCATCCTGATTATTGTGATATTTGCTCAGGAAGCCGGAAAAAGAAAGGACCCCTTTTTCCGGTTCATGCCGCTGGCTGTCGGACTGTCTTTCGGCTTTTACCTGCCTGTGGTTCTGTTCAGCAGCACGATTCCTGTCATCGGCATGCTGATGATTCCCAAAACACTGGCTTACGTATGGATTGTGGTAATGTGCCTGAAACTGTACCGGCAGACAGAAAAATCCGCATAATACCCCGATAAACAAACAGGAAGCATATTCCCGGCAAAGTGACGGACCAAACGCAGACTCACGGAAACAAAAAAATGAACATGAGGAAAGGGCATATCTGCCGGCTTTACGCTGCAGATATGCCCTTTCCTCATGTTTAATGTGTAACTGTTTATACACCCTTTTTTATACCGTATTTTACATACGCTTTTATGTCATCTTTTATGTCATCTTTTATGCATCCTTTTTATGCCATGCTTTACGTCCGTATAAAGCTGTGACATCCTCGATGTGCGCCAGCAGTTCGTCGGTCAGCTCGCCGGGAAGCATACGCCATTTCCAGTTATTGCCCAGAGTAGATGGCTTATTCATACGTGACTCGTTGCCGTAGCCGAAGTAGTCCTGCATGGGAATGATGCACATACGGGACACACTGCTCATCACAAGATAGATGATCTCCCAGTTCAGTTCCTCATCAGGTGTATGATCATTGTGCAGATACCGGCGGACCATGGCCCGTTCCTCATCGGAAATACTCTGATACCAGCCCCGAAGTGTTTCGTTATCATGGGTTCCGGTGTAAACCACGCTGTTGTAGGTATAATTATGAGGCAGATAATCGCTGGCACTTCCCGTATCGCGGGAATCAAAGGCAAATTCCAGAACTTTCATACCCGGGAAGCCGCTGTCCCTTACCAGCTGACGGACAGAATCCGTCACATAGCCCAAATCCTCGGCAATGACTTCCATATCGCCCAGACGGCGTTTCATGGTATTGAACAGCTCAAGGCCCGGACCCTTTTCCCAGTGGCCGTTGCGGGCTGTCTTTTCCCCGTAAGGGATGGAATAGTATTCATCAAAGCCCCGGAAATGATCAATTCTCACCACATCATACAGCTTGAAACAGTAAGCCAGGCGAGACATCCACCAGCCGTATCCGGTCTGGCGGTGATAATCCCAGCGGTACAGAGGATTGCCCCATACCTGTCCATCTGCGGCAAATCCATCAGGCGGGCAGCCTGCAATCGCTGTGGGCAGGTTATTCTCATCCAGCTGGAACAGCTGAGGATGAGCCCAGGTATCCGCGCTGTCAAATGCCACATAAATCGGAATATCTCCGATGATGCGGATGCCTTTCTGATTGGCATAGGATTTCAGAGCCATCCACTGCTCTACGAATTTAAACTGCATATATTTGTAAAATTCAATATCAAAATACAGCTTTTCACGGTAATAGTCCATGGCAAATCCATAATGTCTGCGGATATCCTCCGGCCACTGATCCCAGCTTGCATCGCCGAAGAACTTCTTCACCGCCATGAACAATGCATAATCGTCCAGCCAGTAGGCATTCTCCTGCTGGAAGCGGATAAAATCCGGATTCTGCGCAATGTTGCTGCGCTCATAGGCTTTTCTCAGCAACGGATAACGATTCTCGTAAATCTTCGCATAATCCACTGTTCTGGGATCGTCGCCGAAATCCGCCGCATCGCATTCTTCCTGTGTCAGTACGCCTTCCTCCACCAGTGCTTCCAGACTGATAAAGTACGGATTGCCTGCAAAGGTGGAAAAGGACTGATACGGTGAATCGCCATAGCTGGTCTGCCCCAGCGGCAGGATCTGCCAGTATCGCTGCTCCGCCTGTACCAGCTGATCCACAAATTCATACGCACTTTTTGAGAAGCAGCCGATTCCGTAACGGGAAGGCAGACTGCTTACAGGTAATAATATCCCACTTTCTCTCATTTTTGCATCCCCATTCTTTTATATTCTGTCAAAAGTTTACCATTTCAGGAAAAAAATGGCAAATAGAAATCAGTCGGTTTTACAGCAGAATGAAAGAAGCTGATGCAGCAGGTACGGTCAGTTTTCCGTTTTCCAGTACTGCTTCGCCGTTGTTGGAGTAGATCACGCCTTTTCCGCTTCCTGCAGCAACCTGGCAGGTTACTTCCTGACCGGAAGGATTGATGGCGATCAGAATCTCCTCATCTTTGCCGGTTCTCTTGTAAACCAGGGGATAAGCGGATTTTTCCGCATACAGGAATTCCATGGGAGCGGTATTCTGAAGCGCCTGATGTTCCCTGCGGATGGCGATCAGTTTTTTAACCTCATCATAAAGCGGATTCTTTCCTTCCAGAGCATCCTGTACGGTAGGACGGTCTTCAGAAGGATCGATCGGAATATACAGGTCTTCCGGTTCACCGCTGGAGAATCCGGCATTGGCGGAATGATCCCACTGCATGGGACTTCTTGCGCCGGTTCTGTGGTAGCCGCCCTCTACGCTGGGCAGATCAGCCAGATAGTTCATGCCGATTTCATCACCATAATAGATGAAAGGTGCACCGGGTACGGAAAGAAGGAAAGCGAAAGCGATCTTCACTTCTTCATCATCCAGTTTATCCTTGATACGGGGCATATCATGATTGCCGGAAGGAATACAGATCAGTCCTTCCTTGTTGGTTGCTTCATAATTACCCTTGTAGGTTTCCACGAAATCGGAGATGTCGCCTTTGCCTCTTCTTGAGAAGTAGGGTTCGTCCACACGGAACAGATCCAGATAATGGGAAGGTCCGAAATGAAGCAGGAAATCCATATGGAAACCGCCTCTCAGAGAACGTCCGGGATTGCCCCATTCGGAAAGCAGTGCACAATTGGGGAATTCTTCATCCATGAATCTGCGGAAATCCTGCCACAGCTGAATCGTCGCTTCCTGACCTTCGTCATTTTTAACAAGAGAGCCTGCCATGTCCACACGGAAACCGTCGCATCCCATGGACATCCAGAAACGCATCACGTCCTTCATCGCTTCTCTTGTAGCCATGGGACCGGGGGCATCCATGGGCTGCATCCAGCTTTCGGTACATTTCGCGTAACCATAGTTCAGTGCAGGCTGAATGGAGAAAAAGTTTACAGCACAGCAGCCGTTTCTCTCATAGAATCCGCGGATGCTGCCCATGATACTTTCATCCTGACCGAAATCGGACCAGATATCATCATTCCATACATAGCGGTCAGTGTACTCGTTCTTCGCTGCCTTGCAGGATTCCTGGAACCATTTGTGGTTGATGGAAGTATGCCCCGGAACCAGATCGAGGATTACATACATGTTTCTCTCATGTGCCTCCTCAAACAGTCTCTTCAGATCTTCATTGGTACCGTAGCGGGGTGCAACCTTTTTGTAATTGGATACATCGTAGCCCGCATCATAGAAGGGTGATTCAAAACAGGGATTCAGCCAGATACCGTCACAGCCGAGCTGCTTGATATAATCCAGTTTTTCGATAATACCGGGGATATCACCGATGCCGTCCGCATTGGTATCATTGAATGACTGCGGATAAATTTCATAAAATACGATGTTTTCCAACCATTTGGGCATTGACATAATAGTTCCTCCTTATACTAAAATTCATTTATCATTACCGCCCGGCAAGCTTTCCGAATATCTGCCGGACGGATTGAAAGCAGTTTTGTATCTGCAGACCGCAGCTGCTTACAGGCTTACGGTCACGTTCAGTTTCTTCTCACTCTTTACTTCCACACTTCCGTCTGCTTTTACGGTGAAAGTACTGTAATTGGCAGGATTGTCATACTCCTTACCGTAGCCGTCGTCATCATACCATTCATAAACAGCTGTATCGGTTACGTATCCCAGCAGCTGCAGGGTATTGAAATCCACTTCATCAACACATTCTCCGCCTGAAGACAGGGGCAGCACGTGGTTGGGTCGGATAAATACAGCCACTTCATCAAGAGCGATGGGTACATAGTGATGGCCTGCGGGAAGGATTTCCTCCGTGCGCTCTGTCAGGCTTCTGAATTTCACCAGCTTCATGGCTTCGGGCAGGTAGACATAACGGCCTTCTGCATTCTGTTCATAAACCGGTGCTACCATGATGCTGTCGCCCAGCAGAAGCTGATCTTCCACCTTCGCTGCAAATGCATCATCCGTATAATCGAATGCCAGCGGTCTGAAATACATCTCATCCCGCAGCGCAGCTTTCATATACTCACTGTAAATGTAGGGAAGCAGACCATAGCGCAGGCTGATGATCTTTTTCATGGATTCCATGCTTTCAAACCGGTAAACTTCCTGTCTTCTGGTACCCATGGCCGAATGATTTCTCATCAGCGGTGTGAAAATACCGAATTCCAGCCAGCGAAGAAGCAGGTCTTCCGTAGTATCCGCTCCGAATCCGCCCAGATCCGCACCGGTATAAAGAATCCCCATCATATTCAGGGAAGGCATCATATGCATGTTCAGTTCAATATGGGACCACCAGGACAGATTGTCACCCTGCCAGATACCGCCGTAACGGTGCATGCCCGGATAGGAAGAGCGGGAGTACATGAGAATACGTTTATCCGGTTCCAGATCCTCAAAAGCCTCTCCTGCAGCACGGGTCATGTTGTAGCCGAACAGATTGTGTACCTTGTCATGGCAGACCATGGTTCCTTTTCCGTCCACATTATGATAGAAGCTGCTGTAATCTTCCGCATTGTTGGATAACGTTCCCGTAACCGCCTTGAATTCCTCAAAGGTGGTCAGATCCATGTTTTTGCCCTTGAATTCCTGAACCTTGTCGATGGCATCGGCAATCCGTTTTTCCGAATAGAAAATGGCCGGTTCATTCATATCGTTCCAGAAACCGTCGATTCCCTGATCCAGCAGAACCTTGTATTTGCGGCCGAACCATTTTCTTGCGTCGGGATTGAGCACGTCCGGAAAATGCACCAGACCGGGCCATACGGCCGCTACGAAATCGATGCCGTCTGCTTCTTTACAGAAATAGCCCTTCTCCACGCCTTCCTCATAAATATCATAGCCTTCTTCGATCTTAACGCCGGCATCGATGATCGGCACAAGATGAATATGCTGTTCCTTCATCTCTTCCACGAAGGATGCGAAATCGGGAAACGCTTTTTCATCGACAGTAAAGTCCTTAAAGCGTTCCATATAGTCAATATCCAGATATACACTGTCGAGAGGAATATGGTTTTCACGATGTTTGCGGACTACTTCACGCACTTCATCGGCTGTCAGATAACTCCAGCGGCTCTGACCGTAGCCGAATGCCCACTTGGGCGCGATATAGCTGCGTCCGATCAGGCGGCGGAAAGCTGTTACGATCTCTTTCAGGCTGCCGCCCTCCAGTACATAAAGATCAAAATTCATATCTTCTGCCGTAATCGTAATCGTATTGTGCTCCGTGTAGCCGATATCAAAGGTCAGTTTGCCGGGATAATCAATAAACAGACCAAAACGTTCCCGGCCGTCCACGATAATAAAATTGTGAGAAGCATATAAAGATGTGCGGTCTTCTCTGTGATTGGGTTCATCGGAATTGTTGCTGATGTAATGCCAGCCTCTTTTGTTGATGCCCCGGACATTTTCACCAAGTCCGTATACGGCATCGGACGGAGTCATCTGATAGGTGAAACCGTTGTCAAGTTCTGTGATGTAAGAAGGTGAGCCATCTCCTGCTGCAGCCTGTTCAACCACAGCATCGGTACAAAAAGGTGTTCCGTAAGTATATTTTGTAATTCTGCATTTACCTGAAGTCACTGGAAAATCCTCCTGCTTTTAATTGAGGAGTTTTGTGCAGTTTTTCGCAGCTGTTCCGTGCCGGCAGCAGAAACAGCACATCCGGCACGGAACAGTTACCAATTTTATGACGCAAAACTCCGATTTCTTGTAAAATGATTATACATCATATTTCTGACAAAGTCTTGCGTAAATCTGCTCAAAAATTATGGTATTATGACTTCTGAATGAGCCAGGAATTCCGGTATTCATCATGCATCATTATTGCTGTTATCCCATTCCTCCAGCATGCTCATGAAATCCAGCTGATTGGTATCCGGCAGCCCGCCGAATATACCGAGCCGCTTCATCACTGCCACATTGGTGGAGGTAGCCTTCGTTCTGGCTGCAAAATCCTCCAGTGACAAGAACGGCCCCTGACTGGCGGCTTCCTCGATTGCCACCGCCACTTTCTCGCCCAGCCCGTCAATACTCAGGAAAGAGGGCATGATTTTCCCGTCAATCACCTGAAAACGGGTAGCCTTTGCCCGGTACAGATCAATGGGCATAAATTCAAATCCCCGGGCGTACATCTCCTGTACAATACGCATATCACGAATCATACCCTGCTCCTTGGCAGACAGCTTTTCCGTACTGTTCCGCAGCGCATTCAGATGGCGGTCCAGCGTTTCCCGTCCAAGGCACATCAGTTCATAATTGAAGCTGTCAGCGCGGATGGAAAAAAATGCCGTGTAATATTCTCTGGGATAGAAAATCTTACAGTAGGCGATTCTCCAGGCCATCATAACGTAGGCCGCCGCATGCGCCTTGGGGAACATGTATTTGATCTTCAGGCAGGACTGGATGTACCACTCCGGCACATTGCAGGCTCTCATAGCCTCCTGTTCGTCCGGTGTCAGCCCTTTTCCTTTACGGACCTTTTCCATCAGTTTGAATGCCTTCTCCGATTCCATCCCCTTGCCGATCAGATAGATCATGATGTCGTCACGGGTACAGATGGCAGTCTGAATGGTGGCGGTCCCCTCCTTGATCAGATCCTGTGCATTGCCCAGCCATACATCGGTACCGTGAGCCAGGCCGGCAATCCGCACCAGATCGGAGAAGTACTTCGGCTGGGTATCGATCAGCATCTGCATGGCAAAATCGGTACCGAATTCCGGAATTCCAAGAGTCCCCAGCTGACAGCCGTCAATATCGTCCGGCGTGATTCCCAGTGCCTCGGTACTCCGGAACAGACTCATAACCTCTTTGGAATCCAGAGGAATGCTGCGGGCATCAATTTTGATCAGATCCTCCAGCATACGGATCATGGTAGGATCATCGTGTCCCAGAATATCCAGCTTCAGCAGGTTGTGATCAATGGAGTGATAATCGAAATGGGTGGTTATCGTCTTCGTTGTCATATCGTTGGCCGGATGCTGAACCGGCGTAAAAGAATAGATCTCCTCCCCGTGGGGCATAACAATGATACCGCCCGGGTGCTGACCGGTTCCCCGCTTCACACCCACGCATCCTTTGGAAATCCGTTCCATTTCGCAGCGGCGCTTCTTAATTCCCCGCTCTTCATAATATTTGATTACATAACCGTAAGCCGTCTTCTCCGCCAGTGTACCGATAGTCCCCGCACGGAAGGTATGTCCCTTGCCGAAAATAACCTCCGTATAATCATGGGCATGGCTCTGGTACTCACCGGAGAAGTTCAGGTCAATATCAGGCTCTTTATCGCCCTTGAATCCCAGGAATGTTTCAAAAGGGATATCAAAGCCTTCTTTTTTCAGTTTTTCTCCGCAGACAGGGCAGACCTTGTCCGGCATATCGCAGCCGGCCATACCGCTGAAAGCCCTAACCTCTTCTGAGTCGAAATCGTAATAGTGGCAATTGGAGCAGTAGTAGTGAGGGCTCAGTGGATTCACCTCCGTGATTCCCGCCATGGTTGCCACAAAAGAAGAACCAACCGAACCACGGGAACCAACCAGATACCCGTCTTCGTTGGATTTGTGCACCAGCTTCTGGGCAATGATATACATAACGGCAAATCCGTTGCTGATAATGGAATGGAGCTCCCGCTCCAGCCGGTCCACAACAATCTGCGGCAGTTCGTCACCGTAGATTCTATGGGCCGTATCATAACAGATATTGCGCAGATCCTGATCGGAATTCTCAATAACCGGGGGACATTTGTCCGGGCGGACCGGCTGAATCGGTTCACACATATCTGCGATCAGATTCGTATTGGTGATAACCACTTCCTCCGCTTCCTTCTCTCCCAGATACCGGAATTCCTCCAGCATCTCTTCCGTGGTCCGGAAATACAGAGGCGGCTGGTTGTCCGAATCCTTGTATCCCTGTCCTGCCTGAATAATGCTTCGGTAAATGGCATCCTCCGGCTTCATAAAATGAGAATCGCAGGTGGCCACCACCGGCTTGTTGAATATCCGGCCAAGTTCATAAATCCGGCGGTTCAGATTCATCAGATCCTCATCCGAACTGACACCGAGACCCGATTTCTCCAGCATAAACCGGTTATTGCCGATGGGCTGAATCTCCAGATAATCATAAAAACTGCACAGCTCCGCAATCCGCATATCGTCTGCCCCCTGCAGCACGGCCTGGAACAGTTCTCCGGCCTCGCAGGCGGAGCCGATAATCAGCCCTTCCCGGTTCTCCATAAGAAGCGATTTGGGAATCCGCGGCTTGCGGTTGTAATAGGTCAGATGGGACTCGGAAACCAGCCGGTACAGATTCACCCGCCCCAGATCGTTTTTCGCCAACAGAATAATGTGGTAATATTTGGGATTTTTCTGAATCATCTCCACGGTAGGTCTGGAGACAGTGTTGACCTCCTCCAGGGTATGTACCCCCCGCTCTTTGAATTTCTTACAGAATTCAATGAAAATTCCGGCCGTACATTCCGCATCATCCACAGCACGGTGGTGATTTTTCAGATTGATGCCCAGCTCCTTTGCCACATGATCCAGCGTAGCCTTTTTGCTGTTTGGAAAGAAATACCGCGCCATCCTCATGGTACAGAGCCAGCACGGATTCTCAAAGGGAATCCCCAGCTTTTTTGCAGCCTTCAGAACGAAATTCACGTCAAAAGAAGCATTGTGGCCCACAAGAGCCGCGCCTTCGCAGAACTGCAGAAATTCCGGCAGCACCTCATCAATGGTCCGGGCATCCTTTACCATGGAGTCATTAATACCGGTCAGGTTTTCAATCTCATAGCTGATGGGCTCCTGCGGATTTACGAAGACCGAATACCGGTCCACTACCAGGCCCTTCTGCACCTTGACTGCACCAATCTCAATGATCTTATGTACGTTATTGTTGAGACCGGTAGTCTCCAGATCGAAAACCACAAACGGATCGTCCAGCGTCCAGGTGCCCGGATTCTCCGCGATAGCTGCCAGATCATCCACCAGATATCCTTCCATACCATAGATCATCTTCAGCGGCTTGGAACTGTTCAGACGGTGAAAGGCTTCCGTAAAGGCCTGCACATTGCCGTGATCAGTGATGGCCAGAGCCGGCATATCCCAGTCGTAGACGGTCTTCATCAGCTCATCCACATCGGAAACGGCGTCCAGCTCGCTGAACTTCGTATGACAGTGAAGTTCCACACGCTTTCTGGGACTTGTGTCCATTCTCTTCTTTTTTTCCAGAGATGCGGCTTTTTTAATCCCCCGGACTGAGGAAATGGAGATCTCCCGGTCAAAGGTATCCTGAGCGGCAACGCCTTTGACGCTGACACCCATCCCTGGCCTGATACCTTCTTTCAGTTCATCAGCCAGATCCCCCCGGCAGAATGTCTTCACACCGATACTGTCGGTTCCGTCAAAAATGTGAAATATACACATGGTGCTCCCTGTCCGCAGTTCGCGGAATTCCACATCCATGATTTCGCCGTAAACAACGACTTCGCCCATTTCTTCCTGGATTTCATTCAGAGGAATCGACGGTTCCTCAAAGTTGCGCCCGTAGATCACATCCGGCGATTTTTTCGGAAAAGGCTTCTTATCACCGTATTTACTGAAGCTTTTTTTTCCGTTTTGATTGAATCCTTTCTTAAAGGTATCACCGCCGCCTTCTCCCTTCCCGGTAGAACCGCTCTCCGGTGCAACTTTGGAACCGGCAGCAGCGGCAGCGGCTTTTTTGCCTCCCACAGCCACTTTTTCCCTGGACTCTTTCCGGTCTGCGGCAGCAGCCTGCTTTTCTGCCAGACGCTCCTGTCTGCGGCGCTCGTTTTCCTCCACGATTTTCTGTGTTTCCAGTTCGATGAAGCTTTCCGCTTCTTCTTTTTTATTCTCCTTACGGTTCACATAAACCAGCTGAATCAGAACATTCATATGAAAACGTTCATTCAGAACCTTATGGAGGATTTTCTCCAGCTCCTGCCCCCTGGCTCTTGCCACCATGGAATCCTCCACTTCAACCACCAGTTCCTCCTCTGCAGGATAGGCCAGTTCCGCATGATCGAACAGGTTATGGAGCAGCCTGCTGCAGTTTTTCAGTTCCAGCAGCAGACTGTCCCTGTACTGTTCCATCAGGTATTCCACGGAATACGCCTCCGACAGCCGGTAGTCCTCCTGAATCCTGACCGAGGTGGAAACAGTAAAGAAATACTGTTTCTTGATTTCCGCCTCCAGCCGGTAGATCAGACGTTTGGGAATCAGACGCTCTGCCGTCACATAAATGGTGATCGTATCCTGCGCCCGGTTCCTTGACACCCGCTGTACCAGTATCCACTTTAAAATACCGGAAACCTCACTGGATCCTTTAAATCCAGGTAAAACTTCTGTAAATGACTTCGCCAATTTATCGCCCCGCTGTTACTTTCTATACCTGATAATTTTTTATCTCTTCCATCAGTGCCGGCAGCAGCTGATCTTCCGGCAGCTTTCTGATGATCTCACCTTTACGGATGAGAAGCCCCTCTCCGATACCTCCGGCGATTCCCAGATCAGCTTCCTTCGCTTCACCGGGACCATTTACCACACAGCCCATAACCGCCACCTTCAGCGGCTTTTCAATACCGGCAACCATGGTCTCCACTTTATTGGCCAGAGAAATCAGATCGATCTTCGTCCTGCCGCAGGTCGGACAGGAAATAACCTCCACACCGCCCTCGCGCAGACCCAGATCCCGCAGAATCATCTTCGCTGCCTTGATTTCTTCCACCGGATCTCCCGTCAGTGATACGCGGATGGTATTGCCGATACCGGCATACAGGATGATGCCCAGTCCCACAGAGGATTTGATGCTGCCGGAAGTAACCGTACCGGATTCCGTAATCCCCACATGGAGAGGATGGGAAGTCTTCGGTGCCAGCAGTTCATGTGCTTTTGCACACATAGGCACATTGGAAGATTTAATGCTGATCACCAGATTGCCATATCCCATATCCTCGATCATCTTCACTTTGTCGAGAGCACTTTCCACCAGTCCTTCTGCTGTTACTTTTCCGTATTTCTGGATCAGTGGTTTTTCCAGAGAGCCGCTGTTGACACCCACACGAATGGGAATATTGTATTCCCTTGCTTTATCAACAACCGCCTGAACCCGTTCTCTGCTGCCGATATTGCCCGGATTGATGCGGATCTTGTCAGCACCGTTCTCAATGGCCGCAATTGCCATGCGGTAATCGAAATGAATGTCAGCAACCAGCGGAATGTGGATGCGGGAACGGATCTGATCCAGCGCTTTTGCTGCCGCTTCGTCAGGAACCGTACAGCGGATAATCTCGCATCCGGCTTCCTCCAGTCTTAAAATCTGTTCCACCGTTGCTTCCACGTCGTCAGTACGTGTATTGGTCATGGACTGAATCAGAACCGGGTACTCCCCGCCGATGATCCGGTCGCCTATTTTTACTTCATGTGTCTGATTTCTTAACAAAGTGCTTCCTCCTCTTCCCTGTTCATTACGGCAACAGCTGCCAGATATCTTTAAATAAAATCACCATACTGAGGCCAAGCAGCAGAATCAGGCCGATCCCGTGCACCATGGCCTCATACTCCTGATTCACCGGTTTGCCTCTTACTACTTCAATCAGACAGAACAGCAGACGTCCGCCATCCAGAGCCGGAATCGGCAGCAGATTCAGAACACCCAGATTGGCACTGAGCAGAATGCAGAAATTCGCCAGATTGATAAAAATATAAAAAGCTCCGCTCTCACTGCTCTGCTTTACCATACTGCTCATAGAAGATACCATGCCCACCGGACCGGATACATCCTGCACACCAACCTGCCCGGACACCAGCATTTTCAGCGACAGAAACGTGTAGCGGATCCAGTAACCGACTTCATAAACACTGTATTTAACCGTCTCCAGAATACCCATCTTCTGCCGGCCGCCGCCTGCCACGATTCCCATCATATAGGAACCGCTTTCTTCATTGTATTTCGGAACAATGACCGCTTCCAGCGTTTCTCCGTCCCTTTCATAAACAACATCCAGTGTTTCTCCCTGGTGCAGAGCAATATAGAGACTCACATCACGGTACACATGAATCGTTTCGTCATTCAGCTTCACAATCCGGTCTCCGGCCTGAAGCCCTGCTTCCTGCGCCGGGTAACCATCCATCACATCCGTAAGAACCGGCAGATCGATACCCATAGAACCCAGTACAATCAGGGCCAGTATAAACGCCAGTATAAAATTGAATACAGGACCTGCCACCAGCACAGACATCCTCGCCCAGACACTCTTGCTGCCAAAAGCACGTTCATCCTGACAGTCTTCATCTTCACCCAGCATCATGCAGGAACCGCCAAAAGGCACTGCTTTCAGCGAATATCTGGTTTCCTTTCCCTGCCAGGAAAACAGACGGGGCCCCATCCCCACAGAAAACTCCTCCACACAGATGCCATTCAGCTTGGCAAGCAGAAAATGCCCGAATTCATGGGAAATGATCAGGATTCCAAAAGCAAAAACCGATAAGATAATTCCAATTACATTCATCAATGGCACCACCTGCTTTCAAGATAACGGTCTGTCTCTGCTTCCGTTTCCAGAATCGCTTCCAGATCGGGATGATCGATCCGTTGATGAACACTGAGCGCATCCTCAATCATGCGCACGATGTCCAGATAACCAATCTTTTTCTCAAGAAAACGGGCAACTGCAAATTCATTGGCCGCATTGAATACAGTGGGCACGCTGCCTCCCTGACGGCCGGCTTCATATCCCAGTTTTAATCCACGGAATGTTTCCATATCAGGAGCCTCAAATGTAATCTGTCCCAATGCGGCAAAATCAAGCCGATCCCCGTCGAGATTATTCCGTTTGCCCTCATACAGTGCATATTGAATGGGAAGCTTCATATCAGGCGTCCCAAGCTGAGCCATAATGCCTCCATCCACAAATTCCACCATGGAATGAATCACACTCTGGGGCTGAACAACAACCTCAATCTGATCGAAACTCACATCAAACAGCCATCTGGCTTCGATAATTTCCAGTGCCTTGTTGACCATGGTTGAAGAATCAATGGTAATCTTCGCTCCCATACTCCAGTTGGGATGTTTCAGGGCATCCTCCACCTGTACCTTTTCCAGTTCGTCAAGTGTATGTCCCCGGAAAGGGCCGCCGGAAGCTGTCAGCAGAATCCTGCTGATCTTCGAATGGTCTTCCTGTTTCAGCGACTGGAAAATGGCACTGTGCTCACTGTCCACCGGATAGATGTGAACGCCTTTTTCCCTTGCAGCCTCCATCACCAGATGACCGGCAGTTACCAGAGTTTCCTTATTGGCCAGCGCAATATCCTTTCCGGCCTCAATTGCCTTCAATGTGGGACGGATTCCGATCATTCCCACCACCGCCGTAACAACCATTTCCGCAGAAGGCTCCGTAGCCGCAGCCAGCAGACCATCCATACCGGCATAGACCGGAATTCCCAGATCTGCGGTACGCACTCTCAATTCCTCCGCTTTTTCTTCCTGCATCACCGCAGCCATGGCCGGGTGAAACTCTCTCATCTGCTGTTCCAGCAGGTCTATATTGGAACCGGCGGTCAGCGCACTGACTGTAAAATCGCCGGATGCACGAACCACTTCCAGAGTCTGTGTGCCAATGGAACCGGTTGAACCAAGTATTGAAATTGTTTTCATATTAACCTCCTGTGCCGCAGGGCACTCGCAATATCCTTATTCCAAAATCGCAGCTCTTCAGAATTGATTATCCAATAAAAAACATTACGGTATAATATATAGCCGGTGCTGTAAAAATAACACTGTCAAACCGGTCAAGGATGCCGCCGTGACCGGGAATCAGCGTTCCGTAATCTTTCACATCATGATTACGTTTGATGGCCGATGCCGCAAGATCGCCGATCATGGATATGACAGAGCCGGTGCCGCAGATTACCGCGCAGGAAAAAGCAGGACTGCTGAAGGGAATCTGCATACGGAACACATATCCAAACAAAGCACCCAGAAGAACTGCACCGAGAACACCGCCGATACCGCCCTCCACCGACTTTTTCGGACTCAATATCGGTGCCATTCTGTGCTTCCCCAGGGTAATTCCTGCCAGATAAGCACAGGTATCACATCCCCAGGAACAGAGGAATACCAGCCATACCAGATATGCCCCGCCCTCCAGAACGCGGCACTGATAAATATAGGAAAGCATCACCGGCACGTAAAACAATCCGAAAAATGCTGTCATCATCTGATCGCTCCGATAGGTGGGAAACGCCAGCACATAAACCGCAAGAAACAGTATCAGAGCCAGTATGAACAGAGCAACCAGCCGGTCGCTGTTTTCCGGCGCCAGATACAGATGAATATAATAAACCACTGCCAGCAGATAACCAACCCATCCGAGAAGCTTATTGTGAATCTCCATGACCCGGTACAGCTCAAATACGCCGATCAGTGAGATGATTCCCAGACCTGCCAGCAGAACATTGCCGCCGGCAAGAAGCAGTGCCAGCGCAATCAGAACCAGTATGATGCCGCTGCGTGTCCTGATAAAAAATGATGATTTAAAAAATGATTGTTTCTGTCCTGCCAAAATAATCACGCCTCATTTCTTCCGCCAAAACGACGGTCTCTTCCATTGTAATATGCAATTGCTTTCTCCAGTTCTTCTTTATTGAAGTCCGGCCAGTAGATGTCCGTAAAATAAAATTCCGTATAAGCCAGCTGCCACAGCAGGAAATTGGACAGACGCTCCTCGCCGCTGGTACGGATCAGCAGGTCCGGGTCCGGCATACCGGCCGTATCGAGATAATTGGAAAACACCTGTTCCGTCAGTGCTTCCGGAGCCAGCTTGCCGTCTCTGGCATCCCTGAGCATCCGGCGGCCTGCACGGACCATCTCATCCCGGCTGCCATAATTGACAGCAATCACAAACGTCAGACCCGTATTCTGCTTTGTTTCCTGTTCCAGACGTCCGATTGCCTCTACCAGATCAGGTGCAAAACGGCTTCGCTCACCGATCATACAAACACGGACATTGTTGGTCTTTGCAATCCCCAGCAGGCGCTTCGCATAAAAACGGAACAGCTGCATCAGAGCTCCGACCTCCTCCTCGGACCGTTTCCAGTTCTCCGTGGAAAACGCATATACGGTCAGATATTGAATCCCCAGACGCGCCGCATCCTCAACTGTCTGTTCCAGCGTCTCGCACCCCTTTTTATGTCCAAGCTGGCGCAAAACACCGTGCGCTTTTGCCCAACGCCCGTTACCATCCATAATAATCGCAACATGCTGCGGAATCTTCATCGTTTCGTCTATCATACTAATCCTCCTGTCTGTTTGCACAATATGAACCACTGAACTTTTGCAGTAATTTCCTCTCCAGCTGTAAATACAGAAAACGAGAGGGACCACACATCATCCATGTATATCCCTCTCCTGCAAATCACCTGTCCGAATCAGGCAGTATCCAAGTATTATACCGTCATGATTTCCTTGGTCTTTGCCTCAATTTCCTTATCGATTTTCGCAATATAAGCATCGGTGTTCTTCTGAACATCTTCTTCTGCAATCTTCTGTTCGTCCTCGGAAATATCGCCGGCCTTTCCGGCTTTCTTCAATGCATCCATTGCATCACGGCGGATATTTCTGACAGCAACCTTGGCCTGCTCTCCCTTTTTCTTCACATCCTTCGTCAGTTCCTTACGACGATCTTCTGTCAGTTCAGGGAAAATGAGACGAATTACAGAACCGTCATTATTCGGATTGATGCCGATATCGGATTTGTTGATTTCCTTCTCGATTGCACGAATCAGGCTCTTATCCCAGGGCTGAATCTGAATAATGCGTGCTTCCGGTGCGGAAATGCTTGCAACCTGCTGCAGAGGTGTGGGTGATCCGTAATATTCAACACGAATCTTATCCAGTACATGAGGATTCGCACGTCCTGCACGGATTGTCAGGTATTCTTTTTTCAGGGATTCCAGGCTTTTCTCCATCTTCTCCTCGAATACCATTAATTTTTCTTCAATCACTTCGTTCATAATATTATTACTCCTCTCAGGATTTCTTAATCAGATTACAACTGTGTTGGACAACAGATGTCGGTTTACACAGTAACATAAGTACCGGTAATGTCTCCGGCAAGCGCACGCGCAATGCTGTTCTCCTCATTAAGTCCGAAAACAGCCATGGGCATCTTCTGTTCCATGCACATAATCGATGCAGTCAGATCAACCACTGCCAGTTTCTTTTCGATTACCTCATCGATGGAGACTTTGTCATACTTCACTGCAGCGGGATTGGTCTTGGGATCGCTGTCATAAACACCGTCCACTGCCTTGGCCAGCAGGATAATGTCAGCTTCCATCTCAATGGCGCGGAGAACAACGCCGGTATCCGTTGAAAAATAGGGATGACCGGTACCGCCCGCAAAGAACACCACTTTGCCGGCCTCCAGGCACTCATTGGCAAGATCCTTGGAAAACATCTTTGTCATGGTTCCCACCGCGAAAGGCGTGAGGATTTCTGTCTTCATGCCTGCATTTCTGAAAATCTCGGAAACATACAGTGCATTCATAACCGTAGCAAGCATACCGATCTGATCTGCTTTCGTACGGTCAATGGCATTGCTGGTTCTTCCTCTCCAGAAATTGCCTCCGCCGATAACAACACCCAGCTGCAGACCTGCATCCACAGCAGGCTTCACCTGAGCAGCAACCTCCTTACATACCGCTTCATCAAAACCGGTCTTCTTATCACCGGCAAGTGCTTCACCGCTTAATTTTAATAATACTCGCTTCATAAGTCCCTCTTTATATTGTATAGTTTGCTCTGAGTATAACATAAATGCATGTTCGTGTCAAAGCTTCATTCCAAACCTTCGTCATCGATCAGATTTCCGCCGTCAGCCGCGCCGGTGGCAAGCTCATCGCACCGTTCATTCAGCGGATGACCGTTGTGTCCCCTGACCCAGTGCCAGGTGACATGATGATTCTTTTTCGCTTCCAGAAGCCGCATCCACAGATCCTGATTTTTAACCGGCTCGTTTTTCCCTCTTTTCCAGCCCTTTTTCTGCCAGCTCTCGATCCAGTGCTGATTAAAAGCATTCACCAGATACGAAGAATCGGAATAAAGATCCACCTCACAGGGACGGATCAGCGCCTCCAGCGCCGCAATCGCCGCCATCAATTCCATGCGGTTGTTGGTAGTTTTTTTATATCCCTGGGAATATTCCCTCCTGTGAAGCGTTCCGTCGGGAGCACGGTATAAAATCACCGCGCCGTATCCTCCGGGACCATCCGGATTCCCCCTGGCCGCGCCATCTGTATAAATTTCAACTTTCATCAGATATTACATCCTCCTCGCTTTCCGAAACGGGTGATCTGTATCCCGCCCGGTTCCTGTGTGCGTGAATAAATAGTAATGTATTTTTTGTAACAGGTCAAGCCCGTTTTCATAAGATATATTGTAAAACAACTCGGAGGCTGAAAATAATGAGTGATTTAGCAGCAACCAACTGTGGCGGCGGATGTTCTTTTGACAACCATGATCATGGATGCGGATGCGGCAGCCTGATCTGGATTCTGATTCTTCTGTGCTGCTGCGGCAATGGCAGTTTCTTTGGCGGTGACTGCGATAACGGATGCGGCAATAACAGCTGCCTGTGGATCCTGATTCTGTTATTCTGCTGCGGCGGCTTCGGAAACAACAACGGATGCGGATGCTGATGTTGATGAGCTGACCGTCCAGTCCGGCGATATCTGACATCTGACCGGAAACCGGCGGATATTTCATATGCGGGCAACTGCATGATCCGCCGGCAGAACAATGCAGCATTTCATAAAATGTCCGCAGTTCAAAGCGCTCTTTCCCTTTTGTGTCAGGGGAGGGGCGCTTCTGTGTATCATGATTCCTTCTTATTCTTTTCTTCCAGACATTCTTCATCCAGTTCATAAACTTCATTTCCTTCGATGATGAGAATCTCCCTGCCCGCAGCAGCTGCCTTCATGATTCTTTTTTTCATTCCCATACTCATTCCTGTCTTCTTTTTCTTTTTTTCAGACGGATACATATCCGTACCTACTATAAAATATGTTCCATCCCTTTCTGCGGTTCTTTTTCCGCAGAAAAAACATATAGTATTATAAAAGCCCGGAAGGAGATCAATTTGTCAGAGGAATCTCAAAAAACCGATGTCAGGCATATTCACAGGCAGATGAAGGCTGTCTGCCCGCTGATACAGCCCGAATATCAGCATCCGTTCCATAAAGTTATGAAATTTCTGGAACTCCAGCTGGTTCTGCAGGAACTGACCGGAGACGATTCACAGCGTTTTCAGGCAAGCAGCGTATCCTCCGGATCAGAGTACCGGCACAGGCCCTGTGATCTGACTGCTTTTGTCCGAGCCGTTGCGCCGGTCTGCAACGAAAAGGAACGCGCCTTTCTTTCCAGCCTGCAGAATGCGGAACAGACCCTTCGCATGATGGAACAGGTCCGTCA
Organism: Lachnospiraceae bacterium; assembly: GCA_051879195.1. GTDB lineage: Bacteria > Bacillota > Clostridia > Lachnospirales > Lachnospiraceae > TWA4. The sequence continues at coordinate 71,465 of JBJELO010000287.1, forward strand.
GTTTCAGAACGTCTCCAGAGAATTGAAGCCTGAGGATCTTATGATGCAGTTCATGACCCCCGGGCAGCAGAAATCATTCCAGGAATTTGACCGTTTCTATTCCAGTCAGGAACAGAATCAGCAGAAAGATCAGGAGGTGCCGCATGGATCCGGTTAAAGCAGCTTTTTTACAGGCAGTATTAAATCAGGGCAAAGATATCAATCAGGACAATTTTCTTCCATTTTTCCTTGCCATGCAGAAAAACGCCAGTGAACGTGGCATTACATTCACCCGTCAGGAAACGGATATGATTTATGAACAGATGAAAAACCGTCTGACTCCCTCAGACAGGAAACAGCTGGAACTGCTGCGTATGATTCTTCAGCAGAATTCCGGCCGCTCAGATTCCGGTCCGAATGACAGCAGAAAATGAAAAACCGATGGCTTATCGTTTTTCTGATCGTGTCCGCTTTGCTTCTCATGCTTCTGTTTCCCGGAATCACTCTGAAAGGAGCCCAAAGCGGACTGCTGCTCTGGTATCAGCGTTTTCTCCCTGCCGTATTTCCGTTTATGATTTTATCCGGTCTTCTGACCGGATATCTGAGCAGGGGAGGAGCCATTTTTGCCGTTGCCGCCGGTTTCCTGAATGGATATCCTGTGGGTGCAAAAACGGCAGCAGACCTGAAAAAGAAAGGTCTGCTGCCGGAGAATACGGCATGCTATTATGCTGTGTTCTGCAATATGTCCAGCCCTATGTTCATGGCTGCATTTGCCGGTCTGAATCGGGAGATGCCGGTCATTTATCTGACATCCGCAGCGCTTCTGATCGGGTTCTGTCTGCTGACCGGCAGATCCGGATCCGGAAATATACGTTTCCGGAAAACGGGAATGGGCAGATTCTGCCGACCGGAACCGGAACTGTACAAATCCTGCCGGTCGGAAGCAGACACAAAAAACAGCGTCACTGCCGCCCCCGGTGATATCACCGATGAACCGGGAGCCGGAGACCATCTTCTGGAATGCACAGGAATTATGGTTAAGGCAGGAATTTACATTATGTATTTTTCCATACTGGCAGAATTCCTGTCCGGTCCGTCCTTCACCGGCCCTGTTCTGAAACTGCTGATTCCGTTTCTGGAACTGACCACGGGAATCAGTCGGATTCAGGCACCGGATTTCCCGTTACCCCTCCTTGCCCGATACTGGAAACTCTTTCTGTGCGTGTCCGGCGGACTGTGTACAGCCTTTCAGACCAGAGAGGTTACATATGACCTGAATCTGTCACTGCCGCGATATCTGTTTCTGAAAATGATTCAGGCTTCTGCTGTATGTGTAGTATGTTACCTGATATACAGTAATTAAAACCTGCTGCTGTTATGTTATTGTTATACTGCAGCTGAAACCTGCTGCTGCTCTATCAGAATATATCTGATATGGCTGAATACAGCTATTTCGCTCTGAAAGAGCTGTAACGCTGTCCGGCTTTCATACCGCCGCGGTACTGTGCCAGTTCCTCAACTGTCACCAGCTGATAGCCTCTCCTGATCAGTTCCGGAATAATGGTTTCTGATGCCTCCGCCGTTGAGGAATACAGATCATGCATCAGAACAATATCCCCATCTTTCACATGATCCAGGACTGCAGAAATCGTGCTGGAAGCATTTCTGGTTTTCCAGTCTTCCGTATCAACAGACCAGAGAATCAGCGGTTTTCCGACAGTCTGATCCACTGTGGCATTGCGGTTTCCTCCCGGAGGCCGCATTACAGCAGGAGTCACCCCCGCAGCTTTCTTTACCGCATTATCGCATTTGCTGATCTGTGATCTGATATCGGCCTGCGAAAGACGTGTCAGTGTAGCATGACTGTAGGTGTGATTGCCGATCTGACAGTTCAGTTTGCAGGCCCGTTTTACATAAGACTGATAATTGGAATTCCCATCAACCCGGTCTCCTACAACAAAAAAAGTAGCTCTCGCATCATATTTTTCCAGAATATCAAGAATCTTCGGCGTACTGACAGATGGACCATCATCATATGTCAGTGCAATCATTGGCTGATCGGGATCAATTCCATCATTCGCTGCAGATGACTTCATGGAGCCGGAAATTCCTTTTTTATCATAGGTACTTAAAACAATCTTTTTTCCTGCTTTGCGGTAAGCCCGCACTGTATAACGGTATGTCTTTCCTTTTGCAGCTGTCCTGTCCACATATCTGCTCTGACTCTGCCCGGATATCTGTGCGATTCTTTTCCATTCCGACCCGGATGAAGTACCTTTCCGGTAGATGCGATATCCTTCAGCACCATTCACTGCCGTCCAGGTAACCTTTAAACCATCCGAAGCAGCGACTGCTTTCCCCAGCACCGGCTGATTTAAAGCCGTAACCGCGGAAACTCCTGTTTTGTTGTAATCCCCCCATACTTTACCGGAATTTGAAGCTGCATATGCACGAACTGTAAAGGTATGCTTTTTATTAAATTCCAGATTCCGTATAATGACCCAGCGGGTTGTAGATTTGTAATCTCCCTGCTTTTTCCACCCGGAATCGGTCTTTATGTAAATCCGGTATCCAGCTGCATTGCTGACCCCTTTCCAGCTGACTTTGACACTGTCCCAGTCAATAGTCTGCACGCTCACTGCAGGTGCAGCCGTTTTAGCCGCTTTTACGGAAGATGCTTTTCCTGCCCCTGTAATCAGCAGAAGCAGCAAAAACAGCCCCATCAACGCCAGCCCTTTTCTTTTGTAGAATCGTTTCATTGATACACCTTCTTCCCATATGTTTTTAACAGTTTTATTCTGAAACTGCATTTACAGCAAATATCCGATTTCAGAATGCCATACGACACTCTGCATAACGGTACTTCCATATATACAGTTTACTATATATGACTCCAGGCAGCAATTAAGGTTGTATTAATTTTCACCTGTGAATGCTACAATTGTGTTAAAAAAGACGATTCCTTCGAAAAAGCATCGTCTTTCAGACAATTTACAAATTCCCCACAGCTATTCCATGCATCAAAAGTATGAAATAAACTGCTGTTACTTTGTAATCTTTACGCAAAAAAGCCCTCCACACCCATTACTTCTGGGTATGAAAGGCTTTCCGGCGATCTTCATTCTGTTTCTGACAATACTGTTTCCGGTAATTCTGCCTCCGATCATTCACATTCCGCAGCGATTCAGCTAAGCAACATTTCACCTACTAACAGGCAGTATCTATGCATCCATTTCCATCAGTTTTCCGATCATCTCCTGGCAGATTTCCAGTACACTTTTATGATCCGTGGAAATTACAATATCGGCTGCTGCTTCGTATTTTGCACGGCGCTTTTCCATCAGGTCACCGATGAATTCCACATTTTTATTGCCGCGAAGCAGCGGTCTGTCATCGTTATCCTTGACTCTTTCCAGAATCGTTTCCGGTGTTGCCGTCAGCAGTACCACACGGCCGTTGTTCTTCATATGCTGTACATTGATTTCACGCAGGGCAGCACCGCCGCCGCAGGATACGACCAGCTGATTCTTATGACTCAGCTCAATAAGCAGATTGGTCTCCAGATTGCGGAAATACTCTTCTCCGTATTTTGCGAAAATGTCATTGATGGACATGCCTTCCCGTTCCACGATGACGGCATCCATCTCCACGGAATCCATGGCCAGCATCTTACACAGGAAAGAAGACACCGTACTTTTACCGCATCCCATGAAACCAATCAAAAGAATATTGTGATTGAACAGGTTTTTGGCCTGAATCCGTTTGCTGTTGCTGACAATGTAGCGGAAAATATCCTTGATTTCTTCCTCATAGCGCTGCCCGTCCAGCTTCTGCTCCAGAGCCTCTTCCTGCTTCTGCTCCTGTTTCGGCTGCAGAATCGGCGTTCCGCTTTCCTTCTTATATTCAATAATCTCCTCAATAATCCCCATACGACGGGTCAGAAGTTCAATAATCTCATCATCACAGGCATCCAGCCGGGTTCTGATTTCATCCAGTTTGTCCATGATCTGTTCCTCTCTTTCGCTTTAAAGTACAAAACCGGTTCATAGTATATCAGCTTTTCCGAAAAAATGCAATGAAATTCTTATGAATAAAAACAAAATGACCATAATACCGGCCTTCCACAGAAACATTTCCGCCCTGCGTAAAGGCCTCATATTATGGTCATTTATTATTACAGTTATTTTACTTCATTCTTACGACACGTGCACTGCCTTCAATCGCCCCTACACCGGATATGCCTTATTCTCAGCATCGGCTGCTTTGGGGTCGATCCTGGTTTTCTTTGCTTCTCTGTCCTTGAAAAATTCCACTGCTACCTGGGGGAACAGGGCATAGGACA